>CASFKR010000131.1 GCA_949295265.1 uncultured Verrucomicrobiota bacterium | reverse complement strand
TCGTTCAGGCGGCTCTGCCGCCGAGAAAAAGTCCTTATTTGACACCTTGGTCGGAACGTTAGTGGAGACAGAGTCCGTGTGGCTCAATTATCTTAACTCATCGCGAGGCTGAGTTTCACAACCTTCCTCCGTGTGGCTCAAAAATCCGGGGTAAACCTGTAACTGATTGTACCGGTTGTAGATATGGTACGGATTTGCTATTCTTCAAGCATGGAAACTTTCGACAAAGACTCCCGCGATGCTTCCCGGGATGATGCGGGCCGCGCAACCGATGCGCCGGACCCACGGAATGCTTTCCCGCAGCGGGAATTAACGCAGACGGAGCGGTTTGAGATGCAACTCCCGCGCCGCCTCGAGCTGGCGGCGAT
Organism: uncultured Verrucomicrobiota bacterium; assembly: GCA_949295265.1. Taxonomy (GTDB): domain Bacteria; phylum Verrucomicrobiota; class Kiritimatiellia; order RFP12; family UBA3636; genus JAEDLN01. The sequence continues at coordinate 6,822 of CASFKR010000131.1, read as the reverse complement.
TCTGCATCGCCTGCAACGCTTGCCCTCCATCGACGAACTGCCGCAGATGACGTTGCTGGATATCGGCATGCCCAATCCGGTGATGTCGCGCACCCTGCGGGAGCGCGGCGGCAACTGGTGCACCATTGCGCGCTCTCCGGCGCATGCGCAGGAAGCGGCTGACTTCCTGGGGACCGACGTCGCCTGTCTCGGCGGGGACGGCTCCATTCCCTACGAAAACGGGGTTTTTGACGTGGTCATCGTCGCGCTTGACATTCTCGTGGCCGTCTCCGACCCGCTTGCCTTCGTCAAGGAATGCAACCGCGTGCTCAAATCCTCCGGCATGCTCATTGTTTCCGCGCAGGCCAAACGCCCGTTCTCCCTGGGCGACGCCATCCGGAACCACCGCTGGAAGAATCCGCGCAGCCCGTATGCGGCGACGTACACCGAGTCCTCGCTGTACGAAACCATCAAAAACGGGTTCGACATTCAGGACGTGGAATCGTTCTCGCGGTTCTGGGTCGACCTCGTGCGGATTCGTGAGGCGGTTCTGCTCGAGCAGGGGCACACGCCCGATGAGGTGGCGCTCCGGCTGCAGCGGCTGTACCGCGTGGCGCATCGGCTGGATGCCTTCAATCTGGTGCAGCGCGGCCACGTCGTGATTCTCTCGGCGCGACGCCGCCGGTGGTCCAACCGCGTTCTGCCCGTGCTCAGTGACGGGCGCTCGCTCTCGGAAGCCGTCCTGTTCAATCCCCCGGCTTAACCGCCCTCTTCCGTTCTTTCCGCCGGATCCGTCCACCCGCCCGGACCCGGCGGATTCTTTTCCCGTCCCTTCCATGCGCCGCTTTTTCCGAACGCTTTTCAAGGTTCTGCTGTTCTGGGCCGTTGCGCTGCCGCTTGTGCTGCTGGTGCGCGCGCGGTTTCTCCCCGAAGTGGAAGTCCCCATCCTGCACTACCGGCAAATCACCGCAGAGGACATCGGAGACCACGCCACCACGGCAGACGAATTCGAACGGCATCTGCTCTACCTGTGCAATCTGGGCAAATGCGAAACCATTGCGCCGCAGCGCCTGCGCCAGTACCAGTTGTGGGGCCGCTCCCTGCCGCATTACCCGCTCATCATCGTCATCGACATTCCCTCGCAGGATTTGCCGGACCTCATCGAGCCGACGCTCGAGCTGCTCAACTACACGGCGATTGTGGCGCTCCCGACGACCTTTATCGGGGCCACGCCCGCAGAGCGCCGCTCGCTCAATGGCGTCCCGCTGCTGACCTGGGAGGAAATCCGTGAAATCGAAGCGCGCGGACGCATCACCTTCGCAACCGCGACGCGCGAATATCCGCGCCTTTCCACGCACGTCAACCCCTTCAACGAAATCCGTGCCGGACGCACCGATTACCGGCGGGCGCTCGATACGCGCAACCCGGTGTTCGTCTACCCGCACGAAGCCTCGACGCCCGAAGTGCGCGCCGCAGCGCGTCAGGCGAAAATCCGCTACGGCTTCGACCGCGTCAATGCCGTGGCCAAGGTGGGGCCGCACACCGACCTGACCGCGCTGCCCACCATCCATGTGCGCGGCGGCAAGCACATTTTCTCCGTTTCCATTCTGCAGAATTCCCTCGACCCCACATATTTCGGCGAGCTCCAGATTGTCCACAAAGCGGGCACCCCGATGCCGGCGAGCATCCGCGCGTACCGTCCGGGCGATTACGACCCGTTTGTGATGCAGGACGTCCCGTTGCTGGAAACGGGCGTGGAATACACGAGCAAAATTCCGGAAGACCTGACGCTGCCGCTTGAAGTGTGCGTGTTTGACGAATTTCGCATCATTCCGTATTTCGTCGTGAGTCTGGGGCGCGGCGACATTGTCCGGGAATCCACGTACCGCAAGCCGCTCTTCAAAGACGACGGCTCCTTCGACTTCGTTCTGCCCGATGAAACGGACGAGCCGGAAGCGGGCACGGACGCGGTCGAAGTGCAGATCGGGCTGCCCGCCGGGCCCGCACCGGAGATTTGACGGACGCCCGCCATGCTGCTGCTTTATCCCCTGCTGGCATCGCTGCTCGCCGCCGTCGTTTGCGGCGCCATGGGTCCGCTGACCCTGCTGCGCCGCAACACGTATGCCGCCGGCGCCATTTCGCACACCTGTCTGGCCGGACTGGGTCTCGCGCAATACCTGCAGGTGGCTTGCGGGCTCGCGTGGATCAGCCCGATGACCGGTGCGCTCGCGGCCGCCGTTCTCGCGGCGCTCTACCTGGCGGGACGGCGCGCGCCGCCCCTGCAAGGAGGCGGCGCGGCCTCCGGCTCCGATGCGGCGCTCTCCGCCGTCTGGGCCGTCGGCATGGCGGTCGGGCTGGCGTTTCTTTCCGCCACGCCGGGCTATCAGGGCGACCTCATGGGCTACCTGTTCGGCTCGATTCTGCTGGTGTCCCCGGCGGATTTGGCGGTGATGGGCTTTTTTGCGCTGCTGGTCCCCGCAGTGCTCGCGCTGTTCTGGCGCGGGATTCTCTCCATCTCCTTCAATGCGGAAGCCACAGCGCTGCGCGGTGCGCCCGCCGCGCTCTATGAACGCGTGCTGGCGGTGCTGACGGCGCTGGCGGTCGTGCTCCTCGTGCGCGCCGTCGGCATTGTTCTGGTGATTGCGCTGCTCACGCTGCCGGCATTGACCGCGCGCCGCCTCTGCCGCCGCATCGTTCCGATGATGGCGCTGACGGGGCTGCTGACGTTTCTGTGCCTCTGCGGCGGGCTTGCGCTCGCCTGGGTTCTCGATACGCAGCCCTCCGCGCCGACCGTGCTGCTCGCCGCCGCGCTCGCCGCAGCCGCCCGCCTCCTGACCACCCGCAACGCTCCGTCCGCCCGATGAACAAACGCCTGCTCTTCGCCCTGCTTCTCGTGATTGCCGCCGTCGGCGTTCTCGCCGCCTCCTGCCGCGGCGAAGAGGGGCGCGTGCGCAAGGTCTTCGCCGTCGTCGAGGAAGAACTCTCGAAAAGCGGACCCGAAGCCCCCATTGCCGCGCTCCGCAAGGCCCGGACGCTCGCCGCGCTCACGGCGCCCGTCTGCCGCATCGTCGCGCCGGAAGCGGGCTTCAACCGCGCGCTGCCGGAGGCGGACGACCGAATTCGCGCCATCCTGACGGCGCGGCAATACGCCGACTCGGTCGATGTGCGCTTCGACGATCTGCAGATTTCCTTCACGGGTGATGAAGAAGCGATGGTTTCCGGCGACATCTCGATTCTCGGCAATGCCGCGGCCTGGGGCTTTTCGGGCGTGGACGCCCGGGAACTGGTGGCGCGCCTCCGCAAAAACGGCGATGGCGAATGGCAGTTTACGTCGATTGCGCTGCGCCCCATCCTGAGCCGCTGACAGCGGTGCCCCAACGCCTGTTCTCCCGTTTTCTCCCCACCCTTCCCGGCACAATTCCTGCCATGCAACGACTGACACTCCCTGCCCTGGGCGCCTGCCTGCTGCTTTGCCTCCCGGCGGCTGCATCAGCGTCCGTTTCTCCCCTTCCCACCCGCTGGATTACGCCCAGTCATTCAGGGCGCGTGCTTACCAATGCCGTCGTTACAGGCTGCATCACGCTTTCCTCGGAAACCTTCCGGCCCGTTGCGGAGGCATCGCTTCCCGAAGCGTTGCGCGCCCGGCTGCCGGACGATACGGCGAATCTGCTCGTCGCGCCGGTACCCGATGGCGTACCGCTTCCGGCACCGGACGGCATCCGGCGCTCCGACCGCCATGCATTGGGGTTGCCCGTCGTCTTTGTGGAAAACGATGGCGGTGCATCCTTCCCGCTCCGCCCCGCCTCATGGCCCGACTGCGCCCTTCCGCACGCCTACGAACCCTTTCCGCACGCCGGCCATGCGGATAAAAAAGCGCAGACCGGCGACATCCTCGTGGAAGCTCCGGATCCCGCGCGGGCCTTGCGCTGGACCGCCGAGCCGGATCTGCAGCTGCAAGGCTACTGGAAGCATGCGTGGAGCGACTCGCGCGTCCCCGCCACCGTTACGGGAGGCTCGCCCGACGGACCGGTCTTCCTGCGGCTGGGCGAAAAGCCTGATTACGGAATGGGGGCCACCAACCGTCTGCGCGTGCTCAATGCGCTTCCGGAACTCACGCAGCCCGGGCAGTACTATCTGGCCCGCGCGGAGCGGCTCCTCTTTTTCCGTCCGCCCCCGCCGCCCTTTGACGCGGCTGCGCCCTGGCGGGTCGGCCTCGCCGTTGCGCCCGGCGTGGCGATGGAACTGCACAACGTCACGAACCTGACGCTCCGCGGCTTCACCTTCAAAGGCATTCGCGGAACGGCACTCAAAGCGCATCACTGCCCGGGGCTGCGCCTGGAAAACTGCACCTTCTCGCACATCGGCGGCGGTTCCGCCGTGGAACTGCTCGACTGCCCCGGACTGCGCGTCATCGGCGGCTCCGTAACCGACGTCGCCGACCGCGCCCTGCACCTTTCCGCCGGAACGCGTCGCACGCTCACCCCCGGCGATGCGTGCGTCCGCGACGTCACCTTCGCGCGCATCGGCACGCTCGTCCGCACCTATGCCCCCGCGATTCTGCTGGAAGGCTGCGGCAACCGCATCGAAGCGTGCCGCTTCTCCGAAATGCCCTCGAGTGCCCTCCGTCTGGAAGGCAACAACCACACCGTGGCATCGAACCTCTTCGAGCGCTGCGTGCTCGATTCCGACGATCAGGGCGTCATCGACATTTGGGGCGACCCCACCTATCTCGGCAACCGGATTCTCGGCAACACCTTCCGCGACGTCGGGCGCCCCGCCCTGCCCGGCATCCCGACCGGGCTGGGCCAGTGCGCCGTGCGCCTGGATGACCAAATTTCCGGCACCCTCATCGAGGGCAACACCTTTGCGCGCGCGGCGCGGGGGCGCTTCGGCGCCATCCAGATCAATGGCGGCGGCAACAACCTCATCCGCGGCAACCGCTACATCGACTGCCCGCACGCCGTCTCCATCCAGCGCTGGACCGAAGAACGCTGGGCAGATGCCGTGGCGCAGCCCCGCCTCCGGGAGCGCTTCCGCACGGATGTCGACTTCCGGCATCCCGCCTGGATTGAGGCACTGACGGTCGCCCCCGGCGAGCCGCTCTGCACCGAAGCCCCGGCGACCAACCGCGTGCTGGACACCACCCCGACGTACTGGTAGCCCCCGCTGCCACGGGAATGCCGGGCTGCATCCGAGCGGCAGGCTGGTTGTTGGGAACCGGGGTTTCTGATACCATCGGAAAGACGTCCACGTCTGTCCTTTTTCCGCTTTTGAAGAGACTGATACCATGTCCCTGATTCCCTTTCCCGGTCAATCTGAACCCCTCCGAATCGGCGTGCTGGGCTCCGGCTCCGGCACCAACATGCAATCCATCCAGGATGCCATCGAAGCCGGGACGCTCAACGCCCGCATCGTCTGCGTCCTCGCCGATGTCCCGAATGCCGGCATTCTCGACCGCGCCCGGCGCCACAACCTGCCCTGTGCGTATCTCGACCCGGCACCGTGGAAAACGAAACTGGAGGGCCCCGCCGAGGAACGCTACATCCAGACGCTGCAGGAAGCGGGCGCGCAGGTCGTCGTGCTGGCCGGGTTCATGCGCATCGTCAAGGCGCGTTTTCTGGAAGCCTTTCCGAACCGCGTGCTGAACATCCACCCGGCGCTGCTCCCGGCCTTTCCGGGCGTTGCTTCGTGGAAGCAGGCGCTCGATTACGGCGCCAAGGTCGCGGGCGTCACGGTGCATTTCGTGGACGCGGGCACGGATTCCGGCCCCATCATCGTGCAGCGTGCGGTTCCGGTGCTGGACACCGATACGCCCGAAAGCCTCCATGCGCGCATTCAGGTGGAAGAGCACATCGCCTACCCGGAGGCACTCCGCCTGCTGGGTGCGGGCAAGCTCCGCATCGAAGGACGCCGCGTCTTCCGCAACGACTGAGCCCCCGCGCGCCCGCCCTGCGCACCGTCCCGCCATGAAACTGCTCGTCCTCGACGTCATGCCGCTGCTCTACCGCGGTCATTTCGCGCTCCTGAACCGGCCGCGCATGACCAGCACCGGCTTCAACACCTCGGCGCTGTTCGTCTTCACGAATATCGTGCACGAACTCCTCACCGAGCGCGGCGCGACGCATGCCGCCTTCGCGATGGACTGCTCGCCGACCTTCCGGCACGAGCTCTACCCCGCGTACAAAGCCACGCGCGACAAACTTCCCGAGGACATTGCCGCGAGCATTGAGCCCGCCGCCGAATTCGCCGCCGCCCTGCGCGTCCCGTTCCTGCGCATCCCCGGTTTCGAAGCCGATGACATCATGGGCACCCTCGCCGCTCAGGCCGAGGAAAAAGGGTTCACTACGTGGCTGGTGACGCCGGACAAGGATATCGCGCAGCTCGTGACGGAACACACGTTCCTGTGCCGCCCCGCCAAATCCGGCACCGGCACCGAAGACCTCTACGACCCGGCGCGCGTCTGCGCGGAATGGCACCTGACGAGCCCCGCCCAGATGGTCGACTACCTCGGCATTGCGGGCGATTCGGCGGACAACATCCCCGGCTTCCCGGGCATCGGCCCCAAAGGCGCCTCCACGCTTCTGGAGCAGTATGGCTCGCTCGAGAACATTCTCGCGCATACCGGCGAGCTGAAAGGCAAAATGGCCGAGAAAATCGCGGCCAACGCCGAGTTGGGGCGCCTCTCCCGCAAGCTGGCGGAAATCCGCCGCGATGTCCCGCTGGGCATCACGCTGGACGCGCTCGCGCTGCAGGAACCCGACCCCGCCGCGCTCGAAGCCTTCTGCGCCCGGTTTGAATTCTCCGCGCTCCTGCGCCGGTACCGGCCGGACAGCGCGGGCGACG
>CASFKR010000130.1 GCA_949295265.1 uncultured Verrucomicrobiota bacterium | reverse complement strand
GGTCGCGGGTGCCGGCGCGACCGCGGGGGCGGGCACCGCCTCCGTCTCCGGCGCCGGTTCCCCGGCGTCCGGCGCCTTGCGCAGACGCAGCGCGGAAAGGTCGGCTTCGGTCCACACGCCATCCACGCCGACGTCGAGAATGCCGAGAGCGCTCTGCAGCGAGAGCTCGCTTTCGCGGTAGCTCGTGACGGCGGAGTAGAGCGAATTCTGCGCGCGAACCAGCGCCGCCTGCGCATCGAGCACATCGGTCATTTCCGCGCGCCCGGCCTGCAGGAGCAGGTCCTGGTTGCGGACGCGCCGCTGCGCCAGATCGACGGCCACGTGCTGGATGCGCAGATTTTCCAGTTCCTGCGAGAGGTCGCGCATCGCCTGGCGGATGGTGCGCTTGAGCTGGTCCTCCTGTTCCTGATAGGTGCGGACGGCCCGCTCCAGCGAAATGAGCGCGTTGCGGTAGGAATTGCGCTCGGCACTCCGCTCGATGGGCAGATCGATGTGGACGGTGCCGCCGTAGGTGGCGTTCTTGATTTTGAAATCGGCGTGGTCTTTGCCCTGCGCGCCCATGGACGGCGAGGCGGCCTCGCCGATGGAGGCCGTGCCGCCGATCGTGAATTCGGCGCGCAACGCGTCTTCCGCGATGAGCAGATGCCGCTGGGCGTCTTCGATGCGGTCGCGGTACGAGACGAAGTCGAGCCGGTTCGTGAACGCGAGGCGGATGGCGCGGTCGGTGCGCTCTTTCATGTCACCGGCATCGACCGATTCCGGCGCCTCGAGCGTCACCGTCTGGGAGCCGTCCCCGATGTCGTAGGGGCCGAGCTTCGTCCCTGCATAGGTTTCCGCATACGCCTGGAGATCGTTCAGGTCGGCCGTCCGCGGCTGAATGCGCGCGTCCGGCGGGAGCCCCAGCCGCATCTTGAAGGATTCCAGCGAGGCTTCGTACGACTGGCAGGCGGCAATCCACGAGGCGCGGGCGGAGAGTTCGCTCTGGTGCGACTGATCGAATTCCGAGAGCGACATCCGGCTGGCATCGGCCATGCGGCGCGAGCGCCGCGTGGAGAGAATGACGCGCTTGTAGTTTTCGTCTTCGTTCTGGCGCGTCCGCAGCGCGAGCAGCAGATTGAGGTAGGAACCGGCGATTTCCACGACGAACGCGCGCTTGGTCTGCTCGAAGGAGCGCACGGCGTAGATGAGGTCGCGCTGCGCCTGCGTGAGCGACTCCATTTTGACGAGGCGCCCGGCACCGCGCAGCAGGGGAATGCTGATGCTCAGATCGGCCACGGAGCCCCACGCCGTGGAGCGGTCGCCGTCGAGCATGCCGGCGATGTTGAACGTGAGCGCGCCGGTGAGTTCGGCTCCGTTTTCAAAGGTGCGCGAAAGGGAGAGTCCGCCGTCTTCGTTGTGGGACGAATGGCGGTCTTCGCCGTCGGTGCGCGAGGACGAGATCGCACCGCTGAGGAGCCCCTCGAAGGTGCTGCGGAAGGTGCGGTCTTCCAGGTCGAGCGCGAGCGCGGCGGAGAAGAGTTCTTCCTTCGCCTGCTGGTAATCGCGGCTGTTGTGCGCGGCGATGCGCACGGCGTCGAGCAGCGAAATTTCGAGGATTTCGCCCGCTTCGGGCGCGAATTCCACGGCGCCGCCGGGCTCGCCCGGGTTGAGGCGGCTTTCCGCGCGCCAGTACCGGTTCGCCGGGAGGTCGCGGATGCCGAAGGAGGCGCTGTCGCTGATCATCAGATCCTGATCGAGCAGGAGCCGGCGGCGGAGCGTATCCGCCGGGGTTTCAATGTTGATCGGTTCCGTGTGCCCGGAGACCTGCTTCTGCGCCTTCGAGAGATAGGCTTCGCCGACGCGGTCCGCTTCTTCGCGCCATTCCTGCGCGGATTTGCAGCCGCCCAGCGCGAGCAGGACGGCGAGCGGCGCCAGCGGCGCCAGGCGCCGGAGACCTGCGGCCCGGCGGTTCATGCACAGAGGCGCCGTCATGACTGCGGCCCCTCCGGAGAAACGGCGTTCGCAGCGGCGGCGGGCGCCTCCGGGAAGGAGACATCGTCGAAATGGAGCCGCGTGCGGTGCCCCGAGCCGACGGTTTCGACTTCGAGGTCGCGCGGCATCCAGCAGTCATCGACTTTCTGGACGGAGCGGATCCAGAGGCGCCGCATGGCGCGTCCGTCCGCCCGGAGCTGCTCCGCCTGCAGAATGACAAACTGCGACCGGTCGATCCAGAGCCGCGCCCGGGCGCAATTCGGCAGCGGGGCGGGCGGCTCCGCCTCGAGAATAACGCATTCGCGCCCCTTGACGCGGTCCGTTCCGCGCAGGACGGGATTTTTCCACCAGACAAAATCGAAGGATGCATCGAGCCAGGACAGATCCGTGCCCTCGATGGCATCCGTGGGGGCGGGGGCCGGCCCGCCGTCCGGCCGCGTGAGCGTGAGCCCGCCGCCCGGCGTCCGCTGCGCCAGATAAATGCGCGGCGCCTGTCCGTCTTCGCCGCCCAGCGTAAAGCGGAAGGTGGAGGCGCTTCCCTGAAAGTTCGCATCGGCGATGAACGGGAACTGCCGCAGCGAAACGCCGTAGCGCTTGCGCATGTTCAGATTGCCCGCCAGCCGCACGGGGCCGAACGCCATCCGCGCGGCGCAGGCTTCGAGAATCTGCGCCGCGCTCAGGTTCTGCACCGGTTCCGCGGACTCCGCAGCCGGATCGAGCGCAAAAAGCGACTGCTGTCCGGACGCAACACCCGGCAGCAGCAACAGGCCCGCAAGGAGCAGCGCCGCAACCTTTTGCGCGTGCTTTCCTGTGCCGGATTCAGGGAACATCATTGTCCTCAAGACCTTCGCACCCGTGTTTGCGGTTGTGCAGTTCGGACTGTAATTCCCAGTATTTTGCGTATTTGATGAAGGTTGCATAGGCAATGGTCATCGCAATGATAAAACCGGCCATGCCGTCAAGAAACCCGAATTTGACGAAATAGCATCGGATAAAACGGAACGGCGGGTGCATCAGCATGCACCAGAGAATAAAGAGGCGGGAATGGCGGATGTGCTGCTGTCCCTGCGCGGCAATGGTCGAAAACCGGTTGATGGTCTTCATCTGGTCCTCGATATTGTCGTATGTGTAGTGATACAGCGGGGAGGTCAGGTGCTGAACATCGCCGTTGACGTCGATGCGCTCGTGCGGCTCCATGCCGCAACAGTGTCCGTTGGCTTTGCGGAAGAGGCGCAGTTTTGTGTCGGGATACCAGTCGCCGTGGCGAATCCACCGGTGCAGATACCAGACCTGACGCGGGAAATCGAAGCCGTCCACGGAATCGGAGACCCCGGCGAGGAAGCGCTGCCGAACTTCGCGCCGCAAATCGCCGGACACGGCTTCATCGGCGTCCACAAAGAGAATCCATTCTCCCCGTGCGAGATTGCGGGCGATGGCTTTTTGCCCGATGTAGCCCGTCCAGCGGTGCTGGTAGATGCGCGTCGTGAATTCGCGCGCAATTTCCACGGTGCGGTCGGTGCTGAAGCTGTCGACGATTACGATTTCATCCGCCCAGCGCACACTTTCCAGACAACGCCGGATGTTTTCCTCTTCATTTCCGGTAATGATGCAAACGGAAAGGAAGGGTTTTTGGGGCGGTGGAATGGCGCCGATATCGGGATGGACGGGTTGTCGCGGCATGGCAGAATCTCCTTCCGAATTGTCCGGAAAGGAACACGGAAAGGATAGCATGAGAGCCCCCTTCCGGGCAATGCAGACTGTTTTCAGGCTTATCCAGGATTTTTGAGCCACACGGAGGAAGGTTATGAAACTCAGCCTCGCGATGAGTTAAGAAAATTGCGCCACACGGAGTAGCCCCCTTCTGAAGTCTCCACTACGTTCCGACCAAGGTGTCAAATAAGGACTTTTTCTCGGCGGCAGAGCCGCCTGAACGAAGTCTGTGCAACCATTGGAGCGCCGGCGAAGTTATTTTACTGAACTTTCGGGTGAAAAAGTATTGGCGGACCATTCACGAGTATCTAGTCTTGAAAAGAGGCTGCGGGAGCCATCTTTCAAGAAATCTGGATCAATTATCCCGAAAAAAAAAAACAGGGATAAGCCTGGTTTTCCGTCCTCCTCCCGCTTCTCCATTTCCCGGGAAATCCACACGGAGGGGTGGTCGTTCCGTTTTGGGGGCGGTCGCCCCGTTTTGTGGGAACAGGAAAACAGGAAACGGATGCCGTGCCGTCATTGCTTTTTACGGGTAAAGGGCTAGAATCAGACGGGCACACACGACACGGGAATCCTTCATGACTTCATTTCTGATTCGGCTCTTTGTCCGCCATCCGGAACAGACGGAACTGGCAGAGACGCGCACGACATACGGGAAACTGGCGGGCATCACCGGGCTCGTCTGCAACCTCCTGCTGTGCGCAGCCAAGGTTGTGGCCGGGATTCTCTCGGGCAGTCTTTCCATGATGGCCGATGCCATCAACAATCTGTCCGATTCCGGGAGTGCCGCCGTGACGTATTTCGGCTTTCGGCTCGCCGGAAAAGCCGCGGACGCCGAGCACCCCTACGGACACGCCCGCATCGAGTACCTGACGGCGCTCGCCATCTCTCTGCTGATTCTGCTCGTCGGGGTCGAACTGGCGAAAACCTCGATCGGCCGCATCCTGCACCCGGTATCCACGAGTTTCAGCGTTCTTTCCGTGCTGATTCTCGCCGGGTCGATTCTCCTGAAACTCTGGATGGCGCATTTTCAGCGGACGCTGGGCAGACGGATCGACTCTGCGGCGCTGCAGGCCACGGCGGATGACAGCCGCAACGACGTGCTGGCCACGGGGGCGGTTTTGTTCGCCTCCGTGCTGGAAGTGCTGACCGGCTGGCGCGCGGACGGCTATTTCGGTTTGCTGGTTGCCCTTTTCATTCTCCGGAACGGGTATGAAATCGGCAAGGAGACGGTCAATACGCTGCTCGGAACGGCACCCGACCCCAAGCTCGTCAAGCGCATCGCCGAGGAGATTCTCTCCCACGACAAGGTACTCGGCATCCACGACCTGATGGTGCACGATTACGGTCCGGGCCGCCGTTTCGCCAGTGTGCATGCGGAACTCGACAGCAAAGAGCCGGTGCTCGCCTGCCACGACCTGATTGATGAAATCGAGCGCACGTTTCTCCAGAAGCACGACATTCATCTGGTCATCCACTATGACCCGGTGGTCACGGACGATGCGGAACTCACGCGCATGCGCGGGCTCGTCGCCGAAGCCGTGCACGGCATTGATTCGCGCCTCCAGATCCACGATTTCCGGATGGTGCGCGGCCCGACGCATACCAACCTGATTTTCGATCTGGTCGTCCCGTTCGACCTGATGGACCGCAAGGCGGAACTCAAGCGCCGGATTGATGAGCGCGTGCAATTCGAAGACAGCCGCTACTACACGGTGATTACCTTCGATGAAGCCTTTGCCACGCCCCCGCCACGGGAATAGGCGTGTGGCGGGAGCCGCCGGTCAGCCGACACGGATGACGTCTTTCCCGGCCGCCTGCCTCCCGCGCGCTGTTTCGGCATGGAAATGCGGCTGGATTTTCGTTAGAATCTGCCCCGGTTTTTTTCATTCCTCTCTCTCTGCTGAACAGCCGCCATGCTCGAAACACTTGCCTCCCATCTGGAAGTCATTGCCGGATATGCCCCTGTGTGGGGCTTTGTACTCATTGTGGTTTTTATGGCCATCGAAAGCTCGTTTATTCCGTTTCCGAGCGAGGTGGTGATGATTCCGGCCGGGTTTATGGCCATTCGCGGCGAACTGACCTTTGCGCATGCCTGGATGGACATGACGGGTTGCGTGCTGGCGGGGCTCGTGGGCTGCCTGATCGGGGCGTATGTGAACTACTGGCTGGGGCTGAAGCTGGGGCGTCCCGTTCTGCATAAATACGGGCGGTACTTCTTTCTGAAGGAAGAGGCGCTGAATCAGGCGGAAGACGTCTTCCGGCGCTATGGCGACATTACGACGTTTGTGTGCCGCCTGATTCCGGTCATCCGTCAGATCATCTCGATTCCGGCCGGGCTGGCGCAGATGCCGCTGGGGCGCTTCACGTTCTTCACCGGGCTGGGTGCCAGCATCTGGAACATCATCCTCCTGGCGGTGGGGGCCTTTTTCGGATACCTCTCGATGGGGGAGGACGGCGAAAAGATGTCGTACCTCGAGCTGGTCCATCAGGGCAAGGACCTGATTTCCGAGCACTACGGCTGGATTTTCCTCGGGCTGGGCGTCTGCATCGTTCTGTACATCCTCGTGCATCGGCTGAAGGCGCGCATGGCCAAGCCTGCCGCGTAAACCGGTTGCAACCTCATGTTGCGTACATGCCCGCCGCACCGGTTCCGGAGCGACGGGCATTTGCTTTGGGGAGCAGCCGAAAAAAATCCGGCTGCGCGGGTGCGTTGGCGCAGCCGTTCGACGCCTGTGCAAACGCTGTAAATCAGGAGGGCAACACCCAGTGAATGCGGCACAAACAGCCATGAATCCAGAAACATGCCGTTCGAAAATACGTCTTTCCAAAGAAAAACGCGCGACATTCGGTAATCGTGAATCAGGTAAACGCCAAAAGTGGCGGAAGCGAGTTTGTTCATCCACGTGACAACGCCGAGATTCAAGGTGGAAAAGAGCATGAAAATCGACAGGCTCATGCAAAGGATGAGCGGATTGTCCCACCACACCCTGAAAAAGGTCAGCCCCCATGCGTCTCCCCATTTGACTTGCAGCACTTTGAGCACGAGCAGCTGCACAAAGGGAAAAGGCGTGTGTGATGGGGTGGATTTTTGGGGAGAAGAAGAAAGCCTGTCGGATGGGCTAGAGGTTGTAGCGGAACATCGTGCCGGAGAGGGCTTGGCGGAGCTGTTCGCGGAGGCTCAGGGCGCGGAAGTGCGCGATGGCTTCGGGGATGCGTGCGAGATTCTCGTATTCTTCCCTGAGACGCGGGAAGGAGGCGTAATCTGCAGCGAGTGTGGAAAGGGCACCGGGCAGGTTGACGATGGGCGTTGCGGAAAGGTCGGGCAGCGCGGGGACCGGCGGGGGCGGCGGAATGTCGGGCCGGTACGGCAGGATGGGGCGCAGCACGCGCCACGCGAGGACGCGGGCGAAGCGTCTCGGCGATTCGCCGACCATCGCCTATGATTCAACGACTGTCTCGACGTATTCCGGGAACCAGCATGAAGCGCGGCAGGGCTTCAACAAGGACGGGGACGGACTCAAC
>CASFKR010000129.1 GCA_949295265.1 uncultured Verrucomicrobiota bacterium | reverse complement strand
AACGTTCCGACCAAGGTGTCAAATAAGGACTTTTTCTCGGCGGCAGAGCCGCCTGAACGAAGTCAGCGCAACCATTGGAGCGACGGCAAAGTTATTTTATTGAACTTTCGGATGAAAAAGTATTGGCGGACTATTCACGAGTATCTAGTCTTGAAAAGAGGCTGCAGGAACCATCTTTCAAGAAATCTGGGAAAATTTTCCCGGAAAAACCGGGATAAGCCTGCGCCCTTCGCGCTGCTTCCGGCTTTTGAGCCAAACGGGCGTGGAATCCCAGTTTTGCGCCTCCGCTGGCGCTCCGACCAAGGTGTAAAAGCTGACGCCGTAATCAGAATCATCGGAGTCATCGGAATAATCAGACAAGGTTGCGCGAGGAAAGCCGGCGCAGCTCTCCCAGTGGCCTCAGTTGCCCCATCTATCCCATTCCCGGCAGCCTCAAAGAGCGCCACCACACTGCCACGTCCGTGCCAATCGTTTCGTCCTGTCCGTCCTGTTCGTCGTGTTCGTCCTGTCCATCGTGTCTGCTCTGGATGAGCCACCGCCGCCCGGCCGGCTCATGCGTCAGCGTAGCCGGGGTTCGGTGAAAGCCTTTTGGGCAGGATGCCGATGCGCTTGTACGCTGGTTTCGCCCCGCTGACGCTGCTACGGCGTTGTTTCAAGAAATTCGGAATAAACCTGAAAAAAAGTTTTTTTGTTTTATCCGCCAATCTTTGCTACAGTTATTGCGCTTTCAGGCAGTCCGTACGATAAACGGCTGCGCATCCGATTTTCAGCAAAGTTTTTTTTGAATGGGCGATACAACCGGGCAATTCTTCGGTTCCGCCACTCCGTCCTGGGGTGGTGCGGCGCCTTCCTCTGCTTTGAATGAAGCGGAAGCCAAGTTCAAGTTGATCAATCCGGCACTGGAAAAGGCGCAGTGGCCGAAGAGCAGAATCCGGCTGGAATACAAAATTACGGATGGCCGCATCAATCTGCGCGGCAACAAGGCGGTTCGCGAAAAACCGCTTTTTGCCGATTATGTGCTGTTTTCGGGTCCTGCAGATACCCCGATGGCCGTTATCGAGGCAAAGCGCCCGTCCGAACCGCTTGCGGCGGGCATTCAGCAGGCGATGAAGTATGCCCGGATGCTGGGAGCCCCCTTTGCCTATGCCTCCAACGGGACCGCCTTCTATGAGCATGATTTTCTGACGGGGAAGGAGCGTACACTGGCGCCCGAGGCGTTTCCCGCGCCGTCTGCGCTGGAGGCGAGAGTCCGCGAAGCCCGGCATCCCACTCCGATGCAGGATGCCCTTCAGGCGGAGCCTTTCTGCCAGTCGCAGGGGCGCGAGCCGCGCTACTATCAGCGTCAGGCCGTCAATGCCGTGCTCGAAGCGTTCGGCGCCGGTCAAAAACGTCTGCTTCTCGTGATGGCAACCGGTACCGGAAAGACCTATACCGCCTTCCAAATCGTCTGGCGACTCCTCCAGACCCGCCTGATTAAGCGCGTCCTCTATCTGGCGGACCGCAATGTGCTCGTGGATCAGACCATTGCCGGAGACTTCGCGCCGCTCAAGAACGTGATTCATAAAATCGCTTCGCAGAGCGAAGACCCTGCCCGACTGTACGCCTATCGCATTTTTTTCTCACTGTATCAGCAGCTGGTCAGCCCCGAGGATCCGCGCCGCTTCGAACGGCTTTTCCCGCGCGATTTCTTTGATCTGGTCATCGTGGACGAATGCCATCGCGGGTCCGCGGATGCAAACAGCCAGTGGCGGACGATTCTGGAATACTTCGAGCCCGCCGTGCAGCTGGGCATGACCGCCACACCCAAGGAAAACCAGGAAATCTCGACCAGCGATTATTTCGGGAAGGCACTTTACTCCTACTCTCTGGCGCAGGGGATTGATGACGGTTTTCTGGCGCCGTTCCGGGTCCGCCGCTACCTGCTCAATACCTCTCAGGGCTGGCGTCCGCTTAAAAATCAGGTGGATGTCCGGGGCGAGCCGATTCCCGACCGCATGTATACGGTAACGATTTCGGGCGCAGCATCGTGCTCGAGGACCGTACCCGGGAAGTGGCTCAGCAAATCACCGATTTTCTCACCGCCACCCGCCAGCGCATGGCCAAGACCATCGTCTTCTGCCCCACTACCGATGCTGCGCTCACCATGCGCAATGCGCTCGCCGATCTCAATGCCGATATGCTCAAGACGTATCCCGATTACGTTGTGCGCATCACCGGCGATGATGCCGAGGGAAAGGCGCAACTCGATTATTTCCGCTCCGTTGCCAATCCCACACCGGTCATTGCCACCACGTCCGAGCTCCTCTCCACGGGTGTCGATATCAAACTTGTCAAAGTCATCGTCATCGACCGCACCGTCCATTCCATGACGCTGTTCAAGCAAATGCTCGGACGCGGAACCCGCCTGGATGTGGAAAACGGTAAAACCGACTTTACCCTCCTCGATTTTCGCGGCGTCTCTCTGCAGTTCTCCGACCCCGCCTGGGATGGTCCTGAATTGACCGATGACGGTTTTGATGACCGTCCGCCTCCCACCGGCGGCGGACACAGCACACCCTTTTCGAGAACATCCCCGCCCACACCGCCTCCGCATCGCCCGCACGTCAGCCGCGACGGTTGCGCCGTTGTCACCCTCGGCACTTCCATCCAGCTGCTCGATTCGGACGGCAGGGTCATCCAGCAGTTGCCGACCGCGGAATATGCCGTCCTGTGCGTCAAACGTCTCTGGCCTTCCGCCGGGGATTTCCGGCGCGACTGGCTCAGGAATCCCCGCGAGGCACGCATCCGGAATCTTCTCGAGCACGATGGTCTCGACCTTGGCGCCCTCAAGTTCGAACAGGGGAAAACCGCTTACGACGACTTCGACTTCATCAACGGTCTCATCTACGGTATCGAAGCCAAAACCCGCAAAGCCCGCGCCGACGCGCTGGCGCCGCGTCTCCCGGAGATTTTTCCGGCGCTCGGGGATAAAGCCCGCGGCACCCTTGCTCTCCTTCTGGCGCACTACGTCGAGTATGGTCCGGACGACCTCCACGACCGCAATACCTTCAAACTTCCTTCGTTCTGTGCCATCGGCACACCCCTCGCCATCGCCCGTGCCTTCGGCGGCGAAAAGCCCCTCAACGACGCCCTGTGCGAGTTTCTTGCCACCCTTTATTCTGAAACGCCATGAGCGCTTCCTCCCTTTCCGGTCTGGTCAAACGGCTGCGCGATATCATGCGCAACGATGCCGGCATCAACGGCGACGCCCAGCGCATCGAGCAGCTTGCCTGGATGCTCTTCCTCAAAGTCTACGATGCCAAGGAGGAGACCCTCGCCTTCACCGAAGGGGATGACTTCCTTTCCGCGCTTCCGGAGTCCTGCCAATGGAAGAACTGGGCGGCCAACACCCCCACCGCCGAAACGGGCGGGGAACTCCTCCGTTTCGTGGACGGCGTTCTCTTCCCGACTCTCCGCAAACTCCCCGGCAGCGGGCACCGCGCCGACCTCCTCCGCTCCATTTTCGCAGAAGCCAACAACTACATGAAGGACGGCGTCCTGCTCCGGCAGGTGCTCAACCTCCTGGACGCCATCGACCTTCAATCCTACGACGAAACCCACGCTCTTGGCGAAATCTACGAAACCATTCTCCGCGAACTCCAGTCCGCCGGTTCCGCCGGTGAGTTCTACACCCCGCGTGCCGTCACGGACTTCATGGCCCGCATCATCCGTCCGCAGATCGGTGAAACCATGGCGGACTTTGCGTGCGGCACCGGCGGCTTCATCACCTCGTGGCTCAAAGCTTACCCCGAAGTCAAAACGCCCGAGGACCTCACCGCTCGCGCCACCTCCGTTTTCGGCATTGAAAAGAAGCAGTTTCCTTACATCCTCGCCGTCACCAACCTCCTCCTCCACGATGTGGATGACCCCAACCTTCTGCACGGCAATTCCCTCACGCAGAAATTTCTGCTCGACTTCACACCTCTGGAAGCCTTCGACGTCATCCTCATGAATCCGCCGTACGGCGGGGCGGAACTCTCCGCCGTCAAAGCAAACTTCCCCCGCGAGTACCAAAGCAGCGAAACGGCCGACCTCTTCGTCGCCCTTATTCTCCAGCGGCTCAAACCCGGCGGCCGCGCGGCCGTCGTCCTTCCCGACGGTTTTCTCTTCGGAACCGACGGATGCAAAATCGCCCTCAAGAAGAAACTCCTCACCGACTTCAATCTCCACACCATCGTCCGTTTGCCGCCCTCCGTCTTCTCTCCCTACACCTCCATCGCCACCAACATCCTCTTCTTCAATCATTCCGGCGCCACCAAGGAGACGTGGGTCTACCGCATGCGGATGCCTGAGGGCTACAAGCATTTCTCCAAAACCAAACCGATGCGCCTAGAGCACTTCGCCGAGGTCGAGGCCTGGTGGAATGACCGCAAGTCGATAGCGGATGAGCAAGGCAACGACCTTGCCCGCGCCTTTACCCCCCAAGAACTCGCTGAGCGCGATTACAACTTCGACCTCTGCGGCATCCCCTCGGAGGAAGAAGAAATCCTCTCCCCCGCTGAGACCATCGCCGCCTACCGCAAAGAACGCGATGAAGTCCAGGCCGCTCTCGAAGCGTCCCTCGCTTACCTAAATAACGCTCTTTCCACATCTGAACCGCCGACTCAGAGGGGGCCTTGCGTGAGTCTCGCAAGTACGGCAGCGCGACTGGTGGCCCTTGATGGCGCGTTTCCGGAGGCGATGCGGAAGGCGCTGTTGCAGGCGGCGATGTCGGGAGCTCTGGTGGAACAGCGAGCCGAAGAGGGCTCCGGCGCCGAACTCCTCACCGCCCTCCGCAAAGAGCGCGCCCGCCTCGTCAAAGAGAAGAAACTCAAACCCTTCAAAGACCTCAAGCCCATCGAGGACGATGAGAAGCCCTTTGAGATTCCCGCATCATGGCAGTGGGTGAGACTGGAGGAAGTGGTTAGCAATCATGGGCAGGCCGTGCCTACAAAGCCTTTTACCTATTTGGACATTGGCGCAGTAGACAACACGCGTCAGGAGCTTGTTGCAGACCTTAAAGTCCTTCAGCCAGAAAAAGCTCCAAGCCGGGCTCGTCGAATTGTTCAGAAGGGCGATGTGCTGTATGCCACAGTCAGGCCCTATCTTCATAATGTATGCGTTGTAAACAAGGAGATTACACCTGTTCCTATCGCCAGTACTGGGTTTGCAGTGATGGCCGCGGAGCCGGGATGTCTTAATGCGCGGTATCTTTTCTACTGCCTTATCAGTCCGATGTTTGATGCCTACGCTAATGACACGGAAAACTCCCGTGGTATGGCCTATCCGGCCATCAATGACGACCGTCTGTATCGGGGGCTCATTCCGCTTCCGCCGCTGGCGGAGCAGGAGCGGATTGCGGCGAAGCTGGATGCGGTGTTGCCGCTGCTGCAGGGGCTTTCAAAGTCCTGAGGGACGAGACCTGAGCCGCTACGAATGCCCCTGACCTCTCGCCAGACTCCCATCCATCGCCGCCCGGCCGGCTCATGCGTCAGCGTAGCCGGGAATGAGTGAAAGCCTTTTGGCAGGATGCCGAAGAGAGGCGCGGTGGTATCGCTGCGCTGGAAGCCTCGCCAGTATCTTGGGGGCACGGTTGTGCCTTTTGCTGGGGCCACTGAGGCTACTGGGGGGCACGGTTGTGCCTTTTGATGGGGTTACTGGGGCAACTGGGGCCACTGCGGCTACTGGGGCAACTGGGAGTACTGCGCTGGCCCGGCACCGTGCGATGGCGAGCCGTCCTGTTTGTCGTGTTCGTCCTGTTCGTCGTGTTTGTCGTGTTTGTCCTGTTCCCGGCTCGCTGCGCTGGCTTTCCTCCAGGGAAAAACAGGGTTTGGCCAACGTTTGACACGGGAGGCGGCAGGATGGTATGGTGGTGAAAAAGCGGCACGGGTGTGGCACCGTTTCCGCCCGCAGCCAATCGCCGAATCTTCCTCCGACAGAAAGGTCGAATTTCGATGAAACAACATCCGCCTTTAGCTTGTTTTGCCGGTCTGTGTTTTGCCCTGGCCGCCTGCTGCAACGCCGCAACGGTTACCTGGACCGGCGGGGGCGGCGACGGACAGTGGGGCAACCCGGAAAACTGGTCGACCGGTGCGCTGCCGGCAGAGGCGGATTCGGTGTCCTTTCCGGTCGATGCCACGCTGCCCGATGGACGCGTCAAACTGGGGGCGGACCGGCGTGTGGCACGGCTGACCTTTACCGGACAAAACAATGCGACCATTCTGGACGGCGAAGGACAATGGACGCTCTACGTCAACGGCACCGGCGCAAGCGGCGGCTCGAATACGACGCGTCCGGTCATCGATGCGGATGTGGTCATTGAGAGCGATGTGACGTGGACCTCGTCATCCTCCTACAGCTCCAATCTGCAGCAGACGCGGCTCTTTACGGATAAGGGTGCGGGCTGGAATGTGGTTGCCTCCGGTTCGCATAACAACAATGTGACGTTTCTCGGAACGATTGATCTGGCCGGCAGCATCACGACGAAAGTGCTGAATTTCCGGCTCGGCGGCGTCGCGTACACGAATGCGGCAGGGGAGGCTGTGCTGGGCGGACGCATCGCCGCCGCCGCTGATGTGATTTTGCAGTGCGAGATGTCGTACGCACCCGGCTCGGATGCGAGCCTCGTGCTCGACAACCGCGTGTCGGTGCTGGAAGACCGCATCGCGGACGGCGTCCCCGTTTCGACGGCCGGTTCGGGCGGGTCGCTTCAGCTGACCGGCAATGCGGCAACCTCTGTCACGGAGCGCGTGTCGCCGGTGCGGCTGCGCTCCGGCAAACTGACGCTCCGGTCCACGGGGAAGACCCCTTCGCAGCCGACCGATCTGGTGGTCGGGCTCGCCGAACGCGAACCCGGCACGGCGATGCTGTTCACCACGGGCACGGGCGGGCGCGTCTTTGTCGAGGGGCCTGCGGAAGCGAACGGCATTCTCCCGGCATGGCTCGTGGCCTCCTCCTGCAGCTTCAGCAAGCGTTCGAGGGACCGGTTGCGGGCATTGCCGCGCTGAACCTGGACGGCCCGGGCACGCTGATTTTCAAGGGCGAATCGCAGTTCCGCGACATCACGTTCAACCCGAGCTCGTCATCGGAACTCGTGCTGGGCGACGACCTCACGCTCCTGGGCGGCGGGCTCACCCATCTCTCCTCGCAGGCGGTCACCATCCGGTCGACCGGCGGGGCGCTCCGCTTTGCAGGCGAAGATATCGTGCTGGCCATGGGCGGTACACGCGGCACGCTGGACATTGCGGCGCCGCTGGCGTGGGACGGGGATGCGGCCGGTACGCCGCCGAATCTCGTCCTGCCGAAAATCAAGGGCGAGGGCGGTCTCATTTTCTCCGGCGAAAACCGGGTGGAGCGCTTCAACCGCCTCTATGTGGACAGCGCCGAATCCAACCAAAAGCGCCTTCGAGGGACCGGTTGCGGGCATTGCCGCGCTGAACCTGGACGGCCCGGGCACGCTGATTTTCAAGGGCGAATCGCAGTTCCGCGACATCACGTTCAACGTCTCTTCGGGGCGCGTGGTGCTGGCGAACGCCAAAGCGCCGCGCCCGCAGTTGTCGGGTGCCGGGACGGCGGTTGTCCCGGAAGGCGTGGTGTACGAAAACGGCGTCGCCTACACCGACGGAGGAACGCTCTGCGGGCTGGGCACGTCCACGCAGACGCTGACGCTTTCCAACCGCGGCAATGTGGCGGGCGGCACCCCCGAGGAGCCGGGAACGCTGACGCTCAGCGGCGGGGTTACGATGCAGTCGGGTGCCGGGTTCGGGCTGACGCTCGGCGCGGAAACCAACAGCCTGATTCTCGTCTCCCATTCGCTGAAGTATCCCTCTTCCGCGAGCACCATCGTGACCAACCGCATTCAGGTGCGCGATGCATCGCATCAGTCGGCGCGCATTCGCGACGCCGTGTTGCCGGTGCTCCAGTATACCGGGAGCCTCAATGACTATCGGGCGGAGAACACCGTCTTTGTGGTGGAGAACCTCTCCCCGCTCTCGCTGGACATTTCGGAAGCGGAGGCCGGACTCGACGCCGCGACAAAGACGGTGTGGGTTTCGGGGCTCAAATACTTGCCGCAGGGCGTGATTCTGACCATTCGCTGATTTCCATCCATCGAACCCTCCTGAACCGATGAAACCCATGTCTGCACAATACCGTAAATCCCTGCTTCTGTTCCTTTGCACCGTGATGTCGGCGGCCCTGCCGTCGGGGGCGGCGCGTGCGGCGGAGTCTGCGCCGACCGTACCGCCGCTGCTGGGCGAGCGTCCCGCCTTTACGCTGGGCGTCAACCTCTCCGGCGCGGAATTCGCGCCCGGGCATCTGCCGGGCACGAACGGCGTGCATTTCGGCTGGACACGCGAGCCGGAGCTCGACCGCTGGGCGGCGGCGGGGGTGCGCCTGGTGCGCTTGCCGTTCCTCTGGGAGCGGCTGCAGCCGGAGCCGTCGGGCGAATTGGCACCGGCGTATGCGGAGGGGCTTCTCGAGACGGTGCGCGGGCTTGCCGCGCGCGGTATCTGGGTGATTCCCGATGTGCACAATTACGGACGCTACCGGACCGCGGACGGCGAAGTCCACCGCATCGGGCGCGGGCGCGTCCGGCTAGAGGATTTCGCGGATTTGTGGCGGCGGCTCGCGCTGCTCCTGCACGAAGAGCCGAACCTCTGGGCGTACGGACTGATGAATGAGCCGCATCTGGCGGGTGGCGGAGGCATCGACTGGCCCGCCTGCGCCCAGGCCGCCATCGACGCCATCCGCACCGTGGACGCCCGCACGGAAATCCTCGTTGCCAACGACTACCCGGGCTGGGCGGTTCCGTATCAGAAGGGCGATCTTGCGGCATGGGCGGAAAAATCGATGCCCATCGGCGACCCCGCCATGCTCAAGGACCCCGCCGACAACATCCGCTTCGAGCTGCACTGCTACTTCGACTTCGACAACAGCGGTTTTTACAAGGGCACCTACGGGGCGGAGGCGGCCCGCGAAAACGGCCGTCGCGTCCATCCGAATACCGGCGTGGAGCGCGTGCGCCCGTTTGTGGAATGGCTCCGGAAGCATCAGGCCAAGGGTTTACTGGGCGAATTCAGCGTTCCGGCCAATCCCGCCGACGATCCGCGCTGGCTCGACGCGCTCGAGAACCTGCTCGCGTATCTGCGCGAAAACCGGCTGCCTGCAACGTATTGGGGTGCGGGCGACCGCTGGAGCCACGGCATCGGCTACGTGGTCAGTCCGCGCGGCTGGTCCAAGGCGGCCCCGGAGGCCTTGCGGCAGAAGCCACGCCCGCAAGCCGTATTGCTCCAGATGTACAACGAGCCGTCCTGCGCCTCGGAAGCGGACCGTGCCTGGCTGGCGACGTACCGGAAGACGATGGCCGTGCGGGAGCGTCCCGCGCCGCCCGCCGGATTTGTCTGGTTGGACGATTTCGCACCGGTTGCGGAGCGGCAGACGCCGATTTACCACCTGTCGAAGCGCTGGCATGCCACGTGGGCGGGCAACTGCGCGTTCTGGCCGGTGCGCGATCCGGCGGACGGCACACCGGCGCTGCGCACGCCGGTGGACGCGTGGGGGCACGAGTGCTATTTCCGTGCACCGAAGCGGTTCAGCATCGCCGCCGATGCGGAAAAAGCCGTCCTCTGTTTCCGCGTGAAGACGCCGGATGACGGCGCCCGGAGCGTCTCCATCGGGCTCGCGGCGGACCTCCAGCCGAAGTCGGCCAATGTGCCGGAAAAGGCGATGGGACCCGCCATTCAGGTGCGGAACCGCACCATCTGCGCGCTGGCGCGCGATGACGTCTCCGTGGCAGGGGCGTGGCAGCCCGTTGCGGAAATCGAGCCGGGGCAATGGGTGGGCATCGTCCTCACGCTGTACCCGCGCGAGAAGCGCTACACCGTCACGGCGCTTCCGAATGCCGCTGCGGACGCGCTGCCGGGTGCGGCGGCGTCAGCAACTTCCTTCCCGATGCCGTGCCCGGCTGAGGGATACGACGCGCTGCTGATTACCACGCGCGGCAAGGGCTTCGTGTGGCTGGCGGATTTCCTGGCCGCCAGCGGCGCTGAACCTCCCGCCAAGCCGTAAGCGGCGCAGCCTGCGCGGGGTGAGCCTCGGAATCATCGGGCGGCGAGCCGCCGTAAAGTGCGGCATGCCCCGGTCATTCTTCCGTCATCGGCTTCGCCGCGCCGCCTCCGCTGCCCGCTTCGCCGCGCCGCCTCCGCTGCCCTGCGTCGCCGCGTGCGATTGCGAGCCGTCCTGTCCGTCCTGTCTGTCCTGTTCCCGACTCGCTGCGCGGCTCTCGCACCGCCGGATTGGCTCCGATGATTCCGGGCGGGCGGGGGCAAGCGGTCCCTCCGTGTGGGGTCGGGTTATTGGGTCCGGACGGAATCTTTTGCGCAGAAGATGAGTGCCTTTTCCGTGATTTTATCATGGATATTCAGGTTTTTGGGTGCCGGGTACGCAAAAGTGCTGAAATCGGGTTGAGCGATTGCGGGGTGTTTTGTTAGGCTCTTTGTTGACTCGGCGCCGCCTGCGGTACGCGGTATTGCGGGGTGCAGAGACGCAATTGCGTCCCTGCGCAAGGGGGTCGTGCAAATCTCGAACAACCGGAACGACATCATGAAGGTTTTTGCAAGGGGAATCGTTTTTCTGGCGGCTTGGGCGATGGGGTTGCCATCGGCAAGGGCCGTGTCCACGCATTACGTGGATGAGCTCGGGAATCTGTATGCGGCGGAAGCCACGGCGATGACTGCAGAGCACCGCTCCTGGCCGTCCGGTTGGTATGTGGTTTCCGGAACCGTCGTCATCGCCGACCGCGTGACCGTCACGGAGACGGCGGAGGTGAATCTCATTCTGGAAGACGGGGCGACCCTTGCTGTGACCAACGGGATTCATCTGGCGGTCGGGTCCTCGCTGACGGTGTACCAGCAGGTGAATGGCACGGGCACGCTGATTGCGGACGCATCTGCGGTGTATGGGAATGCGGGCATCGGCGGTACGGTGGGTGGTGCGGTGGACTGCGGTTCGCTGACGGTGCGCGGGGGCCGCATCATTGCGAAAGGCGGCGGCAATTCCGCCGGCATCGGCGGCGGTGCGAACGGGGACGGCGGCACGGTAACCATCATGGCCGGTGAAGTGACGGCAACGGGCGGCACCAACGGCGCGGGCATCGGCGCCGGATGCTGGTTTGAGACCGGCGGCTCCGTTACCATCATGGGCGGACGCGTCACGGCGCAGGGCGGCACGTGGGGCGCGGGCATCGGCGGCGGCTCCAACGGATACGGTGCCGATGTGCTCATTCAGGGCGGTATTGTCGAAGCATGGCCCGGCGATTCCCTCAACTACGGCATCGGCGGCTCGCGCAACGTGGACAAGAATTCCGGGTCGTTCCTCATGGCGGGTCCGGCAATCGTCCGGACAACGCTCGTGCGCGACCGTACCAGACGGGCGGACTGGGCCGGGCTGATCATCGAGGATGAAGTCGAGGCATGCGTGTGCCGGTTTTACACGCTGACGGATTCGCTGACCATTCCCGCAGGCATGCGCTTTTCGGTTCCGGAGGGGACGACGCTGACCATTGCGGAGGGCGCGCGGCTGACCTGCGAAGGAACGATGGTCCTGGACGGCGCCATCGTCAATGAAGGCATCCTCGAAAACAACGGGCTGCTGGTTTCCACGGGTACGATTTCCGGGGCCGGATCCTGCACGGGCACCGGCATGGAACCGGAGACGGAATTTGTCCGGTACCTCACGGCGGACGGGCGCGAGCGCTATGTGGCGGCGATGGATATTCTGGATGTGGGCACCACGTGGCAGCCCGGCTGGTATTTCGTGCGCGGCGAAGTGGCGTTTGCGGACCACATTGCGGTGCGCGGCAAGGTGCATCTGATTCTCGCGGACAGGGCGCGCCTGACCGTGGAGAACGGCATCGGTGTGCCGACGGGCAGCGCGTTTACGGTGCATGCGCAGTCGGACGGCGATGCAGCCGGGCGTCTGATTGCCCGGGTTGCAGACACCGGCAATGCCAATTATGCGGCCATCGGCGGTGCGGGGGACGACGTCGATTTCGGCACCGTCACGATTGCGGGCGGCATCATTACGGCTACGGGTGCCTACCGCTCGCCCGGCATCGGCGGCGGCGGCAAGCTCGGCGGCGGCGCGCTCACGGGGACCATCCGGATTCTCGCCGGAAATGTGACGGCGACCGGCGGCGACTGGGCTTCCGGCATCGGCGGCGGGGCGGATTCGAGTTCGTCGAATCTGCGGATTGAAATCTCCGGCGGTACGGTGAACGTCACGGGCGGCTACGAAGGCGCGGCCATCGGCGGCGGCACGGGCGGTTCGGGCGGCACGATTGCGATTTCCGGCGGTACGGTGACCGCAAACGCCGGGGCGCGCGCCGCCGGCATCGGCGGCGGCAAGGGTGCCGACGGCGGCGTCATCGACGTCTCCGGCGGCACGCTTGCGGTGACCGGCTACTCCACGCTGGATTCCGGCGCCGGCATCGGCGGCGGCAACAGCGGCAGCGGCGGCACCATCACCATTTCCGGCGGCGACCTCACGGTGCAGGGCGGCCACAATTCCGCCGGCATCGGCGGCGGAACGCAGGGAAGCGGCGGCACCACCACGATTTCCGGTGGCATTGTCCGCGCGACGGGCGGTGCGAACGGCGCCGGGATCGGCGGCGGCTGCTGGCTTCACGATGGCGGCAAGATTACGATTACGGGCGGCGAAGTCTATGCCACCGGCGGCGAGTGGGGCTCCGGCATCGGTTCCGGCTCTTACGGCTATGGAGCGGATGTGACCATCAGCGGCGGCTTTGTCGTCGCCAATTCGGGCGATGATCGCTGCTACGGCATCGGCGGTGACAAAGACACGGAAACCTTCACCATCAAAGCCACCGGCAGTGCGGTGGTTTTTGCCAACTCGTTGACACCGAAAATCAGCGCGGACGAATGGAACGGCTTTTTCGGCGTCGGTACGAATACCGCAACGGTTGCCGGCGAGGCCGTGACGGTTGCCGCCGATACGGTTCTGCCCGCCGGGTACGCCCTGTGCGTGGAAGCCGGCAAGCGCGTAACGGTTGCGCCGAATGGGCGCCTCTTCCTGGAGGGGCGGTGACCGTCGAGGAGGGCGCCACCTTCACAAACAACGGCACGGTCACGGGCACCGGAGCCTTCTCCGGCACCATCGCCAATGAGGGCGTTGTGCAGGCGGAGGTGCTGCCGCACTGCACCGGAAGCGGTATCACGCAGGTCTTGCAGGAGGTGCTGTACACGTTGCCGGACGGGACGGAGGCCACGGCGAAGGCCGGTGTATTGACGACGGTCCCGGCGGTTCTGCCGCCGGGCTGGTATGCGGTGACGGGCGACGTCACGGCGGCTTCGCGCGTGACGGTCACGGGCGCTGTTTCGCTGGTGCTCGGGGACTCGGCTTCGCTGAACGTTGTCGGCGGTTTCGAGGTCTCGGAAGGCAATGCGCTGACCGTGTACGGGCAGATTTCGCACACTGGCACCCTGACGGCCGATGCCACATCCGTATCCGGAGCGGCCGGGATCGGCGGCTCGAGAGCGCAGCATTCCGGCACCGTCACGATTGCGGGCGGAACCGTGACAGCCATCGGCAATACGGCCGATGACGGCAATGGCGCGGCCGGGATTGGCGGCGGGCTCAACGGCAATGGCGGCGTCACGCGCGTCTTCGGGGGTGTGGTGACCGCCCGGGGCGGTTCGACTGCGGCCGGCATCGGCGGCGGATGCAACGGCGACAGCACCCGGATTGAAATTTCCGGCGGTGTTGTGGAAGCCCGCGGCGGAAGTGTCGGTGCCGGTATCGGCGCCGGCTGCTGGTACCATGATGCGGGCATCATCACGATTTCCGGCGGTATCGTGAAAGCGTATGGCGGCGATCTGGCCGCCGGCATCGGCGGCGGCTCCCACGGGTATGGCGGTACCATCACCATCAGCGGCGGCTTTGTGTCCGCCCGCCCCGGCAATTACCTGAATTACGGGTATACATCGTGCGCGGGGATCGGTCCGGGCGGGAACCAGACTGCCTCCTTCACGCTCAATGCGGAAGACGGCGATGCCGTCATTCTGACGACGTCGATTCCCGATGGCGGTCCGGAGGCATACTGGAACGGTCTCATCTGCCGCGATGACGCAACGGCAGAGCTGTACGGCCGCGCCGTTTCGCCCACGACGGCGTTCGCGCTCTCGGGCAAGCGTCTTACCGTGCAGCCGGATCAGCTTCTCATGCTGCCGGAATTGGCTTCCTTCGAAAATGACGGCTGCGTGACCAACGCCGGCTTCGTGCTCGTGGAGGGCCGCCTGACCCTGTCTCCGGACGGGGGGGAGGACGGCTCTTTCGTGAATGAGGGCGTGCTGGAAGTCGCGGAAAGCGGCACGGTTGATTTCTCCACCGGCGCGGATTTCACCCTCAACGGGTTCCTGCGCGGCAACGGCACGATTTTCGGCACGCCCGTCATCGGCGCCGCCACGCTGCAGCCGGGTGCCTCGCTGTCGCTGACGGCGGATGCCGCTACGGAAATCGGCACCCTGAATTTCGCCAACGGCGTGACGCTGTCCGAAGAGAGCGTGCTCGAATTCCAGATTGCGCTGGGCTACGGCGGCGATGTGGTGCACGACGCCATTGCCGTGCGGGATAACACGCTGGTGCTGGATGGCTGGATGGACGTGCTGTGCGATCTTCCGCTCGCAAAGGATGACGTTTTTCCCGTGCTGTCCTTCGAGCCGACCGCCTTCGAAAACCGCGGGATCAAGACGCGTCGTTCCACGGTGGCGGACTTGCCGGCCCCCCTCCTTGCCATCGATACTGCCGCCGGGCTGGGCAATCTCTACTTCCCCGCCACCACAGCCCTGATCACCATCCGCTGATCTGCCCCCTTCCGGCGGGCGGTAAGCCGCCGGACCCGGGCGCGGAAAGGCGGGAAGAATCGGAATCATCGTGGGGCATCGCCGTAGCGAAAAGCGGGCTTATCCCGGATTTTTGAGCCACACGGAGGAAGGTTGTGAAACTCAGCCTCGCGATGAGTTAAGATAATTGAGCCACACGGAGTAGCCCCCTTCT
>CASFKR010000128.1 GCA_949295265.1 uncultured Verrucomicrobiota bacterium | reverse complement strand
TCAAACAGTCCGAAATGCGCATATTTCTCCTCTAACAGCTCTTCGAACGCGATTTTCGGAACAAGTAAATGCAAATTCGGAACAACTAAATGCGACCATATGACATTATGGCGCAATTTGACCCTGAATTAGTCGCATTTACTTTGTCAAGTAACCGAAGATTGCCAAGGCGAAGGCGAAGATTGCCGTGGCGCGCGCGCTGGCCGTGACGATGACGGCCTTGCTGATGAAGCCAGACATGAAATATGTCCCGCTATCCGAGCGCGCCGAACGCGAGTTTGCCTGGCTTCGCGAGGAGGAGGCCCGCCGCCAACAGGCCAAAGCCGGGAAACCGAAGATGGCGTAAGCAGACTTTCATTTAACCAAGAAATAGAAGACGAATCGGAAGGTCGAACCGCACAAGCGTCTTCCGTATCATTCAGTTAACAGATGTCCCGTCCCGGGAGAGTGCGCGGCGCCCCCGTCAGTTGGCCGCCGCGCGCGAATGCGCGCGGGGCCAACTGCGTTATTTAGGTTGAAAAGGTGAGAATGGATTGAGGGTGCCGGATCAACAACGTCTCCGGCAATCGGATTCCATTCAGCCGTCTCCTCGCGCTTCCTTGCTCTGCGGGAAAACAGACCCCATTCTTTTGCACTGATTTTCTCTGCGCCTCTGCATCTCTGCGGGAACCAAAAACCGGGGGCACACGTCTTTCCGTGCGGAACGGGCGTGACGTGCTGTCGCGAACCGGCCTGTCCTCTATCGGCTCGTCACGCTGACTGGAGTGTCGGGACGTGGCGGAGGGGTGGCAGGGCCGCCAATTCTGCCGAAAACGGTATCACAGATAGGCTGAAAGTTGGAAACCCGGCGGTGAAAATCGTGAAAAAATGGTTGCAGGAGTGGCGAAATAAGAAATTATGTGCCTAAATATTAAATCAGCGTTGATTTTCAAGCGCAGTTTGATTATTCTTTGCGCATTCCCGAAAATCATCCCTCTATTCTGCCTTTTCGCGGATTGTTGCCATGAAAGAAACGCCCTTCCAGGAACACAGCATTTCAGACGATGAGACGCTGTTTTTGAGTCTGATTGATGTCAGGGAATTGCTGCATGTCGTCGTGACCCATGGCGATCCCATTCATAAATTTGACCAGATTACGGTCAATCAGGGGCGTATTTTCAGCTATATTTTCCGTCCGCATGAAGGGCCGATTCAGTTGAAGATGCTCGCGCACGATCTGAACGTCACCCCGGCGGCAGCCTCGCAGGCGATTGACCGGCTGGTTGTGGCGGGGCTGGTGGTGCGGCGTCAGGCGCCGACGGACCGGCGTGCCGTCATCATCGACCTTTCCAGCAAGGGGCGCAAGCTCTACCGGGAAATTGCGGCCCGCAACGTGGAAGTTATCCGCGACTGCCTCGGAGGAATTCCAGAGGAGACGCGGATGGCCTTTACGAAAACGCTCCGGCATCTGGCGGATGCGCTGCATTGCCGCTGGGAGACGATTCTCGCGGAAAATGACGCGCGGCTGGAGGCTGCGCGCGCAGAAAAGGCCGCCCGCAAAAAACGGGAGAATCCCTGATTTCACAGATTTTCTTTTGCCGGAAGCTCCGGCCGGTGTTTCCGGTTCCCTTTCAAAATAACAGTACGTACAGCATTCAATCAAGGACAGACGAATATCATGAAGAAGCATTCTTTCTATCGCCTGGCACTGCCTGCCACGGTTTTCGCGCTTGCTATGGGCGGCGCCACGGGATGCAATTCCGCGTCGGCCGCAGAACAGGAAAGCGGTGAAAGTGCGGCGCCGCAGCAAGCTCTGACGCTCGTCGGAGCGGATGTTGCGAAGGAAGTCGACCACAACCCGGTGCACCGCTATCGCGGGCGCATCCTTTCGCCGGAAACGGTTGCCATCGTGCCGCAGGTGAGCGGGACGATTCTCGAGGTTCCCTTCGAGGAGGGTTCGATGGTCAAGGAAGGGCAGCTGCTCTACCAGATTGACGATGTGAAGTACGTTGCCGCCGTGGAAGCCGCCAAGGCGCAGATCGCCCAGTGCGAAGCCACGCTCGCCTATGCCAGGAAAACGGCTGAACGCACCCAGACCCTTTTCGACCGCAAGGTCGCTTCCGCCGACGCGCTCGACTCCGCCGTGAGCGCGCGCGACAGCGCTGAGGCCGCCCTTGCCTCCGCCAAGGCCGCCCTCATTTCCGCTGAGGATGACCTCAAGCACACGAAGATCATCGCTCCCATCGACGGCAAGGCGGGTCTCAACGATTTTTCCGTGGGCAACTACGTGACGCCTTCGTCCGGCGCGCTGACGACGGTGATCCGGCAGGATCCGCTGCGCCTCGCCTTCTCGCTGAGCAACCGCGACTTCCTCCGCTTCTTCGGCGGCGAAAAAACGCTGCGGGAGCAGTTTTCGGTGCGCCTCGTGCTCGCCGACGGCTCGGCGTACGAGCCGGAGGGCCGCATTGAGTTCGTCGACAACACGGCCAACGCCCGGACCGATACGCTCACGGTGTACGTCCGCTTCCCCAATCCGGAAGGCGTGCTGATTCCCGGCTCCACGGTGAGCGTCAACGTATTCGCCAAGGAAGCCGCGAAGAAGGTCGCCGTCCCGCTCACGGCCATCGTCCACGATGACAAAGGCTCGTATGTGTGGGTGCTGGACAGCGCCGACATACCCTCGCGCCGCGATATCGTCCCGGGTACGATGACGGAGCAGATCGGTCTGGTGGAATCGGGGCTGGCGGCCGGCGAGCGCGTGGTTTCGCTCGGCACGCACAAGGTGGTTCCCGGCGTTCCGGTCCGCCTGAACGCCACCCGGTAACCGGATTTCCCTGCATTCGGGGCGGGGGTGCCCCCCTCGCCGCCGCTCTCTGCAGCGGGCGCTCTGCGCCGAAGGCTGCGGATGCGCGAGAGGACCCCAAGGCACGCCCCGCACCCCCCGGAAGCCCATCATTTTCGGAAGGAACAACATCCATGTTTTCCAAGATTTTCATCGAACGCCCGCGCCTCGCGTTCGTATGCTCGATTTTCCTCGTTCTCACCGGCATCATTTGCGTACCGCAGCTGCCCGTGGAGGAATATCCGCAAGTGGCGCCGCCCCAGGTGTACGTCTACTGCAACTACCCCGGCGCCAGTGCCGAGGTCGTGCAGGACACCGTTGCCATTCCCATTGAGGATCAGCTCAACGGTGTCGAGGACATGCTTCAGCTCAAGGCCAACTGCGAAAACAACGGCACGTACTACTGCAGCGTCATTCTGGAGACGGGGACCGACGAAGATATCGCCATGGTCAACGTCCAGAACGCCGTGAAGCGCGCAGAACCGCTCCTGCCGTCGGAAGTGACCCGTCAGGGCGTGACCGTCAACAAGCGCACGTCCGACATGCTCTGCATGTTCGTCTTCCAGACGGACGGTACGGTCATGTCGCCGATGCGCCTCTCCAACTACGTGTCCAAGAACATCTCGGACATCGTGCAGCGCGTCCCCGGCGTCGCCTCCATCGATATCATGGGCGGCAAGGAGTACGCGATGCGCCTGTGGCTCGACCCGGTCCGTATGGCCGGTCTGGGCGTTTCCGTCACGGACATCCAGGCGGCCGTCGAAGCGCAGAACATCCAGGCCACGGCCGGTACGCTCGGTGCGGAAGGCTCCAACGACTACATCCAGTTCAAGATTGAGGCGCAGGGCCGCCTCAAGACGGCGGAAGAGTTCGGCGACATCATCGTCCGCGCCGATACGGACGGCAACCTGCTCCGCATCCGCGATGTGGCCGAGGTCGAGCTCGGCTGGCAGGAGAACAACTCCACGGGCCGCTTCAATGGCGAAGAAGCCTGCATGATGATGGTCTACCGCGAAAGCTCCGCCAACGCGCTCGGCACCGTGAAGCAGGTGATGGCCGTGCTCGAAGAAGCCGCCAAGAGCCTGCCGGCCGGTGTCACCTACACCAAGGGCTACGACCCGACGGAGTCCGTCGAGATGTCCATGCACGAAATCATCGTGACGCTCGTGACGGCCCTCGCCCTCGTGATTCTGATTACCTACCTGTTCCTGCAGGACTGGCGCGCGACGCTGGTGCCTTCGCTGGCCATTCCCGTTTCGCTGCTCGGCACGTTCCCCTTCATGTTGGCGTTCGGCTACAGCATGAACACGCTGACGATGTTCGGGCTTGTGCTCGTAATCGGCTCGCTGGTGGACGACGCCATCGTCGTCGTCGAAAACTGCCAGGCGCTGATGATGCGCGAAAAACTCGATGCCAAGGCTGCGGCGAACAAGTGCATGGAGCAGATTTCGGGCGCCGTCATTGCCACAACGCTCGTGACGGTCGCCACCTATGTGCCGCTCGCCTTCTACGGCGGCATGGTCGGCATCATCTACACGCAGTTCGCGATGACCATGTGCGTCTCGCTGACGCTCTCGATGATCTGCGCACTGACGCTTTCGCCCGCCGTCTGCTCGCTCGTGATGCGTCCGCCGCGCGAGACGCCGGCGAAGATCTTCGCACCCTTCAACGTCGTGCTCGACGGGTCGCGCCGTTTCAGCAACGTGATTTCGCAGTTCCTCGTGCGCCGCTGCGTGCTGTCGCTCGTGATTGTCGCCGCCTTCGGCGCCGCCATCTGGGCCCTTTCCCATCGCGTGCCGTCCTCCTTCCTGCCCGAAGAGGATAAGTGCGTCGTGATGTGCGACATCTCGCTGCCGCCCGGTGCCGCGCTCAACCGCTCGTACGAGGTGGCGAACAGCCTCTATGAGAAAATCAAGGACCATCCGGATGTCCTGAACTGCTCGCTGATTGCAGGTTTCAGCTTCATGAACAATGCCGGCGAAAACAACGCCATGCTCATTGTGCAGCTCAAGCACTGGAGCGAGCGTCCGGGTGCCGAGCAGTCGATGGAACACCTCAAGACCGTCTTCCAGGAAATGGGCAACGAAATTCCCGATGCCCGCGTCATCTGCTTCGCGCCGCCCGCCATCCCGGGTCTCGGCGCAACGGGCGGTCTGACCTTCTTCCTGACCAGCGACGGCACCAAAACCTCCGCCGAACTGGCCGAAACCGCCGATTCGCTGGCGCGCACCATCTCCGGCATGCGCGAGTACGCTCTCTACGGCATGAGCACCTTCACGGCGAACAACCCGACCCTCTATCTGGACGTCGACCGCGAAAAGGCCTCCAGCCTCGGCGTGAACAACTCCGAACTGTTCTTCACCCTCCAGTCTCAACTGGCGTCGTACTACATCAACGACTTCAACATTCTCGGCTCCTCCTACTACGTGAAAATGCAGTCCAAGAGCGATTCCCGCGCGACGACGGACAGCATTCTCGAAATCGAGGTCCCGAACAGCTCCGGCGAGATGGTGCCCCTCTCGGCCATCGCCTCGCTTGATTTCTCCGTCGGTCCGCGTATTATTCAACGCTTTAACAAGTATCCCTCGGCCAACATGTCCGCCCAGACGCAGCCCGGCGTACCTTCCGGCACCCTCATCCGCGCCATCGAGGAGGTCGAACTGCCGGACGGATACAAAGTTGAATGGACCGATATGTCGTATCAGGAAAAGCAGAACGAAGGTCAGATTCTCGGCTTGCTGATGCTGGCCGTGCTCTTCGCCTACCTCTTCCTGGTGGGGCAGTACGAAAGCTGGTCCATGCCGCTCTCCGTCATGCTGACGGTGACGAGCGCCATGCTCGGTGCCTTCATCGGTCTGTGGATTACAGGCGAGCCCTTCTCGATCTACGCGCAGCTGGGCCTCGTCATGCTCATCGGTCTGACTGCCAAGAACGCCATTCTGATGGTAGAATTCTCCAAGACGGAGCGCGAAAGCGGCCTGAGCATCACCGAAGCGGCCATCAATGGCTTCAACATGCGTTATCGCGCCGTGCTGATGACGGCCTGGTCGTTCCTCTTCGGTGTGTTCCCGCTGGTCATTGCCACGGGTGCCGGCGCCATGAGCCGCCGCGCCATTGGCATCACGACCTTCTCCGGCATGGTCATGGCGACCTTCCTGGGCATCCTGATTACACCGGCGCTCTATGCGGTCGTTGAACACGTACGCGAATGGATTAAGATGAAAGTATTCCGCGAGACCCTCGAGCAGGCCGCCCACATGGTGAGCGCCCGCGCGTCCATCCTCCTCGCCGTTCTCTCCATCGGTGCGCTGACCCTCACGGGTTGCGCCACGGTGCGGGAAGCCCGCAACGCGCAGGAGGTGAACACGGAAGCCACGGTTTCCTTCGAAGAGACGGGGCTGGATGCCACGCAGCCCATCGACATGGCGGCGCTGGAGCAGGTTGCCCTGCGCTATGCGCCCGCCCCTGTCCAGGCGCGCTACTACGCCGTTCAGCAGCAGATCGCCGTGCGCGACATCGATGCCTCCTACATTCCCACCGTGGACGGTTCGGTCACCTACTCGTTCGGTTCCTCCAACGTGGATCCCAGCGACACCAGCTGGGACGGCGACGACAACTTCCGCGGGGAGCTTTCGCTCAATATGCTGATCTGGGACTTCGGTCAGACCAGCGCCCGCCTGCGTCAGGCGGTCGAGAATCTCCGTTCCGCCGAGCTCTCCTCCCTCCAGGCGGATAACGAAGCGGTCTACAATGTCCGCACCGCCTGCTTCGCCATCAACCGCGCCGTCGAACTCTCGCGCGTAGCCGATGAGAGCGCCGCCTCCTACCGGGAGCACCTCCAGCAGAGCCGCGACCGCTTCGAGGTCGGCACCATCACCGCCTACGACGTCACCCGTGCCGAGGTCGACTACAACAACGCTATCCTCGAGCAGATCGCCAGCTCGAATACCGTCGCCACCTCGCGCGCGAATCTCAACCTCGCGCTCGGACTCAAAGAGGCGCCGGAATTCACGCTCGGGGACTGCTCTTTCCGCGAGTACGAGCCGGACCTCGAAGCGCTGATGACGATTGCTTCGACGAATTCGCCCTCCCTGCGGTCGCTCAACGCCTCCGCCGAAGCCGCCAAGGCCTACGTGGATTACACGATCTGCCGCCTCTATCCGCGGATTTCGCTCGGGCTGACGTTCGACGCCTCCGGCACGGATTTCCCGCTGCTCTGGAACTACGCCGCCGCCGGCAACGTCGCGCAGAGCCTCTTCACGGCCGGAGACCGCAATCGCCGCATCGAAGAGGCGGTCGCCCAGATGCGCATCGCGCGCAGCCAGGTCGCCGCCGCCGAGCAGAAGCTCTACAACGAACTCAAGGTCGCGGTGCTCAATTCCGTGCGCGCCGTGAAGTCGCTCGAGACCGCCCGCCTCGCCGAAAAAGCCGCGCAGGAAAACTACGACATCGTCGCGCAGCGGTACGCCGTCCAGATGGCGACCGCCCTCGAGCGCACCGATGCCCAGATTCAGCTGTCGACCGCCAAGGCCAATGTGATCGCCGCCGATTACGATTACCGCGATACGCAGATTCAGATTGCGTATCTTCTCGGCGAATAACCTCGCATTCTCTTCATTCTTCCTGCAAAATGCCGGACCGCTCCCGCGGCCCGGCTTTTTTGCACCGGCCCCGCCCCCGCCGCCTCCGCTGTTTCGCCAGCGCAGGCTTCGTTGCCCGCCGCATCGCTGTGTGTTATGGCGAGTCGGCCTGCCCGTTCAGTCTTGGCTTGTTTGCGCTGGTTTTCTCCCGACGCGTCGAGGCGCGTAGTTTGTCGCAGTTTGTCAAATAGAAAAGACACCGTAGCATTCAGAGACCGTTTTCTATTGTTCATTTGCATGGACACCGAATGAAATGAGTGATGTGGACGGAAA
>CASFKR010000127.1 GCA_949295265.1 uncultured Verrucomicrobiota bacterium | reverse complement strand
AACCTGAACCTGAAGCAGGAGACACAAGACCCGCGGACGCGCCGAAACGCCTCGCGGGGCGTCTTGGTGCACCCTCATAAAAAAATGGGGAATGTCCAAAATCCAGATTTCTTGAAAGGTGGCTCCTGCAGCCTCTTTTCAAGACTAGATACTCGTGAATAGTCCGCCAATACTTTTTCACCCGAAAGTTCAGTAAAATAACTTTGCCGTCGCTCCAATGGTCGCGCTGACTTCGTTCAGGCGGCTCTGCCGCCGAGAAAAAAGTCCTTATTTGACACCTTGGTCGGAACGTTAGTGGAGACTTCAGTAGGGGGCTCCGCCCCTCCGTGTGGCTCAATTTTCTTAACTCATCGCGAGGCTGAGTTTCACAACCCTCCTCCGTGTGGCTCAAAAATCCGGGATAAGCCTGCCGGCACCGGCGGTTTGACAGAGGGAGGAAAAATGGGACAATACCCTGGTATGAACATTGATTTGGACTTTTTTGAGCGGATGCTCCGCATCCCCTCGGTTACGGCGGACGTGGCGCAGGTCAATCGCGTCGTGGAACTGGTGAAGGATTATCTGGAGGCGCACGGGCTGTTCTGCGCGGTCGAGACGTTCAACGGGCGCAAGGCGCTGTTTGCATCGACCACGGAAGGAAAACGTCCCGATTACCTGCTCAATGCGCACTTGGACGTCGTTCCGGCGTCGGAGGCGATGTTTTCGCCGGTTCGCGAAGGCGACCGGATGGTGGGGCGCGGCACCGTGGACTGCAAAGGGGCGGCGGCCGTTGCGGCGCGCGTCCTGATCGACCTCAAGGGCAAAGCCGACGTGGGCGCCGTCTTTTCCACGGATGAAGAGACGGGCGGCGAGACGACGCTGGGCATGGTCGAGCGCGGCTACGGTGCCTCGCGCCTGATCTGCATCGTGGACGCCAATCCCTACAGCATCGTTCATGCGCAGAAGGGTTCGCTCACCTTCCGGCTGACGGCGCGCGGCCGCGGCGGGCACAGCTCGGAGCCCTGGATGCTCGAGAATCCCATCGACCGGCTGATGGACGGCTATCTGAAGTTGCGCGCCGCATGGCCCGCCGTGACGCCCGACCACTGGTGCGATACGATGGCGGCGACCGTCGTGCGGGCCGGTCAAGCCGACAATCAGGTGCCGGACACGGCGGAAATGCTCGTCAACATCCGCTTCATTGAGCCGGGTTCCGAGGCGCGCATCGAGGCGCTGCTGCGCTCCGCCACGGGGCTCGAAGTGGAGGTGCTCAACCAGACGCCGCCCGTCTTTACCGACACTTCGCACCCGGAAATGCAGCGGCTGCGCGCGGTGATGGCCGCCAAGTGGCCGGACCGCGATGTGGATTTCAGCCAGCTCCACGGCGCCACCGATTCGCGCCACTTCATCAGACTGGGCGTTCCCGTGGCCGTGCTGGGGCTCGTCGGCGGCAATGCGCATTGCGAAGGCGAGTGGGTCGATCTGCGCTCGATGGATGAATACGCGGAGGTGCTCGAAACGTATCTCCTGCAGGCGCAACAGGAAACCCCATGAGCGGGTACGCGGTTTTTGAACTGGAAGACGGAACGAAGGCGGTCGCCCCGACGGCGGGCGGTCTGCCGCCTTCGGCCCGCGGTGCCGCGTACCGCCTGCGCATCGACGGCGTGGCCGAAGAGGGTTTCTTCGTGGAAAACACGGCGCGCCTGCCCTTCGGCATGGAAGAGGCGGTGCTCCTCGGTGGCATGGATGTGGCAGGGGCGTGTCAGCGGGAGGAGGATTGCGCCTTTTCGCGGCAGGTCTGGGAGGCGGTCATGGCGTGGGCCGGGGAGCGCGCCCGCGACATTGCGGTGCTCCGCGTCCGGACGGCGCTCAAACATGCGCGCGTCACCATTCTGCTTTCTCTGACGTCGCGCGTCGATTTGCACGGTCTCAAAAGCGCGCTCGACGCGCGCTTTGCCACGGATGTGCGGATCCGGAGCGTTTCGCCGCGCGAGGCCGCCGCCCTCATCGGCGGCATGGGGCTGTGCGGGCGCCGGCTCTGCTGTTCGCAGGGGCTGGCCGGCGGAAACACGGAGGCGCGCCAGGCCGTCGCTTCCGGCAAAGACCTGCGCGATCCCGCGCTGGCGGGGCCTTGCGGGCGTCTGCGCTGCTGCTACCGCTTCGAACCCGCGCCGGATACCCCGCGCGCCAGGCGCTGACGCCGCCACGCCGCTGCCACGCGCCTGCGATTCGTTCTGTTCCTTTTCGGAAAAATCCGGTAGAATCGCGCAAACCCCGAATCTGATTGTTTGTCATGGCTTTGTTTCCCGAAAAACGCCTCTTCGCTCTGCTGGGCGCTCTGATGCTCGTTGTTGCCGCCGGTTGCCAATCGTCGCCCAAAAATGAGATGCGCGACCCCGACCTGAAGTCCTTCACGCCGCTTGAGGCGCGCGGCTCCTATGTGCTGGCGGCCAATATTGAAGACCCGACGACGGTCGTGTGCGCCCTCATTGACATCGATTTCTCGCGAAATCCGCTGCAGTTCCACTACGCGCCCGGGTTCTTCACCGCCAACCCCCGCGGCATTGTCCATTTCGAGACGCTTTCCCGCCTGACCTCGTACACGTCGCCGAGTCAGCTCGCCGCTACGCTCAAGCAGCGCGTGGAAGATGAAAACCCCATCGGCATCCTGCTCCTGCTCGACGGGGAGCCGATGACGCTCCAGTCCGTCCAGCCGTCGGATGCGGAAGTGGGCGTCATCAAGGCCTTTTCCAGCCGCCTGACGAATGAAGGCATCACGTTTGCGTTTCTGGTTCCGGAACGGATGGATATCCGCCATGAATAATCCGCAAGAGCAACTGCCGACCCCCACCTACCGCATCGTACGGACGCAGACGCCGCCGGATCTGACGGCGCGCGCCTGGGAACTGCCCGCAAGCTGGCAGCCGGCCGAGCGGGGCGAAGTCTCCTGGTATCACGCGGAAAGCCGGTCGAAGCCCGAAAAACTCGAATTCCGCGCACTTTGGGATGATGAAGCCGTCTACGTGCGCTTCGATGTGCTGGACGACCGCGTTCTTGTGGCGCACCCGGAGCCGCTCGGGAGCGTGTGGCGGGACAGTTGCGTCGAATTTTTCGTGACGACGTCCGACCCCTCGAAGCACTTCAATTTCGAGGTGAATGCGGGCGGCAACATCCACTATTCCTACATCCGCAAGCCGCGCCGCATGCCGCTTCCGCAGAAATACGAGGATTGGACGATGGGCACGGAGGCATGGATTCCCGCGATGGACATCCATCACCAACTGCCGGAGCGCATCGAACCGGAGCAGCCGGGACCCATCCCGTGGTGCGTCGCCTACCGCGTTCCGTTTGCGTTGCTCGAAGCCTTCGAGCCGGCGACGAAGCGTCCGCAGCCCGGCACGGAATGGACGGGCAACTTCCACATTTGCGGCGACGGGCTTTCGAAGCCCCGCTGGGGCGCGTGGTCCCCGCTGGGCGAGCGGCTGGAATTTCACAATCCTTCGCGGTTCGGGCGCATCGTGTTCGCCTGACGCGCGCACACACGATACCCGGAAAACAGACGCGGCGGCGAGGAAGTCCTCACCGCCGCGTTTGCGTTTTCTGCGCGTGGCAGGGGCGTGGCTACGGGCGCGCCGCCGCGTTCGGTGCCGCCGCAGGGGCGGCGGGGAAACGCCCGGTCTGCTGGAAGGTGAGCAGGGCGGGATCCTGCTGCTGCAGATAGGACCGGGCCGCATCGCCGCCGACGCTCACGGCGATATCAAGCGACTTTTTGGCGCGCTCGATATCGTTCAGGGCGAGGCTGCTGATGGCGAAGTTGATCCACGTCTTCCAGTCGTTGGGTTCACGCTGGAGGATGCGGCGCGAGAGTTCCTGGTGGTGCTTGATTTCGCGCGC
Source organism: uncultured Verrucomicrobiota bacterium (assembly GCA_949295265.1). Classification (GTDB taxonomy): domain Bacteria; phylum Verrucomicrobiota; class Kiritimatiellia; order RFP12; family UBA3636; genus JAEDLN01. Next base: position 3,950 of record CASFKR010000127.1, on the reverse strand, counting down.
CTGCAGGAGATAGTCCGCCGCCAGGCAGAGCTGCTCGTGCGTGACGAGGTCGGGCGTGAGCAGATTTTCGGGGGCGATGGTCAGGAGCCGTGCGCCCTCACCCGGGAGCCCGTTTTCGAGCAGCAGAACCGCGGCCTTGACGGGATAGCTCTGCGAGTAGATGCCCCTGGCGACGGCATCGTTGATGGCGTCGGCCGCAATCAGGGGCTGGCGGGAGAGGAGCGCGGCGCGGATCAGCGTGAGCGATTCCGCTTCGGTGAGCGGCGCATCGGGGTCCTTGAGCCGCTTGCTGAGCCGCTCGAGGATTTTGTGCTGATCGCGGAGTGAAACGAGTTCGCCGAGCGGCAGACGCGTGTTGTTGGGGTCGAGGAGCTTGAGCTGTTCGAGCTGTGCGACCGCCTCGTCGTAGCGGTTTTCCGGCAGGAGAACCTCCTGAATGAGCCGCAGCGCCGTCTCCGGAGAGTAGACGTACAGGGCCTGCGCTTCCTTGAAGGCGCGCTCGGCAGCCCTGCGGTTGCCGCGGGCGGCATAGACACCCGCGATGGAGCTGCGCAGTTTGTTGAAGGATTTGCGCGCCGGAAGATCGCGGCCGAATTTCGGGGAGGCGAGGAGGCGGCGCGAATACCAGTCCCAGAAGTCCATGTCCGCCTGTTCGAGCGTCTTCGTGATGGCGGCAGGCTCCGCATTGAGCTTCATGATGAGCCCGTGCGGCGTGAGGTACGGATACATCCAGGCGATGGAGTAGCTTTCCTCCACGTAGAAGTCGTGGGAAGCCTTGTTGTGGCGGAAGAGCTGCTCGGCGAGAATGCCGTTGATTTCCATGACGGCCTGGGCGCCGTTGACGGAGACGCGCCCGGAGGCGTCGACGGAGATGCCGCCGAGGTTGGCGCGGCGCCCGGCGCGGACGTCTTCGGTGTACTGCGAGAAGGCGATGCTGTTGTCGGCCGTCGTGGGCATCCAGATCTCGTTCGCATAGAGCGAGCGCATTGTGTCCAGATACGTATTGTCGGCCAGCGCATTCTGCGTGATGAGGAAGATGTCGGGCCGCACGTTGGCCGAGTAAATCATGTAGGTGGGCACGAAGCGTCCCGGGTCGGTGCCGCCGAAGAAGATGGCGTTGGGCGTCATTTCTTCGGGGAAGGTCGGGTTCGGGAGCGGCTCTTCGTCTTCGGAGAGTTCCTCGGTGATGGCGGCGGCGCCGCGCAGCTGGTAGTTGCCGAACTGCCAGCCGAAGTCATGCCCGTTCTGTTCGGCGGCGGAGGTGGTGTCCGCCAGCCGGAAATTGAAGTAATTCTGGTGAATCGGGATGAGCGGCGAGGCGGCGACGGCGACGGCGCAGACCGTGAGGAGCGCGCGATGCGAGCGGACCGACTCGAGGAGATACGCGAGGCCGTAGCCGATCCAGAGCGCGAAGATGCCGTGCGAGGCGATGAACTTGACCTTCTGGATGAAGGCGTCCTGGATGTCGCCGCGCGGGTTGGCCAGTGCAATGAGCACAAAACTCATCATGACGAAGCAGGTGAACGTCGCCAGATGCCAGCGCACCGTACGCTCCGTCAGCGGGAAGCGGATGACCGGCCGCTTGCGGTAGCCGAAGAAGCCGATGGCGCCCACGGCCGCCAGCCAGGCGAAGAAGAGCACCGCCGTGAGCAGGAAGTTGCTCACGCCGTACGCCGCGACGCCCGGCGTGATCGAGAAGAGCTGGAGAATCGTCTCCGCAAAGGTATTGGTAAAGCCGAGCGCCAGCCCGAAGAGGAGAAACAGGATGCCGAGGACGGAGACGCCGCAGACAACGCGCTGCGAGCGGTCGAAGGGCGACTCTGCGTCCAGCGTGCCGTGCAGGAGCGGCAGGAGCGTCCGCACGATGAGGGCGTGCAGTCCGACCGCCGCGCCCAGCAGGATGGGGAGGAAGAAGATTTTGTCGATGCGGTTGCCAGTGAGGTCGACCGTGCCGGAAATCTTGTCGAGCGCGGTGAGTGCGGCCACGGCGGCGGCGCACAGCAGGAGCCACGGCAGCACCGCCAGCGGACCCGCCCCTTTGCGGCGGCGGACCCAACCGGGAATCAGCCAGTCGCAGAAGGTCAGGAAGCCGAAGGGCGCGAGCAGCAGCGTGAACTGCATACGCAAATCGGAGAAGTAGGTGCCGAGCTTCGGCAGGAAGGTGGGCTCAAAGACGGCGGTCGGCACGATCTGCTCGTACTGTCCGCGCGAAATGGCGTGTTTGAAGCCTTCCCACGTGCGCGGATAGCCCCAGTTCATGGGCGGGCAGGTATCGCCCGCCAGCGGCATGTAGAGGTAGAAGGCAAGCCCGAGCCCGCCCGCGAGGAAGGAGAGCGAGACGGTGCGTCCGTTCGGCAGCAGAAGCCAGGCGAGCACCAGGAAGAGGACGCCCAGCGCCGCATAGGCGGCAAAATAGCCGCTGAGCGGGTGCGTAAGCCCGAGCAGCGCACCTTTGCGGATGAGGATGAAGAGGAAGAGTTCGATGCCCGAGACGATGCCCGCAAACCAGAGCGCACCCGGCGTGAAGAGCGCAAACACGAAGAGCGCGGCGATGCCCGCCAGTACGGTGAGCGTGGGGAGCGTCCAGCGGAAGACGCTGTCGGCTGTCGCATAGCGGAACTCCGGGGGGATGGGCGCGGCGTCCAGGGTGAACGCCAGAATGGTCATGCCCAGCGCGCCCAGCGCAAAAATCGCGCCCGCAATCGGGCGTACGGTCTGGTAGCGCTGCGCATCGGCTTCCGAGCGGTTTTTCCGGAGGGCCAGCACACCGAGCACCGCCCCCGCGGCGGCGAAGACGAGCACCGCGAGAATCGAGAAGGCGTGGAAGCGCGCCGTGTAGGCGGCAACCCGCTCCCAAGCCGGCGTATGGGGCACGAGCAGGGTCTGCGCTCCGAGGGCGAGGCTGCCCACAACCGGGTTCGCGTAGTCCAGCGGCGGATATTTCGGGAAGCCCGGCATCGAGTAGTTGGCCGCCAGCTTCAGCAGAAACGCACCGAGCGCAAAGGGGAGCCCCGCCAGCACGAAATCCCGGAACAGATGCAGATCCTGCAGCAGGATGACGAGGATGAGCGGCACCAGCGCAAGCAGGAGTACCTGATAGTTCGTGAGCCCCAGCCCGAAGAAAAACGCCGTCGCAATCAGCAGGCGGTTCGAGGGCCGGCACATCCAGCGGTACGTCAGGAGCAGCACCAGCATCAGGAAGAAGGCGTTGAAGCTGTAGACTTCCACGATGGTGCACTGCGACCACATCACCGGCGAAAACGCAAAGAGCAGCGCGCCCGCAGAGCCGGACAGCCAGCAGATGAGGTTGGTGACATCGCTCCGCCGCGCCCATGCGGAGACGCCCGGAGCCGGGGGCTCCAGCGCTTCGTCTGCCCGCCGCCGCGCGCGCAGCAGATCATCGCAGGAGCGGCAGATGAGCATCGCCGTCAGCCCGATGGCGATGGCGCCCCAGAACGCCGACATGACGGCAATCGCCCACGCCGGATTGGGCTGTCCGCGGAACGTCACCCAGCTCAGCAGGCGCGCAAACAGCCAGGCGGAGAGCGTCCACGAAGGATAGCCAGGGGGGTGCGGCACACCGGCGTAGTCGCCGGCAACCGCCAATTCGCCGCTGTCCTCCAGGGTGACGGAGGGTGCGCATGTGAAGAAGTAGACGAGGAACGAGGTCAGCGTGCCCGTCCAGAAAGCCGCCCAGTCCGTCCGGGTGAAAAAAGCGCCGGCGGCGGACGCGGGCTGTTGCGGAGCCGTTGCGTCGGCGGGCGCATCCGGCTGGTCGCAAAGGGGTGCGGAGAAAAATCGGCGAAGAAAACTCATGGAAGCGGAATCAATGACCGGGCATGGGGCGTCCGGCGGCGGAAAGCATCAGAAGCGAAAGAGGGCGGCGTCCGTCCGGCGGGACCGGAGCGGCGTGCGGCAGGGGGCGGGGAGGTCAGGACGCCGCACCGTCG
>CASFKR010000126.1 GCA_949295265.1 uncultured Verrucomicrobiota bacterium | reverse complement strand
AGAAGGGGGCTACTCCGTGTGGCTCAATTATCTTAACTCATCGCGAGGCTGAGTTTCACAACCTTCCTCCGTGTGGCTCAAAAATCCGGGATAAGCCTATGCGGCGGGTGCATTTCTCTTCAGGCGGGGTTTATGGTAGGATTCTGACAACATTTGCCCCGAGGCTTTGTATGAACGAACTGTCCTGTCTTTGCCTTTCCCTTCTGATTTCGTATTTGCTGGGTTCCATTCCCTTCGGCTATCTGGCGGGCCTGACCTGCGGAATTGATGTCCGGACGGTTGGCAGCGGCAATGTGGGGGCGACGAATGTCTTCCGCGCCGTGAGTCACAAGCTGGGCATCGCCACCTTTGTGTGCGATGTGCTCAAAGGCACGCTGGCGGTCTGCCTGGTGCCGCGGCTCGTGTGGCTTGCGGCGGGTGCCGCCCCTGCGGCGATTCCCGCATGGGTGCTCCTGTGCTGCGGCATTGGGGCCCTGGCGGGGCACGGGTTCCCGGTATTTTTGCACTTTCGGGGTGGCAAGGGCGTGGCAACGGGGCTGGGCATCGCGCTGGGGCTCGTCCCGCACGGCGCGCTGATTGCGCTGCTCGTCTGGATTGTGTGTTTTCTGCTGTCCCGCTACGTTTCGCTCGCTTCGTGCATTGCGGCGGGAACGGTCGCCGTGCTCTGCTGGTTTCTGGACCGTCCCCCGACGGGCGACGCGATGCATGTGGCGCTGCCGGTCCTGGTGACGCTGCTGGCGCTCGGCATCGTGGCGCGGCACCATGGCAATCTGCGGCGGCTGATGCAGGGGACGGAAAACCGGTTTTGTTTCACGAAACGCCAGCTGGAGGCGCGTGAGCGCGCCGCCAGGGCGAAATCGGACCGCGAAGCGGCGGTTCGCAAAGAGGGTTGAATATGGATACGACGAAAAGCCGACCGGATTCCCGGCAGGTCTGCGTCATCGGCAACGGCGGCTGGGGCACGGCCCTGAGTCTGCTTTTGCTGCAAAACGGACATTCGGTGACGCTCTGGGGCCATTCTCAGGAGGAACTGGATGAAATGCGCGCCTGCGGCGAAAACAAGCCGTATCTGCCCGGCGTGCCGATTCCGGAGACCCTGCGCACGGAAAGCGACCCCGCGAAGGCGGTTGCCGGCGCGAACCTCGTGGTGCTGGCGATGCCCTCCCATTTCTATCAGGCGGTCTGCGAGCGTTTCCGGGGACTGATCCCGGCGGACGCCATGGTCGTCAGCGTCGCGAAAGGTTTTTGCGAGCAGACGGGCGAGCGGCTCAGCGTAACCGCCGCCAAGGCGCTGGGTGTCGCGGAAGTGGCGGCGCTGTCGGGGCCCTCCCATGCGGAAGAGGTGGGGCGGGGCATTCCCACGGCCGTGGTGGTGGCCAGCGCGGACCCCGCGCTGGGGCTGGCCGTGCAGTCCGTCTTTTCGGGGCCGCGTTTTCGCGTCTACACCTCCAGCGACCCGGTCGGCGTGGAGCTGGGCGGTGCCATCAAAAATGTGCTGGCGCTGGCGGTCGGCATGAGTGACGGTCTGGGTTTCGGCGACAATTCCCGTGCGGCGCTGATTACGCGCGGTCTGGCGGAGATGGCGCGCTTCGGTTCGGCGGCGGGCGGGCGCCCTGAGACCTTTGCGGGGCTCAGCGGCATCGGCGATCTGGTTGTCACCTGCACTTCGCGCCACAGCCGCAACCGCGGCGTCGGCGAGCGGCTGGGCCGCGGCGAAACGCCGGAGCAGATTCTTTCCGGGATGAAGCAGGTTGCCGAGGGCGTCTGGAACTGCAAGCTGGTGTGTGCGCTGGCGGCCAGGCTCGGCGTGGAAATGCCGATTTGCCAGGGGGTTCAGGCGGTGCTTGCGGGCAAATTGGCGCCCCGGGACGCCGTCGGCTACCTGATGAGCCGCGATTCCAAGCAGGAGAAGTTCGGTCTCTGACCGCTCAACCTCCATCGGCGGCAACGCAGCGGAACGGCATTTTTCAGACCGTTCCGCAGTTTTTTTGTTTTCCGGCGGTCCTTTCGCGCTCCGGAGGAAACCCGGCGGCCGGCAGGGTGGAAGTGCCGTCCGGCGGCACCACAAAAAAGGCGTTCCGAACGCTGATTTTTGAAAATTGCGCCTTGAAGTTAACAAAGCGTTATGGCATAATGGTGAAGAACGTTCAGAAATGAACGGATTTTCCGCAAATTTATCCCTTTTTTCGCCTCTGGCCGGGCGGATCGGGGACGCCAAAAGTCTATTTTCTATCCAATCCCACAACGGAGACACCAGTGAGCGTAGCGCAGCAAACGAATGACGTCGTTCACGTCACGCCTGTCCTTCAGGCGTTTATCGATGAATGGAAGGACAAGCAGGGCAACCTGATTATGATCCTTCACCAGATTCAGGAAATTTACGGTTACATTCCGCGCGAGGTCGCCATTGAAATCTCCCGGCAGCTTCATGTTCCATTGGCGAAGATTTACGGGGTGGTCACGTTCTACAACTTCTTCAAGCTGCAAAAGGCCGGCCGCAACAAGATTCAGGTGTGCATGGGCACGGCCTGCTATCTGCGCGGCGGCGAGGATATCCTGCTGGAATTTGAAAAGCAGCTGGGCATTGGCGTGAATGCGACGACGGATGACGGCGCCTTCTCGATTGAGGCGGTCCGCTGCCTCGGTTGCTGCGGGCTCGCCCCCGTGGTGGTGATCAACGGCAATGTGCACGGCCGCGCGACGACCAAGCAGGTTGCAGGGCTCATTGACCAATACCGCAAGGCGGAGGCCCTCTAAGGAGATTGACGCGGCCGGCTTGCCCTGCGGACACCGGTCCCCGGACGATGCACGAAAGCCTTTGCGATTACCTCCTGGAGTTGGCCCGGAACGCTGTGGAAGCGGCCGCCACCCGCGTGGACATCACGGTGGAGGAAACGGAAGGCACTCTGCGCGCGAGCGTGGCGGACAACGGCCGGGGCATGAGCGAAGCGGAACGCGCGCGCTGTCTGGACCCCTTCGGAACCGCCGCCGGGAAACACCCGGAGCGCCGCACCGGTCTCGGACTCCCTTTGCTGGAAGCGGCGCTGGCGCAGGCGGATGGAACCATCCGCGTGGAAAGTCAGCCCGGCAACGGAACCTGCGTGACGGCGGAACAACACCTGAACAGCCCGGATGCGCTTCCGACCGGCTCGATTCCAGACCTCTGCCGTACCCTTGCAGCCGGCATCGAACTCTGCCACTGGCGCTTTACGCACCAACGCAACGGCAAACGCTACTCCATCGAATTTACATCGGACGCCACCTCGGCTTCTCCCGCCGAACAGCAACGGCTGCAGACACGCCTCCGGGAATGCGAGCGGGACCTCACGGGCGAAGCGACACTTTGAAGCATATACTCCAGGAACCTACAGATGAGCAAACTCACTCTTGAAGAACTGCAACGCATGCGGGAACGGAACCGCATCGTCGTTGAACTGCGCGATTCCGACAACAAGAAGGCCCAGATCGTCGTGGGTATGGGCACTTCGGGTCTTGCAAAAGGCGCGAAGAAGGTTTTCAACGCATTCTGCGACCTTGTGGCTGAAAAGGGTCTCGTGGAAGTCATGGTCCGGCAAAGCGGAGCCATGGGTCACGCGGATCTGGAACCGACGGTGGAAGTCGTCGCCGAGGGCATGGAACCCGTGCTCTACGCGCATGTGACCGAAGCCGCCGCGGCCGAAATTCTTGAGAAGCACGTTCTGGGCCGCACGGTCGTGGAAGCGCTTCGTGCGCAGGTCTAGGGAGGACATTACGATGGCTTTCAAACAATATATTTTGATTTGCGGCGGCACGGCTTGCAACTCCGGCCGCGCGGATGAGATTGCCGAAGAGCTCCGCAAGGAGATTGAGGCGGCGGAGACGCAGGTGCCGGGTCTGTCCAAGGATATCCAGTTGATCCGTACGGGCTGCCTGGGCTTCTGCGAGAAGGGCCCGATTGTGAAGATTCTTCCGGAAAACACCTTCTACGTGGAGGTCAAGCCGGAGGACGCCCGCGAGATTGTGAACGAGCATCTCGTGAAGGGCCGCGTTGTGGACCGTCTGCTTTACAATCACGAGCAGGGCAAGAGCCTCGTCGGCACGGTCGGCATCCCGTTCTACCAGAAGCAGGTCCGCGTGGTGCTCCGCAACTGCGGGTTCATTGATCCGGAGCAGATTTCCGACTACATCGGGCGCGACGGCTATGCCGCCATCGAGAAGGTTCTTACGACCATGAAGCCCGCGGACGTCATCGACGTCATCACGAAGTCGGGCCTTCGCGGGCGCGGCGGCGCCGGCTTCCCGACGGGCATCAAGTGGAAGTTTGCGGCGAGCCAGCCTGCGGGCAAGAAGTACATGGTCTGCAACGCCGACGAAGGCGATCCGGGCGCGTACATGAACCGCTCGACGCTGGAGGGCGATCCACATGCCGTCCTGGAAGGCATGATGATTGCCGGTTACGCCATCGGCGCCGATCAGGGCTACATCTACGTCCGCGCCGAATATCCGCTGGCCATTCAGCGTCTGCAGGTGGCCATCAAGCAGGCCCGCGAACTCGGGCTGCTCGGCACGGACATCCTCGGTACCGGCTTCAATTTCGACATTGAGCTGCGTCTCGGCGCTGGCGCCTTCGTCTGCGGCGAGGAAACGGCGTTGCTCCAATCCATCGAGGGCGAGCGCGGCATGCCGCGTCCGCGGCCGCCGTTCCCCGCCGTCAAGGGTCTCTGGGGCAAACCAACGGTCATCAACAACGTGGAAACGCTTGCCAACATTGCGAACATCATTCGCAACGGCTGGGAGTGGTTCGCGGGCATCGGCACCGCCGATACGCACGGCACCAAGGTGTTCGCGCTGACCGGCAAGATCTGCAACTCGGGTCTCGTCGAAGTGCCGATGGGCACGACGCTCCGCGAAATCATCTTCGATATCGGCGGCGGCATCCCGGGCGGGCACGCCTTCAAGGCGGTCCAGACGGGCGGTCCTTCAGGCGGCATGATTCCGCCGGACTTCCTCGACACGCCGATCGATTACGGCTCTCTCCAGCGTCTCGGCTCCATCATGGGCTCCGGCGGCATGATTGTCATGGATGACACCGACTGCATCATCGACATCGCGAAGTTCTACCTGGGCTTCACCGTCGATGAATCCTGCGGCAAGTGCATGCCCTGCCGCATCGGCGGCCGTAAGCTTCTTACGTATCTGAACCGCATCTCCGACGGTCGTGCGAAGATGCAGGACCTCGACAACATGAAGCTTATCTGCGATGCCATGAACCGCGCCTCGCTCTGCGGGCTCGGCCAAACCGCGTCCAACCCGGTCGCTTCCTCGATGCGCTACTTCATGGATGAGTATGTGGAGCATATTCAGGACAAGAAGTGCCGTGCGCACAAGTGCCGGAAGCTGACGAGCTACACCATCGTTGCCGACAAGTGCAAGGGGTGCACCCTTTGCGCGAAGAACTGCCCCGCCAATGCGATTACGGGCACGGTGCGGCAAGTCCACACCATTGATCAGAACAAGTGCGTAAAATGCGGCGTCTGCTTTACCAACTGCCGTTTCGGCGCCATTGTCCGCTCCTAAGCTCAGGAAAGGATTGAATTACCATGGCTAACATGATTCAGCTTGAAATCAACGGCAAGAAGGTTGAGGTACCGCAAGGCACGAGCCTGCTCAATGCGGCGCGCGCCGCCAGCATCTCCATTCCGAACCTCTGCTACCACCCCGATCTGAAGCCGGGTGCGGCTTGCGGTCTGTGCATTTGCCGCCAGCTGGTTCCGGACCGCCGCGATCCCACGAAGTTCGTGGCGTCCCCGAAGATGCTGCGTGCCTGCTGCACGGAGGCGACCAACGGGATGAAGATCATCACGCACGATGCGGACCTCTCTTCGGTGCGCCGCACGGTGCTGGAGCTCATCCTTGCCAACCACCCGAATGACTGCCTCCAGTGCCGCCGCAACGGCGAGTGCGAACTGCAGTCGATGGCGCATGCCTTCAGCATCACCGAATGCCCGTTCCCGCGCGAAGTGCTCGATGTTCCGCCGGACACCTCTTCCTGCTCGGTCGTCCTCGATCCGCGCAAGTGCATCAAGTGCGGCCGTTGCATCGATGTCTGCCAGCACATGCAGGATGTGTGGGCGCTCGAGTTCATCGGCCGCGGCGAGAAAACGCTCATGCAGCCCGCCGCCGGTGCGAAACTCGCGCAGTCTCCGTGCGTCCGTTGCGGTCAGTGCATCGCGCACTGCCCCGTGGGCGCCATCTACGAGTCCAGCGATATCCGCCGCGTCTACGATGCGCTCCATGACCCCGAGAAGTACTGCGTGGTTCAGATTGCGCCTTCGGTCCGCGTCGCGCTCGGCGAGCCGTTCGGCCTGCCGCCCGGCGCCATCGTGACCGGGCAGATGTACGCCGCGCTCCGCGCCATGGGCTACAAGAAGGTCTTCGATACGAACTTCGGCGCCGACGCCACCATCATGGAGGAAGGCTACGAGTTTATCGAGCGCCTCAACGGCAAGGGTGCGATGCCGCAGTTCACGTCGTGCTGCCCCGGCTGGGTCGACTGGTGCGAGAAGTATGCGCCTGATTTCCTCGACAATCTTTCGACGACCAAGTCGCCGATGCAGATTGAGTCCGCGCTCATCAAGACGTACTTCGCCGAGAAGGAAGGCATTGATCCCAAGAAGATTTTCGTGGTTGCCATCATGCCGTGCACCGCGAAGAAATGGGAAATCGCCCGTTCCAAGGAGATGTCCGCCTCGGGTCAGCAGGATACCGATGCCGTGCTCACGACCCGCGAGCTCGGCCGCATGATCAAGATGCTCGGCATCAATCCGTCCGGTCTCGCGCCGGAGCCCGTCGACTCCCTGCTCGGCAACTACACCGGCGCCGGCACGATCTTCGGCTTCACGGGTGGCGTCATGGAGGCTGCGCTCCGCACGGCCTACTGCGTTGTCAGCGGTGAAACCAAGCCGCCGACCTTCGAGTTCGAATCCATTCGCGGGATGGAAGGCGTCAAGGAGGCGACCGTCACCATCCCGAAGAAGGATGGCACGAAGGCAGATGTCCGCATCTGCGTCATCCACCAGCTTTCCAACGTCGCTCCCGTGCTCGAGCAGTTGCGCGCCGACCGCGCCGCCGGTCTCAAGCCTCGCTACGACTTTGTCGAGGTGATGGCTTGCCGCGGCGGTTGCATCGGTGGCGGCGGTCAGCCCTACGGAACCATCGATGAGGTCCGCGAGGCGCGTACGAAGGGTCTGATGACCGATGACGAGCGTTGCACCGTTCGTCTCTCGCACGAAAACCCGGAAATCAAGGCCCTCTACAGCGAGTACCTCGAGGCCCCGCTCTGCGAGAAGTCGCACCACCTGCTCCACACCGGCTACCAGCAGCGTCCGACCTACGCCAACTAAGCGCGTACGTCCCGTTTTCAACGGACAAAACCGGCGTCCTATGGGCGCCGGTTTTTCTTTTGTCCCAATCCTCAAAAACGGCATCGCCTAACGGCATCATCGACGACGTCTGACGCCTGAGCCAAGCCGCCGCATCGGAACCGACGATTTTATCCCCATCGTGTCTGACGCGCGTACAAGCCCCGATGATTCCGATGATTCCGATGATTCCGATTCTCTTCCCGTCTTGTCGGCATCGAATCCCGCCCGTACGGCGGGACTTCCACCTGCGGAAGCCGAGTCGACATGCCCCGGAACGGCACCGTGTTGACGCGGCGTCTCTTCCAGGAAGCGGAGTGCACGCAGGAATCCGCCTGAAAGAGTGCAGGCTTATCCCGGTTTTTCGGTATAATTTATCCAGGTTTCTTGAAAGGAGACTCCTGTAGCCTCTTTTCACGACTAGGGACTCGTGAATAGTCCGCCAATTCTTTTTCACCCGAGAGTTCAGTAAAATAACTTTGCTGTCGCTCCAATGGTTGCGCTGACTTCGTTCAGGCGGCTCTGCCGCCGAGAAAAAGTCCTTATTTGACACCTTGGTCGGAACGTTAGTGGAGACAGAGTC
>CASFKR010000125.1 GCA_949295265.1 uncultured Verrucomicrobiota bacterium | reverse complement strand
TCCTGTAACCTCTTTTCAAGACTAGATACTCGTGAATAGTCCGCCAATACTTTTTCACCCGAAAGTTCAGTAAAATAACTTTGCCATCGCTCCAATGGTTGCGCTGAATTCGTTCAGGCGGCTCTGCCGCCGAGAAAAAGTCCTTATTTGACACCTTGGTCGGAACGGTAGTGGAGACTTCAGAAGGGGGCTCCGCCCCTCCGTGTGGCTCAATTATCTCAACTCATCGCGAGGCTGAGTTTCACAACCTTCCTCCGTGTGGCTCAAAAATCCGGGATAAGCCTGCATGCGCCCTCGCTGGAAGGCGCTTCGGGATTCTGGTATGATTTTTTCATGCTTATCGAGGTTCAACATCTGACGAAGCGCTTTGGTGCGGAATCCGCCGTCAACGACATCTCTTTTCAGGTCGATGCCGGCGAGCGGATTGCCCTCATCGGGCGCAACGGCGCAGGCAAAACGACCCTCCTGCGCCTGTTGGCGACCTTTCTGCCGCCCACGTCCGGAAGCGCCTCCGTGCATGGCTTTGACCTGCTGACGCAAGCCAATGCGATTCGAGCCATTACCGGGTATTTGCCGGAAAATTCTCCGCTCTACCCCGAAATGACCGTTTCAGCGTATCTGCGGTTCCGCGGAAAATTGCGCCGGATGCCCTCCGCCCACCTGAAACGGCGCATCCACGAAGTCATTGATTTCTGCGGGCTCGCCTACATTCGCGGCACGCCCATCGGACGGCTTTCCGCCGGCCAGCGCCAGGCAGTCGGTCTCGCCGATGCCATTCTGCACGAGCCCGACGTCCTGCTCTTCGATGATCCGCTCAATGCGGCAGACCCCGACCAGGCCGCCAAATTCATCGAGCTGATTTCCTCGCCCATCGTCTCCGCCGGACGCGCCATTTTCTTCTCCACGCACCGCGCAGAGCTGATTTGCGAGGCCGCCACGCGCGTCATCTGCCTGGACCGCGGCACCGTGCTCACGGACACCACCGATCTGGCACCGTTCCGCGAAAAACCGCTCTCCGAACTCTTCCGCATCTGGAAAACGGCCGCCGACCTCTCCCTGTAAAACCGGCCCCTGCCACGTCATGTCCCCCACCCTGACCCTCTTTCGCAAGGAAACCCGGACCGCATTGCTCCGGCCTGCCACCTGGGGTGTATTTGCCGCCTCTGTGGCGCTGCTGAGCATCCTCTACATTCTGGCGCTGCGCAACAATGCCGCCCATGCGCAGGAGATTCCGCCCATTTTTACGGCGTGCCTGACGCTGATGGTGCCGCTGCCCGTCACCTTTTTCACGATGTCGCTCTTCGCGCGGGAACGCGCCACGGGGTCGCTGGAAACGCTCCTGACCGCCCCCGTCTCCGATGCCGAAGTCGTGCTGGGCAAATTCGAGGCGGCGCTTTTTCTCGTCATGCTCTCGCTGTGCGTGACGCTGCCCGTGCTCTTCGTCCACGTCCGCCTGGCGGTCCCGCCGCCGGCGTTGCCGTTCATTCCGATGCTGGGCGGCTATCTGGGCATGTTTCTGCTGGCGGCGGCCCTCACGGCTTTCGGGACGCTCGCCTCGCTGGCGGTCCGGCATGAGGCGGCCGCCGCTTCGGCCACGTTCGTTTTCTCCATGATGCTCTCCACCGCCGTTGCGGAGGACTTTCTGGGCATCGGCATCGGCTCGATTGCGGACACCCTCGGCGTGGGTGCCTTCGCATCCGGAGTCGCCGACTCCCGTCCCATTGTCACGTTCCTTTCCCTGACGATGTTTTTCCTCTTTGTCGCCGTGCGGCTCCTGGAGTCCCGCCACTGGGCTTCCTTCGAGTCATCCCGTTGATGTCCGCCTGTATTCCGATGACACCCTTCCGCCGGAAAGTGCTGCCCGCACTCATCGTTTTCGTTCTGCTGCTCATCGTCGGCGGCGTTCTCCTCTCGCGTAAAGGCGCGGCGCCTGCGGCCGCGCCGCTCACGGCTGAAGAGGCCGAGGCCCTCGCGATTCCCGCGCTCTCTCCGCGGCTGGTCTCGCTTTCGCCCGCCATTACCGAGATTCTCTGCATGCTCGGGCTGGGCGACCACCTTGTCGGGCGCACCGAAGCATGCGACTTCCCGGCGGCGGTCACCAACGCGCCCGTCGTGCTCGATGCGTCCGGGGCGCTCTCCTTCGAGCGCCTGGCCGCCACCCTGCCGGACCGCGTTCTCCTCCCGGAAGCCCTCGCCGGCACCCCGCTGCGCGAAGAACTCGCCAAGCGGCGCATCAACCACATCGGCGTGCGGCTCGATTCGCTCAACGACATCTATCAGTCGATTTTCGATCTCGCCGTTCTGTTCGATGTCGAAGACAATGCCGCCGCCTGGCTCTCCGGCATGGAAAAGCTCTCGGCGGATCTGCGCGGACAGTGTGCGGCGGAGATTACGCGCGCCGGCGGCGTCTCCCCCTCCTTTCTGATCGTGCTGGGGCGTCTCCCCGCAACAGACGGCAAGCCCGCGCGCCTCATCGTTGCCGGACGCCGCTGCTTCCAGCAGGGCATCCTCGAAGCGCTGGGCGCCCGCAACGTCATGGAAGAAGACGCGCCGTACGTCGAGATTTCGATGGTGCGCGCGGCACAGCTGGCCCCCGCCGTCATCGTCGAAATTGCGCCCCGCGCCAGCACCGGAGAAGAGCAGCTCCAACTGCTGCTCGACTGGGCCGCCGTCCCCGACTGCCCCGCCGTCGCCACGGAGAATATCCGCATCCTTTCCGAGCCCTTTGCCCTGCGACCGGGTCCCCGCCTGGACCGCCTGTTCCTCCTCTTCGCGCGCTGCATTTCCGACTGGGCGTCGTCCGGCACCCCCGCCGCCGCAACGCCCGCCGCATCCGAAGAAGCCGCCCCCGCCGTCCCATGAGCACCCGTTTCCCCGACAACGAACAGGATGCGCTGCGCGCCCTTGCGCAGACCGTGCAGGGGCCGGTCTGCCTCGGACACGACTGGCTCACCGGCATGCGCGGCGGCGAACGCGTGCTCGAGTATTTCTGCCGCGCCTGGCCCGATGCCCCCATCGCCACGCTCCTGGGCGACCCCGCCCTCATGAGCGAAACCATCGCCTCGCATCCCGTCGTCTTTTCTCCGCTCAACCGCCTGCCCGGCATTGTCCGCCACTATCGGAAGCTCCTCCCCGTTCTTCCGTGGGCGTCCCGCGCCACCCGCGTGCCGGATTGCCGCCTGCTCCTCACCACCTCGCACTGCGTGGCCAAGAGTTTCCGCAAACCCGAAGGCGCGCGGCACCTCTGCGTCTGCTTTACCCCGATGCGGTATGCGTGGACCTTCTACGAGGAGTACTTCGGCACCAATCCGCTCAAAGGCGCCGTCGTCAAACCCGTGCTGGCCGCACTCCGCGCCTGGGACCGCCAAACCGCCAAAGGGGTCGACCGGTTTGTCGCCATCAGTCAACACGTCGCCAAACGCATCCGCGATTTCTACGGACGCGAAGCCGATGTCGTCTATCCCCCGGTGGACATCGTGCGCTGCACGCCGGAGCCGGGTGCGCTCGATCCGGCACACGCCGTGTCGACCGGCGGCACAGGCGCCTACGACCTGATTGTTTCCGCCCTCGTTCCCTACAAACGCGTCGATCTGGCCGTCCGCGTCTACAGCCGCCTCAACCGCCCGCTCAAGGTGGTCGGCGTCGGCGGATGCGCGGAAGAACTGCGCCGGCTGGCGGGTCCCTCCGTGGAAATCCTCGGGCGGCGTTCCGATGCGGAGGTCCTGCAGCTGTATCGCGGCTGCCGCGCGCTCGTCTTCCCCGGCGAAGAGGACTACGGCATCGTGCCGCTGGAGGCGGAAGCCTGCGGAAAGCCCGTCCTGGCGTATGCAAAGGGCGGCGCCCTTGAAACCGTGCGAAAAGATGTCTGCGGCGTCTTCTTTGCGGAGCAGACCGAGGACGCGCTCGAAGACGCCATCGCCCGTTCGCTCACGACCCGCTTCGACGCGCGCGACATCCGCCGCCATGCGGAAGCGTTCGGGCCCGTCCAGTTCCTCGAAGGCATGACCCGCCAGATTGAACAGGTGCTGCCGTGAAGAAACGCCTCGATGAACTGCTCGTCGAACGCGGGCTCGCCGAATCGCGCACGCTGGCGCAGCGCCTCATCCGCGAAGGCAAGGTCCGCGTGGGGGGGCGCCCCAACCCCAAACCCGGCAACCAGTATCCGGACGACATCGGCATCGAAGTCGAGCAGGACAACCGCTTCGTTTCGCGCGGCGGCTGGAAGCTCGAAGGCGCGTTCGCGCATTTCGGTTTTTCCGTGGAAGGGCTCTCCTGCCTCGACGTCGGCGCCTCCGCCGGCGGCTTTACCGACTGCCTCCTGCAGCATGGCGCCGCCCGCGTGGCCGCCGTGGATGTGGGGCACGACCAGCTACACCCCCGCATGCGCAACGATCCGCGCGTCTGGGTCCGCGAGGGGTTCAACGCGCGGCTCATGCGCCCGGAGGACCTGCCGTTCGTGCCGAATTTCGCCGTCTGCGATGTTTCCTTCATTTCGCTCCGGCTCATTCTGCCGCCCATGGCGTCTGTGGTGCGTCCGGGTGCGGGACTCGTGACGCTCATCAAGCCGCAGTTTGAGGCCGGGCGGGAACAGGTCGGCAAGGGCGGCGTCGTCCGCGATGAAGCCGTCCGCCAGGCGGTCGTCGAGGAGATTCGCCGCTTCGGCACGGAAACGCTGGGCCTGAGCTGGGAGGGGGTCTGCCCGTCTCCCATCAAAGGCCCCGCCGGCAACATCGAGTTCACGGCCTACTGGCGAAAGCCGCTTTGACGGCGCGCCGCCCGACCATCGCCCTCCCCCGTATGCGCATTTTCGATTGTCATACCCACGTCTTTCCGGATGCCATTGCCGCCCGCGTGCTGGCAGGACTCCAGTCCGCCGCCGGAGGGTTGCCTTTTTACACCGACGGCACGGCGTCCGGGCTCCGCCGCCATGCGCTCGCGGCAGGCTGCACCGGCTGGATGAATGCACCCGTGGTGACCCGCCCCGGTCAGTCCGCCGGCGTCAACCGCCACGCCGCCGCCGCCAACACCTGGCCCGCGCTGTCGCTCGGCGGTGTTCATCCGCTGGATGACGATCCGGCCGCCGTCATCCGCACCGCCCGCGAACAGGGGCTCCACGGCATCAAACTGCATCCGGAATATCTCGGACTCCACCTTCTCGATCCGGCATACGAGCCCATCTGGAATACCTGCGAATCGCTCGCTTTTCCCGTGCTGATGCATGCCGGGGCGGACGTCGGGTTTCGTCCCCCGTACCACTCCACACCGGCCGATTTCGCCGAGCTCATCCGGCGCCACCCGGGGCTCACCCTCATCTGCGCACACATGGGCGGCTGGAATGTCTGGGATGAAGTCGAGCGCGACCTCGTCGGCGCCCCCGTCTACTTCGACACGGCCTTTTCCTTCTCCTGGATGAAGGATACCGACCGGTTCCTGCGGATTGTCCGCGCCCATGGAGCGGACCGCATCCTCTTCGGAACCGATTCGCCGTGGTACGACGTCGGGCAAGGCATCCGCGACCTCCTCTCGCTCCCCCTCACACCCGCCGAACGCAGCGCGATTTTCTGGGACAACGCCCGCCGCATCTGGCCGGATGCCCTTCCCGGCGATGCCGGGGCAACTGCCCCGCCGCGCTCTGAACCGCTGGGAAAACCCGCCGCTTTCGGCTAGAATCGGGTACAAAATCCTTTTTCCCATCCGTCTCCGTCCGCCTGCCGGAATGTTCGCCATGTCTTTTGTCAAACCCACCCTCAAAAATCCGCTCATTCGCAAGGTTGCCACGTGGATTGCCGTCGGCTTCGGTCTCGGATACAGCCCGGTCGCATCCGGCACCGTCGGTTCCCTCCTGGGCTGCGGCATTGTCTGGCTTTTTACGGTGCTCGACCTCTCCCTGACAACACAGGTTCTCATGTGCGCAGCCCTTTCGCTGCTATCCATTCCCTGCGCCGGGATTGCCGAGACGGAACTGGGCGGCAAAAAAGACAACGGCAAAATCGTCTGCGATGAATATCTGACCTTCCCCATCTGCATGCTGGGGCTGACCCCTTACTGGCAGGAGCATGTGTGGCTGATGCCGCTCTGCTTCGCGGTGGTCCGGGTGCTGGACATCACAAAACCGTTCCCGGCCTGGCGCTCGCAATTTCTGCCGTCGGGACTGGGCGTCACGATTGACGACTTCATCGTCTCCGTGTATGCGCTGGGCGTCAACACCCTGCTCTTCCGCCTCTTCTTCGCCTGACCCCGCTGCCGCTCATGGCCAAGATTGACTGGAACATCCGCACACGAGCGCTGACGTGCACCGTCTGCGGCAAAGCGTTTGAAGCCGGAGAAAACCTCCGTTCCGCCGTTTTGCCCTTTGCACACGAACGCGCGCAGGCCTTCCTCGCCGAAAAAGCAACCGGCGACGGCGCACCGGAAGTTCCTCCGGAAAAGGCGCCGCCCGCAGACCCCGCACCCGCGGATGCGCAGGAACCCGCCGCGCCTGCGAACGCTTCATCGGGCACGCCCCCCGGAAAGCGTCCCCCCGATTTCGTCCGGTTCGATTTTTGCGCCGAATGCTGGAAGGCGCAGCCCAAAACCGACTGGATCAGCGTCTGGCAATCCCGTTTCGAGCCCCCGCCGCCCTCCGACGCCGCGCAGGACCCCCTGCGCCGGGAAACCGCCGAATCCCTTCTGCGCACGCTCCTCGAGGGCGACGACGCCGAAAATCATCTGCCCGCCATCTTTCTGCTGGCCCTCCAGCTCGAACGCAAACGCATTCTCAAGGAACGCGCCGTCCGCCACACGCCCGACGGCATACCCGTTCACTTCTACGAGCATCGCAAAAGCGGCGACATCCTGCTGATCCGCGATCCCCATTTGACGGATGCCCAGATCCCGGAAGCGCAGGCTGAAATCGAGCGCCTCCTGGGTCTGCGCCCCGCCGCCACCCCTGCCGAACCCGCCGCTCCTGCCGGCGAGACTCCGCCGGAAGCCTGACGGACGGCATATCGCCGCAGCCTTCCGTTCCAGACACGGAGCATTGGGCGCGTTATAAGGCCGAAACCGGAAAAGAACACCCGTTCAACGACGCATACCATCTCCGTGAAAAGGATGGCTGAGAGCGGCGGTTCAGAAATTTTGCATCCGAACGAAAAGTTTCTTGCTTTTATGCAACAGATGCATTATAGTACGGAATTGTCTCGGGAACCCCTCCCTTTATGCCCCATTTTTGACGTCCGAAACCGTGACCAAATCGCTTCGCCAACTGGCACTGGAGCTCCATGTGTCGCCCAGCACCGTCTCCCGCGCCCTCGCCCGGGATGGCGCCGTGAGCTCCAGCCGCGCTGCCGCAATCCGCGCCTACGCCGAAAAGGCCGGGTACCGCCCGCAACCCATGCGGCGCGGCATGAACCACACCATCGGACTGGTTGTCGCCTCCGACGACGGTCTGATGCCCGAGGATACCTACCAGAATGAACTGCTTTCCGCGATGGCGACGCGGCTGGGCGCGGAAGGCTGGCATCTGCAGCATGAAGTCATCCGCCGCAGCGACGGCTTGTCGGCCCTCATCCGCGAAAACCGCGTCGACGGCGTTGTGCTCGCCGGATGTCCCGGCCGCAAAATCTGCGATGCAATCCGCAAACTGAATTTCCCGGCGGTCGTCCTCGATGACCGGATGGAGCGCACGGGTCTTCCTTCCGTCCTTGCGGACGTCCGCCCGTCCATGACGGAACTCGTCACTCATCTGCGGGAAATCGGGCATCGGCAGATCGCCCTGATCGCGTCCGCCAAAAAATACCCGACCGTGACCGCCCGCGTGGAGGCCTTCCGCGAAGCCGCCGGGAAGCGCGGCGCAACGCTCCAGTTCACCTCGGGCGATGTTTCGTTCCAGCAGGGGCAGATTGCCACGCGCCAGCTGTTCGCCGCGCAGCGTCCGACCGCCGTCATCTACATCACCGACCTTCTCGCCATCGGCGGGCTCATTGAACTGGCGCGGCTCGGGCGCTCTGTGCCCGGCGACGTTGCGACAACACCATCTTCAGTCAGCAGCTCGATCCGCCGCTCACCACAATCGATCTGAACCTTGCCGGGTCGGTGCAGACGGCTTTCAACCACCTGCGCACGCTCATCCTTCAGGGCACAGCCGAGCCTCCGAAACAGTTCTCCATCCCGACGTCCGTCCATTGGCGCGCCAGCTGCTCCGGCGTCATCCAGTCCATCACCCCTCTGCCACATTCCGTCCCCCCTCACCCAAACGGTCCCCCATGAACATGAAACTTTTCCCTGCGCTCCTCGCCGCCTTTGTCCTCTCGCTCCCCGCCTCCGCAGCCCTCTCGGGCGGCGACGGCATGACGCTCCTGTGGCATTTCGATGAAACCGGCACGGCTTCCACCGTGGAAGATGCTTCCGGCAAAGGGTACAACGGCACGGTCAAAGCCGGCTCCGCCGTCCGCACCGCGCAAGACAGCAACCTCGGCTTCTCCTACCGCATGCTCGGGCAGGACGGTGAAATCTCCGTCGACCTTTCCGATTTCGGTGAAGGCACCTTCTCCCAGCGCGACTGGACCTTCTTCTGCCGGTTCAAGAATCCCACCCTGCAGTCCTCTGCGAGCATGTTCATCGCCCGCGGCGCCGCCGATACGGCGAAAGGCTGCTCCGTAGCGTGGAACCTCGCGCTCATGCCGACGAACGCCCAGTATCGCGGGTGCATGCGGCTGGCTCTGTTTGGTGACAACGGGACTGCGGTTCCCCTGCTCACGGAAATTCCGGACTGGC
>CASFKR010000124.1 GCA_949295265.1 uncultured Verrucomicrobiota bacterium | reverse complement strand
ATACCTTTGGGAAGTGCGGGTGACGAACGTAGGCGATGGATGGCAACTTGAACCGATTCCAAAAGCTTCCCGCAAGGCTCTTGAAGCTCTTGGGCTCAATCCGCCAGAAATGATTCCCGCAAAGGAAAAATCGGCTGGACGTATGGACTAAAAGAGACGAGATACGGGTAAAATAACTTTGCCGTCGTTCCAATGTTTGCGCTGACTTCGTTCAGGCGGCTCTGCCGCCGAGAAAAAGTCCTTATTTGACACCTTGGTCGGAACGTTAGTGGCGACTTTAGAAGGGGGCTTCGCCCCTCCGTGTGGCTCAATTATCTTAACTCTTCGCGAGGCTGAGTTTCACAACCTTCCTCCGTGTGGCTCAAAAATCCGGGATAAGTCTGATCCGTCGACGGGGTGTCAACCTGGAACCGTGAGCCGACCGCTGCGGATGGTTCGGCTCAGGGCGTCTGTGTTATGAATATCTGAAAAATTATCTTGACTTTTATCTTTTCATTCGATATACTTTAAGGTGTGAAGCAAACACCGTGACAGGACGCGCGGTCCTTGCACGGCAATCCATGTCTGAACGATGTCATCGCAGCGTCCAGCCCGGAATCTCTGTTCCTGTGTCAGCCGCTTCTTCAGCAAGGAATCCGGCATGCGGGATTCTACGGCCTCCCCTTGTCGTTGGTTGTTTGCTCCGTAACCCCTGAAAAATAAAACAGAACGTCATGATGCGTCTCATCAAAAACAGTGAGCCTGTGTTTCACACCCACAAATGTCCTGCAGAACGCAGAGGCAAAATAATGACCGGGCAGGAACTGCATGATTTTGCGGTACAGGTTCTGATGGAAGAATATGGCGAAACAAAGGCTGAGGTTGTGAAATGGAACAAACAGTCGCCTTATGAAGCCGATTTCTATTTTGAGGATCCGGGCATCTGTCGGAATCCTGTTACAGGAGAATTGGGCAGAAAGCGGGTGAATGTGCTTGTGGTATATGATGATGATCTGAGCGGAGACATTTCAGGCATCGACACATCCTGGCTGGTTGAGCATTACCGGCGTTACGGCATGATTCCGCGCGTCACGTTTGCCTCGGCCTGGTGCATTTATGGGAACGAGTGCCCAACCGGCAAGCCGGCCATCTGTGGCGGAGACTTTTGTTTCAAGTATTACTCTGTGAGTGTGATTCCGGATGAAAAGAACGGGAAACTGGACAAAGTCCTGCCTGCTTACAAATTGGCCGCCATCTATGCTGAAACATGGCACCGTCTTGACGCTTCGATTATAGAACCATATTTGGACAAGGATTTTCATTACGCCTCCGATTGGGTGTTTGATGAAATGCCTTGCCGTGCCGAATATATGAACTATTTCAGAGGAAAACTGGAAGCAATCAGGAAGAGCAACAGCAGACTTCGCGTTGCCGTGGCTTGCATTCATCAGACAAATCAATTCGGTCTCATGATTACGCAAGGTGACGTCCGTTGTTTCCTTGCGCTGAAGACAGAGGGCGGAAGAATAAAGGCTGCACGGATGCAGGGCCTTGCAGATTGATTCAGGCGGTGCAATTCCCAGGGTGAATTGCCATTCTGAAACGCCTCTCCCGGGAAGGAAACTGACCCTGGCGCGTGAAAAACGCCGTGAGACGGGAAAAATTGCGGCAGCGGCAATCTGCCGCGTGAGACAGACCGCTGCCGCCCCGTTCTCATTTGATAGTCCGCTTTCAGGGGGGAAAAAAGCGGCGCCGCCAGTCGGCGGGCCGCTGCCGGGAAGATGGGCGGGGGACAAAGAGGGATTACGCTTCGGGAAGGCGGATGCCGGGGTTGAACTTGGCGAGGCGGCGGAGCGCGGCGCGCGAGAGATGCGGTTGCTCCAGCAGCGTGCAGGAGAGATCGCCCGAGTAAAAGACGCGTGAGCGATCCGCCGTGAGTTCGGCCTGTTCGCACAGTTCGGGGTTCCCCGTGAAGAGATAGCCGCGGTAACCGTCGGCTTGCGCCTGAGCAAGGAAGCCGCCGACGCTCCGGTAGGTTTCGAGGAGCGCGGAGGGGTCGCCGATGCGTCCGCCGTAGGGTGGATTGAGCAGCGCGACGCCATCCGTTGTGGCGGGGTGCGGAGCGCTGAAGACATCGCAGCATTCCAGCGCCAGGCAGTCGGCGACCTGCGCAATTTCGGCATTTTCGCGCGTGGCTTCCACCATGTCCGGCTCGATGTCCGAGGCATAGACGCGCACCGGGATGTTTTTCGATTCCGTGTAGCGGATGAGCGCCTCCGAGCGCAGATGCGTCCAGGCTTCCGGCTCAAAGCAGAGCAGATGCATGAAGGCAAAGTTTTCGCGGAAAAGCGCCGGGGCACGGTTCTGCGCCATCCAGAGGGCTTCGATGGCGAGCGTGCCGCAACCGCACATCGGATTGAGGAAAGGCGTCGCGGGGTCCCACCGGGAGGCGAGAATCAGCGCGGCGGCCAGCGATTCGCGTAGCGGCGCGTCGGACGAGCGTTTGCGGTAGCCGCGGAAGGAGAGGGATTCGCCCGTGGTGTCGAGGTAGATGGCTGCCTGCGAGCCGAACCAGTGCAGGAAAACGCAGGCGTCGGTGCGCTCATTGCCGGAATTGGGACGCCGCCCGTACTTGGCGCGCATGCGGTCCGCAATGGCATCTTTGAGTTTGAGCGCGGGGTATTGATCGTTGCGGATGGACGGCGTGCGGACGGCGCGGTCAACCGAGAAGTAGCCGTCGGGGTCGAGATACCGCTCCCATGGAATCTGGTACGCCTCATCGTACAGCTGGTCGCAATTTCGGCACGGAAATTTGTTGAGCGCGTAGAGGACGCGGTGTCCGGTGCGCAGATGCAGGTTCAGGCGCATGCAGTCCGCAAGCGTTCCTTCGGATTCCACAAAGGAATCTGCAACGGTACCGACGCGAAAGCCCAGGTCGGAAAGCTCCTGCGCGAGGACAGGGGCGACGCCGAAGGAGCAGGTGATGACGAGAAGACTCGGTTCGTCAGAAAAGACGGAAGGCATGGCGACGGTGCGGCTGAGGACGAAAGAACAGAAACGGAAGAGGGAGGAGAACGCATCCGTCTCCGCCTGTGTCGGGCGGGGACGGATGCGGCGGCGGGGCTTACTTTGCCTTGCTCTGCGCCATCAGGCCGCCGGCGAGCAGAATGCCGCGCTGGCGGTCCGTCAGCGTGCAACGGACGCGGAAGGCGGTGCCGGTGCGGCTGTTGCGGATGGTAACGGTATCGCCCGTCTTCAGGGCCGGAGCCAGTTCATCGATTTCAAGCTTGTCGCCCTGCTCGATGGTGTCGTAATCGGCGGGGTTTTCAAACAGGAACGGAATGATGCCGAAGTTGATGAGGTTGGCGGCATGGATGCGCTCGATGCTCTTGGCAATGAGGGCGCGCACGCCCAGGTACATGGGGCAGAGCGCGGCATGTTCGCGCGAGGAGCCCTGCCCGTAGCTGTCGCCCGCGATGATGATGTTGCCGATGCCGGCGTCGCGGTTGGCGATGCAGCGGTCGTGGAAGGTGGGGTCCACGCCTTCGAAGACGAAGGTCGCGTATTTCGGCACATTGGAGCGGAACTTGAGGCGCGCACCGGCGGGCATGATGTGGTCCGTCGTAATCTTGTCGCCCACCTTGATGGCGGCTTCGGTCTTCAGGCTGTCGGGGACCGGCGAGCCGCCGGGCACCGTGCCGATGTTGGGGCCGCGGATGATTTCCGTTTCGGGGACGCCGACGCCGGCCGTATCGCGGAAGAGGAACATGGAGTCATCGATGCCGAAGCGCTCCGGGAAGCGCACCGGCGGCGGGCACTCCAGGCACGTCGGGTTGGTGATTTTGCCCGTGAGAGCGGCGGCGACCGCCGTTTCCGGCGACACCAGATAGACCTGCGCGGATTTCGTACCGGAGCGGCCTTCGAAGTTGCGGTTCGACGTGCGGAGCGAAACGGCGTTGGTGCCGGGCGACTGGTGGTTGCCGATGCAGAAGCCGCAGGTATTCTCGAGGATGCGGGCACCCGCTTCCACGAGCTTTTCGAACAGCCCTTCGCGCATGAGTTCGAGTACCACCTGGCGCGATCCGGGGGCGACGCCGAACGAGACGGACGGATGAATCTTGCGCCCCGCAAGCATCAGCGCGACCGTCTTCAGGTCGCGGTACGACGAGTTCGTGCAGGAGCCGACGAGCACCTGATGGACGGCCATGCCCGCAAGCGAATCGATGGTCGCCACATTGCCCGGGTTGTGCGGGCAGGCGGCCATGGGCTCCACGCGGGTGAGGTCCAGTTCGAAGGTTTCTTCGTAGGTGCCCTCCGCATCGTCGTCCGCGGCGAGCGGCACCCAGTCGCTTTCGCGGCGCTGTGCGCGCAGAAAGCGGCGCGTTTCTTCGTCGGACGGGAAAATGGAAGTGGTGACGCCCAGTTCCGTGCCCATGTTGGCGATGGTGGCGCGCGAAGGCACGTCGAGGGAGGCGAGGCCCGGTCCGGCGTATTCCATGACGCGGCCCACGTTGCCCGAAGAGCCGTAGCGCGCGAGCACGGCGAGAATGACGTCCTTGGCGGAAACGCCGGGACGCAGCTCGCCCGTCAGCCACACACGCACCACGCGGGGGCACGTGATGTAGTACGGCTGCCCTGCCATGGCGCAGGCCACATCCAGCCCGCCGGCGCCCATGGCCAGCATGCCGATGCCGCCGCCCGTGGGCGTATGCGAGTCGGATCCGATCAGCGTCTTGCCGGGCTTGCCGAAGCGCTCGAGGTGAAGCTGGTGGCAGATGCCGTTGCCGGCGCGCGAGTAAATGATGCCGTAGCGCTGCGCGACGGACTGCAGATAGGCGTGGTCGTCGGCATTTTCGAAGCCGACCTGCACCGTGTTGTGGTCGACGTACGAGACGGAGAGCTCGGTCTGGACATGGTCGCAGCCCATCTGTTCGAACTGCAGATAAGCCATGGTGCCCGTGGCATCCTGGGTCAGCGTCTGGTCAATGCGGAGCGCGATTTCCTTGCCCGCCTCGAGGGTTCCGGAAACGAGATGCGAAGCAAGCAGTTTATAGGTGAGATTCATCGCAAAGTAGGGGGCAATCAGGTGTAAAGACGGCAAAATGCTACCAAAATGCGTCCGGGAGAAAAAGCGACCGCCGATGCCCGCGGGGAGCGGGCACCGGCGGCGGAGCGAAAAATGCGCAGGAGAGGTGGCTCAGGCCGCTTCCGCCTTGCGCTCCGGCACGATGGCCGTGAGGACGAGGTAGAGAACGATGGTCACAGCCATGCCGTTGATGGCGGGCAGGCCCCACTTCATGCATACGAGACCGGGGATGGTGCCGTTGGTCGCAAGCGCGATGAAGGAGCCCACAGCCCACGAGATGGCGGCCGGCCACGAGAAGGCGATGAATTTCTTCTCAGCGAGCGACACATAGTGCGCGCGTTTGCAGAGGAAGTAGTCCGCAATCAGGAGGGCGCCGCACGGCGGGATGAAGGTGTTGAGGATGTTCAGCCAGCCGCAGAAGTTGTTGTAGAGCCAGACGGCCGTAATGGTGCCGAGCGTGCCGTTGAACAGCACCACAAAGCGCTTGGGCAGCCCCGTGATGTTCGAGATGCCCAGACCCGAGGTGTAGAGCGCGTTGTCGTTGGTCGTCCAGATGTTCAGACCCAGCACGAAGATGGCGGGCAGCAGCAGCCCCTGGAGTTTGAGCACCATGGAGATGTCGTTCTGGCCATAGACCATGGCGCCGGCGGCACCGAAGAAGAACATCATCGAGTTGCCGATGAAGAAGGCGATGACGGTCGTCGTCACGGCAATCGTCGTGGTGCGGGAGAAGCGCGCGAAGTCCGGTGTGCACGAGCCGCCGGAGATGAAGGAGCCGATGGCCAGCGAAATGGCCGCGCCCATCGTGAGCGCCGCATCCGGGGGCGGCGTGTGGGTGCGCGCCAGGTCCCAGCCCGTGCGGGCCGTTTCCGTGACGACTTCAGGCGGGAGCGCATCGAAGAAGAGGGCGCGGATGGCCGAGTAGCAGCCGAAGACGGCGACGGCGGGCACCGCAATCGTCGAAATGATGTGCAGCGCCTTGATGCCGAAGTAGGCCGAGGAGGACATCATCACGCCGGCCACGACGGTCAGAATCGCCAGCAGACGCAACGGCAGCGGATACGGGATGCCGAAGACGTTGCAGGTGGCACCTGCCATGAACCACGAGTTTTGGACGGACGGAAGCTCCATCAGGAACGAGGTCGTGGGAATCGAGAACATCGCCACACCGACGCCGAACCAGCCGATCTGCGTGAAGGCCAGCACGGACGAGGGGATGTACGAGCCGTAGCGTCCGAAGACGTAGCGCGAGAGCAGGTGCACGGAGAGCCCGGTGCGCGCCGCAATCAGCGCGAGCAGGCCCGTGTAGGCGCCGAGAATCAGGTTGCCGATGACGACGGCGCCGATGAAGCCTTTGAAGGTCAGGCCGTTGCCGAGATTCGCGCCCGCCCACATCGAGGCGGAGAAGAACGTGAAGCCCAGCATGATGACGAACATGGAGAAAAAGCTGCGTTTCTGGCTGTCGGAAACGCTGGTTTGCTCAAAGTCGTTGTGTGCCATGGAAGGGTCGGGTTGGTATCAGTGAAGGAGGGGTTGGAAAACGGGAGGGGACGACCGGTGAGGGGTCGAAGCGGGCGGGACAGGCGCGGCTCAGGGGTGCGGACCGATGACTTTTTCCATATCGGCGAGGCGCGCGAGGCACAGTTGCTTGAGATTGACGTCGCCAAAGCGCGCCGGGTCGATTTGCGGGAAGCGTTCGCGGAGCAGTTCGGTAAAGGTCATGCCCTGCTCGGCGAACTGGAGATTCTGTTTCCAGTAGCCGATGACGTCTTCCACATACTCATAGAGCCAGAAGGCGCGCGAGCCGGCATCGTAAATGATGCAGCGCTCCAGCGGATAGGCGGGGTTTTCGTACTGGCTTTCGATGAATTCGGGCGCCATCAGGGAGCCGAGGCGCAGCAGGTCCGTCCCCGTCAGGCGCACATGCAGCGGCGTGTCGGAGGCCGCCACGGCAAACCGTCCTTCCAGATAGATGAGCGTCGTTTTTTCGTATCCGGGGAACAGCTCGCGGCACCGGGCGTCGATTTCCGAGAGGATGTTCTCGGATTGGGGGCCGCCATACGTGAAGAAGAGGATGGAGCGCACGTCGATTTTCTGTTCGCGCGCCGCCAGGACGAGTTCCTGCAGCCCGTAACGCAGCGAGGTGCCCGTGGCGACCACGTCGCCGATGACGAACGAGGCGCGCGGCGGCAGGTAGACCTTGCGGTAGGCGTTTTCCGTGATGTGCCACGCATCGGTGTCGCGTTCATCGCGCGCGCGCTGTGCCGAGATAAAGCTCGTCGTATGCGCATTCCAGTTGTAGGCGGCCGCAAGGGCGTCGCGCAGCCCGAAGTTCAGGCCGCCCCGCAGGATGTTGACGACGACGGTCTCCGCTTCGCGCAAATCATTCGGGAGCGCCCGCAGCACTTCCGTGCAGGCCTTGCGGAGCAGGTCGGTGTAGCGCACACCGGCGACCGTAGGGTCGTTGCAGATGCTTCGCGTCTCCGGCGTCGAGGCGATAAAGGCTTCAATCGGCGAAGGTTGGATGCGGTACAGGGCGAGGGCAGGGGAGGCGCTGACGCACGCGAGGGATACGTCTTCCATGGCAGGCTGAACAGAGAAAACAAGGAAAAGAAACGGCGGTAAAAGAAAACTCCCGGTGGGCAATCAGCCCAGCCGGGAGAAAGTGCAGGGAAGCAAACGGCAATGAGACGGAGAGACGATTCGACCGTGGAACGGGGAAGGACGTACAGAAAGGAAGATTTGTTTCATCGTTCTGCCGAACGGAGCCGGTTTGCCGTCGATTAGGGGACTCATGTGTCGTAACCGGGATGACATGCTAGCACCTTTGCCTCTATTTGACAATCCGGTTCGGGTTATCGCAGTTGTTCATAGTTATGGACACCAAGCCCAAAAATGGAAAAACCCCATTGGTCAAATTCAAGGACACCGAACGGGGACTTTTTTTCTATCATGAAAGGGCATGAAAACTATGGCCAACCAGACATTCTCGGATATCCTTCCCGACAAAAGGAACCAGTACGCCCGCCTGAAAAGCAAAAAGGCTAAGAGCCGCTTTTTG
>CASFKR010000123.1 GCA_949295265.1 uncultured Verrucomicrobiota bacterium | reverse complement strand
CGCGGGGCTGACGGTCGCACACGCCCCGGCGCCGTGCGTCCCGGCGCTCGTTGCCGCCGCGCCCGAGCTCATCGTGCGCGGCTACGACGCCCCGGCGCTCACGGAAACGGTTCTCCCGGAAATTCTCCGGCAAATCGAACCGGGCGATGTGCTGGCGGTTGGTCCCGGACTCTCCCCGGAGGCGTGGGAAGCGGTGCGTATCCTGCTCGTGGTGGGTTCCGTGCAGTCGTACGATGACTGGCTTGCCGTGCGTGAACGCCACGCCTACGGCACGAACATCGACGCGCTCGTTGCCGATGCCTCGCATTTCCATTTCAGCGCGTTGCGCGGCGCGGTCTTCGACGCCGATGCGCTCAATGCCGTCGCGCCGCTGGAAACGGCGCTGCCGCCCAATTGCGTGCTGACGCCGCACCCCGGCGAAGCCGCGCGCCTGCTGGGGTGCCCGGTGGCGGAGGTGACCGGCGACCGCATGGGAGCGCTCCGGCGCCTCGTGGACCGTTCGGGCTCCGTCGTCGTGCTCAAAGGCGCAGGCACGCTCGTCGGTGCCCCGGGCAAACCGGTCACGCTCATCCCGGCGGGCAATCCCGGCATGGCCAAAGGCGGCTCCGGCGATGTGCTCTGCGGCATCATCGCCGCCCTGCTCGCGCAGGGGCTCGAGCCCTATGCGGCGGCATGCGTCGGCGCCTATCGCCACGCCTGCGCCGCCGATGCCGCCCTGCTGCGCCATTCCTGCCGCTCGCTCCTGCCCTCCGATCTGCTGGCGGCGCTCTGAGCGCGCCCCAACTTATCAAGCCGCGCGGAGGGGCGCGGCATTCCCAGCAGCCCCAGTTGCCCCAACAAAAGGCACAACCGTGCCCCCGGCGCGGGAAGCCGCATTGCCCGCATCCCCGCTTTCTGGTAATGTTCCGCCCACCCGGACACTCCGGAAACGCGTCCCTTTCTTCCCTCTCCAGCCATGCCCTCTTTTGCCCTCCATACCTACGGATGCCAGATGAATGTCCGCGATTCGGACCTCATCGCACGCCGCCTGCGCGCCATCGGTCTCGCGCAGGCCGAAACGGAGGATGAGGCGGATGTGGTCATCGTCAATTCCTGCTCGGTCCGCGCAAAGGCGGAGGACAAAGCGCTGGGCAAGCTCGGCCTGCTCTGCGCCACGAAACGCGAACGCCCGGGGCGCGTCATCGGGCTCACCGGCTGCATGGCCGCACGGCTGGGACCGGACATCTTCACGTTGCTGCCGCACCTCTCCTTCTCCGTGGGTCCGCGCGCGCAGTCGCAGATTCCCGCCTTTGTGACGCGCTGCCTGGAGACGGGCGCAGAGCGTCTCGCCGAATTCGGCGTGCTGGACGCACCGCCCGAAACCCCGGAAGAGGCGCGCGCCGATCTGGCACGCACCGCGGGCACGCAGCGCGGCAAAGCCGCCGATCACGCCGATGGCGAGCAGACGGTCACCGTCGCCGCCGGTCCGGCGCAGAGTTTCGTCACCATCCTGTACGGCTGTGAACACCGCTGCTCGTACTGCATCGTGCCGTCCGTCCGCGGCGAAGAGCAGAGCCGCTGCCCCGCCGACATTCTCACGGAAGTGCGCGCGGAAGCCGCCCGCGGCGTCCGCGATGTCTGCCTGCTCGGGCAATCGGTCATGCGCTACGGGCAGGCGCGCTTCCAATGGCCGGACGCCATCCCCTCCCCCGGCCGCTACACCGAGCCGCTCCCGCGCCTCCTCGAGTACATCGCCCGCGAAGTCCCCGAAGTGGCGCGCCTGCGCTTCACCTCCGGGCACCCGTCCGGCGTCACGCCCGAACTCGTGCGCGCCATGGCCACCATTCCGGCGGTCTGCCCCCATCTGCATCTGCCGATGCAATCGGGGTCGGACCGCATCCTGCGCGAAATGCGCCGCGGCTATGATTCCGCCACCTATCTGGACGCCGTTCGCCGTCTGCGCGAAGCCATCCCGGACATCGCCATAACGACGGACATCATCGTGGGCTATCCCGGCGAAACGGAAGCCGATTTCGAAGCCACGCGCCGCGTGATGGAGGAAGCGGACTTCGACAATGCGTTCGTCTTCAAATACTCGCCTCGTCCCGGCACGCCCTCTTCGCTCCTTCCGGACGATGTTTCCGACGAGGAAAAATGCCGCCGCGACGCCGTGCTGCTCGTCGACCAGGATGCGCGCGGACTGCGCCGCAACCAGGCGTGGATCGGGCGCACCGTCGAGGTGCTCTGCGAGGGCCCCTCGCTCCGCAACCGCGCCCGCTGGTCCGGCCGCTCTCCGCAGAACAAAATCGTGATTTTCGAGCCGACAGACGCAGCGCGCCCGGGGCAGCTCCTCTCCGTGCGCGTCACGGACGCCCGCGCGCAGACGCTCTACGGCGAAATCGTCACCGCCTGAAGCACGCGCGCCCCGCCCTCAGCGCAACACCGCGGCCGTAAACGACGATGCCGCGCGCGCCACCTCGCCGGGCGTTCCCTCGGCGAGGAGGCGCCCGCCCGCATCGCCGCCGCCGGGCCCAAGATCGACAATCCAGTCGGCCGCCCGGATGACGTACGGATTGTGGTCGACCGCGATAATCGTATGCCCCGCATCGCGGAGGCGCGTGAGCGCTTCGAGCAGCAGCCGGACATCCGCCGGATGCTGCCCGGCGCTCGGCTCGTCGAGCAGGTAGAGCGTCGGGCGCTGCGTAGGGCGCGCCAGTTCCGAGGCGAGCAGGAGGCGCTGCGCCTCGCCGCCCGAGAGCGTGGAGACGGGTTGCCCGAGCGTGAGATACCCGAGCCCCAGCTCGTTGAGCACGTGGAACTGCCGCTCCAACGCCGGCACCGCGCGGAAAATCTCCAGCGCCTCCGCCACCGTGCAGGCGAGCAGGTCGGCGATGGAGCGCCCCGCCCAGTGGATGTCGAGCGTTTCGGGGTTGAAGCGCTTGCCGCCGCAGGCTTCGCAGGGCACCGTAACGTCCGGCAGGAAGCTCATTTCAAAGCGCAGACTGCCCTCGCCCTTGCAGGCCTCGCAGCGTCCGCCCTTCGTGTTGAAACTGAAGCGCGAAGCCGTATACCCGCGGGCGCGTGCCAGGGGCGTGGCAGCGTAGAGCTCGCGCACCATCCCGTAGACCCCGGTGAAGGTGAGCAGATTGCTCCGCGATGAGCGCGTCCGCGTCGCCTGCCCGACGCTCACCAACTTTGTGAGCGGCGCGCAACCCCGGATGCCGGCGCATCCGACGGGCTGCGGCGACACCGCGGTGCGCCCGCCTTCCCGCGCCAAAATGCGCGAAAGGTTCGCCCCGAGCACCTCCTCGGCAAGCGTGCTCTTGCCGGCGCCGGAAACGCCGGTGATGACGCTGAAGCGCCCGAGCGGAAACCGCGCCGTGAGGTCGCGCAGATTATGAATACGCGCCTTTTCCACGACCAGAAACGCCGTATCCGGCCCGACGGGCAGCGGCTTCGCGGCGGACACGTGCTGCCGTCCGGCGAGGAATTCGCCCGTCAGCGAAGCGCCCGGCGCCTGCGCCGCCTCCGGCGGCCCGCAAAAGGTAATGCGCCCGCCCGCGGCGCCAGCGCCGGGTCCGAGCTCCACGAGATGGTCGGCCGCCCGGATGACCGCTTCATTGTGCTCGACCACCACGAGCGTATTGCCCGCATCGCGAAGCCGGAGCAGGAGCCGCACCAGCGGCTCGACGTCGTGCGGGTGGAGGCCCGCCGTCGGCTCATCCAGCACATACAGCACACCGCTGAGGCGCTGCCCGAGCGCGGAAGCGAGGCGCACGCGGCGCATTTCGCCGCCGCTGAGCGTCGAACAGGCGCGATTCGCGCACAGATAACCCAACCCGGCTTCCACCAGGAAGTCGAGACGCGCGCCGAGCCCCGTGAGCACGTTGCCGGCAACCGCCAGCTGCGCGGGCCGCAGCGCGGCGGCAACGCGCGCCACCCAGGCGCGCAGTTCCGAAACCGTCAGCGCCAGCACCTCCGGCAGATTCCGCGCTTCGACGCCGGGCACCTCGAGCCGGCAGGCGCGCGCCTCCGCTGTGAGGCGCGTCCCTCCGCAAACCGGGCAGGGCTCCGTTTCGGACCCCTTGGCCGTGCCCAAGCCGCCGCAGGCGGGGCACGCCCCCGCCGGGCTGTTGAAGGAAAACGAGGAGGGCGTCAGCACCGGGAAGGCAATCTGGCAATCGGGACACGCCAGCCGCTCGGATTCATCCACGAGCGTATCCGCCGCCTCGCCGGGGCGCCGCACAAGGAGCCGGATTTCGCCGCCGCTCCGCCGCATCGCCAGTTCCACGGAGTCCATGACGCGCGCCCGCACACCCTCGCGGATGACGATGCGGTCCACCACGGCGTCGATGAGGCATGCCGCGCCGGCCCGCGCGGCATCCGCCGATTCGATGGGGACAACCTCCGCATCGAGGCGCACGCGCACGAAGCCGCTGCGCGCCGCCTCCGCAACCGCTGCCACGCTCCTGCCACCGGCGGGAGCCGTGCCGCGCACCATCGGAGAAAGCACGGTGATGCGCGTCCCGGCGGGCTCCGCCAGGAGCCGCTCCGTCAGCGCGCCGGGCGACACCGCGCGCACCACGCGCCCGCAACGCGGGCAGTGCGGCGTGCCCAGATGCGCAAACAGGAGCCGCAGGTGGTCGTGCAGTTCGGCAACCGTCGCGAGCGTGGAGCGCGGCCCCGCCGCACTGGCAAACTGACCGATGGAAACCGCCGGGGAGAGTCCCTCCGCAAAATCGAGGGCCGGGCGGTCGAGTTTTTCGAGGAACTGCCGCGCATACGGCGGCAGACTCTCGAGGTAGCGCCGCTGCGCTTCCGCAAACAGCGTGTCAAAGGCGAGCGAGCTCTTGCCCGAGCCCGAAACGCCGGTGAAAACCGTCAGCTTTCCGCGCGGGATGCGCACATCCACCGACTGGAGATTGTGCACCCGCGCACCGCGCAGCGTGATGCCCGCAAAGGCGGCGGAGGCGGCGGGACTCACTTCGTCCACACCGTGACCGTCACGTTCTTCTTTCGACCCCATTGAAGGGCCTCCCGTTCCGTTGGGAACCACAAATCAAGCCGGTTCGGACCTTTGATGGCGCCGCCGCGGTCCTCCACGCGACCGTACCCGTACCCGGGAATGTACAGAATCGTCCCGAACGGATAGTAATCGGTATCGGCCGCCACGGTGCCGTGGCGCGCCTTTTTGCCGCTGGCGGTGATGCCGACGGCTTTGGGTTTGCCCTTGTTCGGACCGCTGGCGATGACCGGCTGCCCGCGCCAGTTGCGCGTCCAGTTGCAGGACCGCGGACCGGAATCGTAACCGGTGACCTCCATGGTGACGACGCGCCGCCGGTATCCGGAGAGCGAGGCGGGGGTCGCCGCCCCCGGCTGGTAAATCGAGCAGCCTTCCACCGCGAGAAAGAGCGAAACAACGCCGACCAGCGCGCAAAGCGTCAGTGCGCGCTGGAACAGACTGAGCCATCGATGGGGGCGGGGTGATGGGCGTTTCATCGGGAGGAAAAGCGTCCGGGATGCGGCGCGAAACATCCGCGCACAAGCGCTTCCGTTCATCGGCATGCCGTCGATGCTCCGCATCTTATCAGACGAGCCCCCGAGCGGCAAGTGCAGCGGGCGAAAAGAAAAACTCCCCGGAGCAGGAACTCCGGGGAGAAAAAAATGAACACAATTAACCAAACATTGATACCAATCTGAAATTGGTCCCATACAATTACTGTGATTACTCTTATTCCACACAGGAATCTGAAATTCCTGCTCATTCCTCGAAGGCTTCCGGCAAACCCTGGAACAGGCTTCGTGAAAGCCATTCTTGGAACGATGAACGGAATTCTACTACGAAAATGGTCCGCCGACAAGAGAAATCGCGCTTTCGGGTTGCTCGGGTTTTAGCGACACGGACGGGGGCGGGGAACCCCGCTGCAAAGCCAGCGGAGCGAAGCCGCGCGGAAGAGAGGCGGGAACAGGACGAACACGACGAACACGACAGACAGGACGGCTCGCTGCCCCACGCCTCTTCCGCCCGGCGCAACACTCCCGGCACTCCCAGTAGCCCCAGTGAGCGCGTCGGCGGCGGCGGAGCAGCGACGGGAAGCCGGGAATCGGATGGGAACGGCTCCCGCAACCGGGACGTCAGGAGACGGCAAAGTCCGCGGGAAAATACCCGGAAAACCGGGAGACCCCGGCGCGGGCATGCGGTTGAAGAAACCCCTGTTTTCCGGTAGACTTTTCAGCCACTTACAGAGTCCCTTTTCTGGGTTTAAAACCACCAACCACCGGAGAACCTCATGCTCGCCCTTTCCGGCACCGACGCCTTTCCCGAATTTCGTCATGTTCAGCTCGAAAAAGCACTCTCCGAAGCGTTGAAAACGCCCGTCCGCCTGTCGGCCGCGTGGATTTATCTGCTCGACACGGCCGGACGGCTGGGCGACCCGGAAATCGTGCGCGCCAGCGAACTGCTGGGCGCGGTGGGGCGCGCTCAGCTGCGTCAGGGCGGCACGTTCTACGTCTCCCCGCGCAAGGGCACCATTTCGCCGTGGTCGTCGAAGGCGACGGACATTTTCCGCTCGTGCGGGCTCGGCAAGCTGGTGCGCCGCGTGGAGCGCGCGATTGCCATGCAAGTGCTCACGAAGGAAGGACCGGTCGCGCCGACGCGCCTCGGCGGGGCGGTCCACCTCCTGCACGACCGCATGACCGAAGGCGTCTATGCGGATCTGGGCGACCTGTTTGCGGCGGGCAAGCCCCGACCCGGCAAGACGTACGACGTCCTCGGCGAGGGCCGGGCCGCCCTTGAGCGCGCCAACGTCGAAATGGGGCTGGCGCTCTATCCGGATGAAATTGACTACCTGACGGAGGCCTGCCTCAAGACGGGCAAAAACCCGACGGACACCGAAATCGTGATGTTCGGGCAGGTCAACTCCGAGCACTGCCGCCACAAGATTTTCAACGCCTCGTGGACTGTGGACGGACAGGAGGCGGAGCGGTCGCTCTTCCAGATGATCCGGAACACGCACAAGGTCACGCCCGACCACACGCTGGTCGCGTATTCGGACAACTCGGGCGTGGTCGAAGGCTTCAAGAATGCAGCTTTTGCGTGCAACCCGGAAACGCATCGTTACGAATTCAACGAAGATCAGGTCGACATCCTGATGAAGGTGGAGACGCACAACCACCCGACGGCCATTTCGCCCTTCCCGGGCGCGGCCACCGGCGTAGGTGGCGAAATCCGCGATGAAGCGGCCACCGGCGTGGGCTCGCGCTCGAAGGCGGGCATCTGCGGCTTCATGGTCTCGAACCTGCGCATCCCCGGCTACGGGCTGCCCTGGGAAAAGCCCGCCAACGCCTCGCCGCGGCTGGCAACGCCGCTGGAGATTATGACGGACGGACCCATCGGCGGCGCGGCTTTCGGCAATGAATTCGGGCGTCCGCAGCTCTGCGGCTTTTTCCGCACCTTCGAAACGGAGGCGGGCGGACGCGACTGGGGCTACGACAAGCCCATCATGCTGGCGGGCGGCATGGGCAACATCCGCCGCTCGATGATTCTCAAGAAGGACCTGCCGGTCGGCGCGCTCATCGTCCAGATCGGCGGTCCGGCCATGCGCATCGGGCTGGGCGGCGGCGCGGCCTCGTCGCTCGTGCTGGGCTCGAACGATGCGGAGCTCGATTTCAACTCCGTCCAGCGCGGCAATGCGGAAATGCAGCGCCGCTGCCAGGAGGTGATTGACGCCTGCGTGGCGATGGGTGCGGAGAACAATCCGATTCTCTCGATCCACGACATCGGCGCGGGCGGTCTTTCCAACGGGTGCCCGGAGCTCGTCGAAAAGACGGGCGGCACCTTCCGGCTCCGCGAGGTGCACAACGAAGAGCCCTCGATGACGCCGATGGAAATCTGGTGCTGCGAGGCGCAGGAGCGCTACGTGCTCGCGCTCAAGCCCGACGCCCGCGAAACCTTTGAGAAACTGTGCGAGCGCGAACGCTGCCCGGTCGCCTTCATCGGCGTCGCCACGGGGGACCGGCGGCTCGTGCTGGAGGACGCCGCGTTCAACGACAAGCCGATTGACATGGATATCGCGACGCTGCTGGGCAAGCCGCCGCGCATGCATCGCGACGCGGTGCGCGTCCCCGTGGAGGAGCCGCCGGTCCGGTTTGCGGAT
>CASFKR010000122.1 GCA_949295265.1 uncultured Verrucomicrobiota bacterium | reverse complement strand
AGGTGCGGGCGCAGGCGCAGGTGCGGGCTGGGCGGCAGGCGCGGGCGCCGCGTCAAATGCGGCAGCCGTCGTTTCGTTTGCCATGTCGCGGGCGGTCTGTCCGGTGCGGTCCTTCAGCGCGGTATTGGCACCGGCGGCAAGCAGGGCGCGGACCGCATCCGTGGCGTTCTCGGCGGCGGCCACATGGAGCGGCGTACGGTATTCGCGGTCAAGCGCATTCACATCGCTGCCCGCGGCGATGAGCGCTTCCACGGCCTTTGCGTGGTTGCCCCGTGCCGCAAAGTGGAGCGGCGTGTAGCCGTTGCGCGCGACCGCCTTGGGGTTGGCACCGCGCTTGAGGAGCAGACGGACGATGTCCACGTTGTCGGAGTCCGCCGCCCAGTGCAGCGGCGTGGTGTTGGAGCCCGTCACCGCCGCATTCACATCGGCGCCGGCGCTGATCAGCACGTGAGCGGCTTCAAGGCGGCCGAGTTTGGCGGCGTAGTGCAGCGGCGAGATGCCTTTGGAGGTGGGCGTTTTTGCAGCCGACGGATTCTCGTCGATGAACTTCTGCACCAGCGCGATGTCATTCACGTGAATGGCACCGAAGATATCGCCGGAGGTGGATGCCTGTTGGGCGCGAAGCGGTGCGGCAAGCAACGCGAGGCAGAGAAGCCCGGATACGGGGAGCGAACGGGAGAAAGAACGTGTTTTGGACATAGTTGTTGAACGAATGCTGAAAGGGCTGAATGTGCGCAGGGCGCGTACGGGCGGGGTGAAAAGAGGAGAGAAAATCAGTCGGGTTCGTCGCCGGTTGAGCCGGGAAGCGGGTCCGGGGGAATGAGAAGGCGCAGGGCGCGGGGGCGGACAGAGATGTCGATATCCGTGCCGCAATCCACGAGCTCGCCGTCCAACTGGATGGG
Organism: uncultured Verrucomicrobiota bacterium; assembly: GCA_949295265.1. Classification (GTDB taxonomy): domain Bacteria; phylum Verrucomicrobiota; class Kiritimatiellia; order RFP12; family UBA3636; genus JAEDLN01. The sequence goes on along the minus strand of CASFKR010000122.1, from coordinate 7,366 downwards.
CTGCGGATGGGGGCGATGGATGTGCAGATGCGAAAATTTCCGGTAGATGACGCGGGGGAGGTCCTTGCACCCGCCGTTGAAGAAAACCTCATCGAGCGCGGAGAGCATGTAGGGAGCGTCGCGCTGGTCGCCCGTCACGAGCTCCAGCAGCCCGTCATCCGCTTTCGCATTGCGGTCGATGCGGGCACCGCCGCCCCAGCCGGAAAGATTGCCGATGGTGAAGACGAGCGGCCGTTCAACCGTGATGGTTTCGGCTCCGTCGACGGTGACCGTGAGCGGTTGCGGCGAATAATCGAGGAACGAAACGGCGGCTGCGAGGAAGTACGAGCCGATGCCGCGAATCGGCATCTGGTTGTAGCGTTCCACGAGCGCGGCGTCCCAGGCGATGGAGGCGGAAACGAGGAAAGGCGTTTCGTTGATGACGCCCACATCCATGTCCACAATCTGTCCTTCGGCGAGCTGCGCCACGCTTTTGGCTGGGGAGAGGGATTGATTGAAATGGCGGGCCACGCCATTGCCGCTGCCGAGCGGGATGACGCCCAGCGGGATGCCCGTGCCCAGCAACCGCACCCCGATGGAGGAAACGGTGCCGTCGCCGCCCGAAGCCAGCACGCAATCCGTGCCGTCATCCATCGCATGCTCCAGCATCGCGAGGCATTGCTCCCGGGAGGCGGGAAAGTACCAGGCGATATCTTCGCAGTCCTTTGCCCACGACTCATCCATGGCCGCCTGAATTTTGCTCAGGTGCGTATACCAGGGGCCGGAGCGGCGATTGTGGAAGATTCTGACTTTGCGGAAGCGCATGGACGGAACGGGAAACGCGGCAACAGGTGCCGAAAGCGGCTAGGGGTTCTTCTGGCGTGCGGCGGCGGCAACCTGGGCCGCAACCCAGGGATACGTCTTGGCAATGCCCTTGCGCAGGGTGTGGGCCGGCGCCCAGCCGGTGGAGCAGATCCGGTCGATGGAAAAATTCCGGGAAGCCACGCCCACGGGACCGGGGATGGAGTGCGCGGTGATCTTTTTGCCGGCAACCTCCGCTATGATGGCGAGCAGCTCCCGCACAGTGACGTATTCGCGGGTGCCGATATTGACGGGTTGACCATCGAAATCCGATGCCATCAGATGCAGAATGCCGTCAACCAGATCGTCCACATAGATGAAATTGCGGACGGCCAGACCATCCCCCCAGATATCGACCGTGCCCGGGTCGCTCGCTTCAAAAACCTTGCGCGAGAGGGCGGCCGGCGCCTTTTCGCGTCCGCCTTGCCAAATCCCCTCGGGACCGTAGCAGTTCTGGAACCGGGCAACCCGCACCCGCATGCCGTATTTCTGCGCATAGGTGAAGGCCATGCGCTCGGCATAGAGCTTTTCCCAGCCGTACTCATTGTCGGGCAGCGCAGGATAGGCGCCATCCTCGTCGATTTCCGCGTCGTCCCGCGCCATGTCGCGATAGACGCAGACGGAGGAGGAGAAGAAGTAGTTCTTGACGCCATGTTCGGCAGCCTCATGCAACATGTTGATGTTGATGAGTGAGCTGTTGCGCATGATTTCCGCCGAAGCCTGATGAATGAAGCCCATGCCGCCCATATCGGCGGCCAGCTGGAAAACGGTGTCGGGTGCCGACCCGTCCGGCATCGTGAGCGCTGCAAGGCAGTTCTCACGTTCCCGGAGGTCGCACAACAGAAAATCATCCGCTTCGGAAGCGGAAAAGAGCGGGCGTTTTACATCTGCGCCCCGCACCCACCAGCCGCGGCGTTTGAGGTGCCGGACGAGGTGCGAGCCGATGAAACCGCCTGCCCCGCATACAAGCGCGCGTTGCATGGAATCGTGACAGGGGATGGGAATGAACTCAGGTTCTGCAAGTATACACCGGACCTGTCCCCTCAGGCAAGCCGCGCACCTGCGCGCCCGCGCGTGAGCCCGGCGGACGCGAAGGGTGCGGGAGAAAGCGGGGGGCGTTCGTGCAGAGCCGTGTCAGCCCGTCACTTCGCGCCAGTCGGTGATGGCGTGCTTTTCGGTCGAGAACGTGGCGCCGATCTTGTGGAGCGTGCGGGAATCGCCGGCGTAAGGTTTGGCGGATTCGTTGCGCTCCATCTGCTCGAACGCCTCCTCCATCAGGTCGCCGGCCTTGAATGCGAAGAGGTAGACGTGTTCCGGGGTTTCGACCGCGCATTCGATGTGCAGCGATTCCATGTCCTTTCCGGTACGGGTCAGCTGACCCATGAGCAGGATGATGAGACCGAGAAAGCTGCGGAAAAGGTCTTTTGCCTCATACTGGGCCGCCCGTCCTTCGGGCCAGGCAAGGCTGGAGAGTTTGCCCTGCAGACGCTGCAGGAAGGCCTTCGTGTCGCCCGCTTTCAGGTCGCCGAACATCTCATCAATTTCGAGTTCCTCACGGTTGGTGAATACCCCGCCCGTGATATAGGGGATGAGGGTATTCAGGACGCCGTAGCGGATGCCGTCATACGGGAATCTGAGAACGTACTGATCATAGAGCGACTCGCTCCGGTCAATCGTGAGATACCCGCTGTCAAAAAGAAGCGTCAGGGGGTTTTCGTTATCCTCGAAGGCGCAACTGAGCGTGGAGCCGCCTGTTTCGATTTCGTTTTCTGCGGTAATCCAGTACAATGACTTGCGGTCCTTGACCAGATTCAAGAGCGCGGGGAGGGACCCGGCGTCATACCAGCAGTTCCCGAACGCCCCGGTACGGAAGACGTTGATGAGCTGGAAGGGATTGTAGACACGCTCCTTCCTGGCGTTGAAGAGATACCCGTCATACAGCTGGCGGAGTTTGTCCACGCAGGCCTCGCGGGTCATGCCCTCTTTTGCTGCCAGCGCATCGATTTCCGGAAGGAAGACCGTTTCCAGTTCCTTCTGCGTGAAGCCGCTGATCGTGGCATACTCCCGGTGCGTCGAAATATTATGGAAATGGTTGACGTCGCTGTAGATGGAAAGTTTTGCAATCGGCGAGGATCCGGTCACCAACACGAATTTGAAATATTCGCCCATGCCTTTCAGGTTCCCGAAAAAGCCTTTTATCGTGCTGCGGATCGCTTCACGTTTATCTCCCTCCTCGGTCTCCAGGAGCGGCTTGTCGTACTCATCCACAAGCAGAACGAGACGCCGGCCGGTCTTTGCCGCAACGCCCGTAATAATTTCCGAGAAACGGGATGAGGGATGATCCGTTGTCTGTACAAGACCGTACTTTTCCTCCCAGCTCCGGAGGAAGGTGTCCATTGCCTTGTCGAACGACCCGGGAGTATGGAAGTCGATCGCCGAAAAATCCATATAGAGGACCGGATAGGACTTCCATTCCGTTTCCAGTTTCTCGATGGCGAGCCCCTTGAAGAGCTCTTTTTTGCCCTCGAAGTAGGCGCGGAAGGTTGTGAGCAGCAGCGTTTTGCTGAACTGCCGCGGGCGTACCAGAAGGTACTGCGTCCCCTCTGTCGCCATTTGGTAAATCAGATCCGTCTTATCCACATAGATGCACCCCTCTGTGCGGAGTTTTTCGAAGGACTGATTCCCGACAGGTAATTTGCGATTGTTCTTCATGACAATATCGTAGCAATTTTCGAGACCCGTATCAACAGAATTCCGACCGCACGCAACGGCGCATCCGTCCGGGCCGGTTGCAAACGGGATCGACCGGGATTTTTATCGCCGATTTTTTATCGCCGATTTTTTATCGCCGACATTTATCGCCGATTTTTGCAAAGGAGAGAGGCGTTGACGCCTTCAGAAGGCTGTGGGCACCCCGGTTATGCTTTGAGCCGATAGACGCGGTTCTTGTTGTTGCCTACGGCAATGACGATGCCCTCTGCCGTCAGTTCATTCAGATAATCCCTTGTTCTGGAAGGTTTTAGTCCGATATGACTGGCAATGGCGGACGCCTTTGCTTCGGCGCAGTCTGTCAGAAAGAGAACGATTGTATCTTTGATTCTGCGGCTGATCGCCGACTGTTTATCGCCGACATTTATCGCCGATTTTTTATCGCCGACAGGCTCAAAGGAGAGAGACAGCACAATCCGGTCCGGATGAAACCGTTCGGAAAGGTCCGGGGTCGGCCACCCCTGTTCGCGCCAAACCCGATAAATGTTGGGGATTCCGCTTCCGGCGCGCTCTCCGATATCAATCAGATTGAACATCTTCAGCATCGTGCTGTTGCGCGGGTCGGAGACGCCGCCGCTTTTTGCCGTGTCGATTTCAATCCGGAAACTGCCGGGGTTGGACATCGTGATGGCGTTCCGTGTTTTTACAATCACCACGCCCTGTCTGCCGTAGTAGTCGGCATTGACCAGGCAGTTGGCCAGCGCTTCGCGCAGTGCCTGATGAGCCGCAGTGTCGTCCACGCGGACGCCGCCTTTCAGTTTGAAGGGCACTTTGGGCATCTGCGCCAGTTTGTTGTAAATGCGGAAATAGAAATCATAGACATTGCCGCTCCAGTCACCGGAGGAAGAAATAACGCGGTCTGTCCAACGGGTGTCGGCGTCATCCTGTTCCTGATAATCGAGAAAATACCCGTTGAACTCCCGTACGATGTCATACTCATTGCCGAACATGAGAAGCCCTGCGGATGTGGGATGCTTTTTGCCGTCGGAGCCGATCCCGGCGGCTCCGATCTTCATCAGAAAGTCTTCGGTTTCCAAACCTTCCCACACATGACCGGGGCGGGAAAGGCTCATGCGCTGGCGATAGCTCCGGACGCTCTCCGGATTGAAGACCGTCATGTCCATTTCGGTCAGGAGCAGCATATCCTGTGACTTTACGGAGGCGTCGCGCACCATCGCCATGTATTCTTCTTTGGTACATTTATAGTCACCCTCGCCATTCCGGCGATAGGTGTACAGAGGATTGCCGTCGACATAAACGGGACGATAGGAGCGGTCGGCACGGGGAACATGGATGACCACAATCTGATGACCGTCCACCTCCTGCACGAATACATCTTTGGACGATAACAGATTGATGCTGGTTTTTTGGGGATTGTTGACGATATCCCAGAATTCTTTGATGAGCCGTTCGGGATTCGGCAGTTCAACCGTGTGCAACGTCTTGTCGGGTCCTTCTTCCACGCCCAGCAAGATGATGCCGCCGAGCGTATTGGCGAATGCGGAATACGTCTCCCAGATGCTTTTGGGCAACCCGCCCGTGGCTTTTTTCGCCTCGATGCGGTTGTTTTCTCTGTACTGTTCAAGACGGCTGAAGTCAATCATATCGAGTCCTTCTGTTTTCTGGTTTCAAGCCAGCTCTTTTCCAGCGGTTCATAGGGGAGGCCGTGTTCCCGGCAATACCGCTTCAAGGCTTTCATGGCCTTGAGATTGGGCCGGGACTTTTCATTTTCCCAACGGTTCACCGTCGTAAAAGAAACGCCGAGCGCATGCCCGAATTCTGTTTGACTCATCAGACGGGACAATCTGAAATTTTTAATTTCTGAACTGAAAAGCATGGGATTCTCTCCTGGGCGGATGATTGCGCGTATTGTATCGTAAATATAGCGTTTCTGCAACAGCAGAACGAAGCACGTCCGGGGGAATGACTCGGCGGCCCGCGGTGCGGGTGCGTCAGCCGGGTCAGGGGGCGGAAGGGAGAACGAGGATGTCCATGGGGACGTCGTGCGGTTCGGCGGGGAGGGGGTCGTCTGTCAGTTGCCACGGGAAGACCAGGGCGGCGACAACGGCCGCCTGTGAGCCGCTCCGGCGGCCATCCAGGAGCCGGTCGATAAAGCCGCGCCCATGCCCCAGCCGCACACCCCGGCGGTCAAAGCTCAGCCCGGGAAGCAGAAAGAGGTCGATTTGTGCGGTGTCGATTGTTTCGCCCTGCGGTTCCGGAATCCCGAACAGGCCGGGGCGGAGCGTACCGCCCGGCGGATGATGCGCCCAGACGTAGGCGCCGCCTTCGCGCCGGGTTGCGTCCGGCTTCCAGCAGGGGAGCGCCACCCGGCGTCCCGAGGCATGGCAGACCGCCAGAATGTCTTCCGTCGGCGGTTCAACGCCAAAGGGAATGTAGAGCCCGACGGTCTGCGCCGTTTTCCAGGCGGCGAGCGCCTCCACGGCGTGCAGAAAAGAAGGACGCGGCTCGTCGCGATGCGCACGCAGGCATTCGCGCGCACGGCGGCGGGCCGCTTGCTTGGCGTCGGTCAGGTCCGCCATGGCGTGCCTCAGAACCCGAGGCGGACGCCGAAAATGAAGGAGAGACCCGAGAGATCGAGGTCCAGATTGACGGACGGCAGGTTGCGGGAGACGGTCACGTTCACATCGGAGGAAGCCCACGTGTATTTGGCTTCCGCAAAGACGTGCAGGAGCGCCACGCCGGCATCCACGCCGAGGCAGGCCCAGCCGCCCCACAGGTCTTCGATGGCATCCGTTTCCATCGAGAAATTGCTGCCGAGGATGTCAAAGGCGGGGATGTAGTAGTAGCCGACACCGCCGCCGCCGTAGATGTTGAGGATGCCGCTGACGATGTTGAGGCGGTAGATGGCGCCGATTTCAATCGGAACGATGCCGAAATCATCCAGATTGAGGTCGGAGGTCCGGACGCCGAAGCGGTCGAGGATACTGGAGACGGCATCGCCGTTCTGGAACTTCCAGTGATCGGGATTGAGCGCGTCGAAATCGCGGGCATACCCGCCGCGGGCAATCAGGGAGATGGGACCGGCGCCGAGCTCGAGCTGACCGCCGTAGTACTCGCCTTCATCGAGCAGCTCGGTGTCCATGATGCCGTACATGCCGGAGATGGAGACACCGGCCTGGACGGCGGGCACGGCGCAGAGGAGAAACAGGGCGGAGGCAAGGAGCGTCAGGGCTTTTTTCATGCGGAAGCAAGCGGGGGCTGTGGGTGAAAACGGCGGGCAGACAGAGAAAGACGGCACGGGGGCGCGTTATCAAGAAAAGCGGAAACGGGGTATCGCTGTCAAGCCGGGCGCGCATTTTTTACGTCAGGCACGGGGAAACGCCTTGCGATAGACGGCGCGGAGATGCTCGGCGGAAACATGCGTGTAAATCTGCGTTGTCGAGAGAGACGCGTGCCCCAGCAGTTCCTGAACGGCGCGCAGATCGGCGCCGGCGTCGAGCAGGTGCGTGGCAAAGGAGTGGCGGAGGGCGTGGGGCGAAAAGGCGGGGGAGAGTCCGGCCGCGGCGAGCGCATCGGCGAAGCAGCGTTCGATGAGGCGCGTGGTGATGCGCGTCCCCTGGCGAGAGAGAAAGACCGGCTGCTCCGGCCGCGCCGCGGCGGGGCCGAACCGGTCCGCCGAGGCATCGCGCAGGGCGCGGAGCGCGCGCGTGGCGGGCGGCGGCAGCGGGACGAGCCGCTCCTTGCGCCCTTTGCCGAAGAGGCGCACCGTTTCTTCCGCGAAATCGACGGCGCCGAG
>CASFKR010000121.1 GCA_949295265.1 uncultured Verrucomicrobiota bacterium | reverse complement strand
ATAACTTGCAAGCTGATTCCACCATTCCAGAACCTATAATCAAATGACGGCGCCGGAATTTCTTGTAATCCATCTGTACTCTTCTTTTCCATAGGTAGTGCCTTGCTGGGCAGACACTAAATATTCACCAGCAACCAAAGGATATACTGAAAAGGATAAATGGGAAAATGATACTCCTGGAGCCATTTCCGGATGTCCGATAAAGGTATAAACATGCTGACCGCTCCTTTCCGGTGTCGTGCAGAGATTCCGATTGATTCTTCCCGGTTTTCATGAAAACCAGTATAACCTGTTTTTCACAAGAAAGAAAGTATAATCTGCCGCGGCGGCTCCGCCGCAGGGCTGGGGTCACTGGGGGCACGGTTGTGCCTTTTTCTGGGGCTACTGGGGCCACTGGGGCTACTGGGGGAGTGCTACGCTGGCCCCGCTGGATGGCTTTGTCATGTGCGATAGCGAGCCGTCCTGTTCGTCCTGTTCGTCGTGTTCCCGGCTCCGCCGCGCTGCGGATGGCTCAAAACGCCGCACCTTCGGGCGCGGCGGCGGGGAAAACGAAAAAGGCGGGGGACCCGAAGGTCCTCCGCCCGGATCGGATGGAATGAGGATGAATCAGAATTTAGCCGTCAGCTCGAAGCCCCAGACACTGGTCGGCGTCCAGGAGCCGTCTTTGTCATGCTGAACCATGTAGTAGACACCGGGATTGAGCGTTTCGCCGATCTTGCCGGAGAAGCCGATCTGGAGGCGGGAGCGGTTGAACATGTCACCGGAGTCGAGCCCCGGCTTGTCTTCGATGAAGAACTCCCAGCTGGCGTAGGGGCTGATTGCGAGAGACGTCCACTTGTAGGGCGTGCGGACGCGGATGCGGTTGCGATAGCGCATGTAGTCCGTCTTGCCGTCATCTTTGTCGCGCCATTCGAAACGGACGCGGTCATCGAAGCGCCAGCCGTTGATCTTGTGGGAGAAAACCACGTCGATGGTCGGGCGGTTTTCATTCTGCCAGTAGTGGTCGTTCACGCGCTTGTAGGAATCTCCGGAGCCGGTGAACATCGTGTTTTCCTTGCGCTCCTGCGCGACACGGTCGCCGATGCCGATGGACAGCCAATCGGTAATCTTGAAGTCGACCATGAACAGAGTCTCTTCAGCGATGTAGTGATCTTCGTCGAACTTGTTCTCCTCTTCGACCTTCCAAGTGACGTTGTCGAAAATCTTCCCTTCGGCGCCGAGTTTGGTCCAGAATTGGTTCTCGGCTGCGGAGGCGGTCGCGACGGCGGCGAAAAGGACCGCAGAAACGGTGTTGTGGAGTTTCATCTGATGTTTTTGCTTGGTTGAAATCTGCCGGGGAGTCCCCGTGTTTTTCCGGGATATCCTTCGGAAGAACGGCACCAAGTATGTCCGTCAGATATAAGCGGAGTATGGGGCGATTATTTGTTTTTCGTGAGGAATTTCAGGCGCCACCATGCGCCCCTAAACGTCCAGTTGTGCGTAAATCATGTTGAAATACTTGCACACGAGGGGGAAGCCGTTGTCGATTTGCGTCATGAAGTGAATGGTCAGGTCTGCCGCCGGATCGACGATGAAGTTGGTGGACAGCATGCCGTCCCAGGAGAAGGAGCCCGGAGAGATGAACGAGGGCATGATGGAGCCTTCGGGATAGAGGCGCAGGAAGTTGGCGTAGTTGATGCCGCGCTCCTGTTCCCAGTAGGTAGTGCGCTGCGTGGCGGAGAGCTGGGGAGCGGTGAGAAAGCGCCGGCCAGCGGGCGAGAGGATGCGGCGGTTTTTCCAGACGCCGCCGTTGAGGAGCATCTGCGTGAAATGCGCGTAGTCGTCGAGCGTGGAAACGAGGCCCGCGCCGCCGCTTTCGAAGGCGGTTTCGGGCGCGTAGTTTTCGAGTCCGAGATGTTCGCCGATGGTGGGCACGAGTTTGGGCTGTCCGTCTTTATTCCGTCCGAAATATCCCTGTGCGAGACGCGCGCGTTTTTCCGGCGGCACACGGAACCCGGTGTCGTGCATCTCGAGCGGCTCAAACAGGTTGGTGCGCAGAAATTCGCCGAAGCTCATCCCCGAAGACACTTCGATGACGGCACCCATCACGTCGGCGCAAAAACCGTAGTTCCAGTGCGTGCCCGGCTCCCACTTGAGCGGCGCGGCTCCGAGCGAATTGGCGAATTCCACGGTGCCCATGCGTTTGCCTTTCTGGCAGCGCGCCTGCAGCGCGTCCACGGCATCGCGCGCGCCGCGCTGAGCGCCGTCCGCTTCGCCGGGATAGGCGAGCCCGGCCGTCATGTTGAGCAGATGCTGAATCTGCATGCGGTTGACCACCGGGCGGCATTTGTCGGTGCACACCTGCTCCGCAAACCACGGCAGAAAGTCGGAGACCGGCTGCTGGAGCGTGAAGAGCCCGCGCTCCAGCGCCATCACCGCCGCCACGCCGGTGACCGGTTTGGTCTGCGAGAAAAGCCGGTACAGCGTATCGCGCGCCGCAGGGACGTTGTTTTCGCGGTCGGCCAGACCCGCCGTGAGCGTGAAGAGTTCTTCTCCATGCCGCCAGGCGGAAAGCCCGTAACCGACAACCGCGCCGCGCTCGATGTCGCGGTGCATTTCATCCAGAATCCGTTGCGTATTCATGGGGTTTCGAATCTCTGCTCTGCTGATGGCTGAGCGGGAAAAAGACCCGCATTCCGGACCTCTTTTCCGCTGCACGTTTTTTCCTTTGAGAACCGCAAGCGCGCCTTATTCCCACTCGATGGTGGACGGCGGCTTGGACGTGATGTCGTAGACGATGCGGTTGACGCCGGGGACCTCGTTGACGATGCGGCGCGAGACGATGTCGAGCACATCGTAGGGGATGCGCGCCCAGTCGGAGGTCATGCCGTCGATGGAGGTGACGGCGCGGATGCCGACGGCGGAGCTGTACGTGCGCTCATCGCCCATGACGCCGACCGAGCGGATGTTCGTGAGCACCGTGAAGTACTGCCACACCTCGCGGTCGAGCCCCGCCTTCTTGAATTCTTCGCGCAAAATCGCGTCGGATTCGCGCACGAGCGCGAGCTTTTCCTCCGTGATGTCGCCGATGATGCGGATGGCCAGACCGGGCCCGGGGAAGGGCTGGCGCCAGACGATGTCGTGCGGGATGCCGAGGGCCTCGCCGAGGGAGCGGGCTTCGTCTTTGAAGAGCACGTTGAGCGGCTCGATGAGCCGGAACTTCATGTCCTTGGGCAGTCCGCCGACATTGTGGTGCGACTTGATGGTCTGCGCCGTTTTGGTGCCCGATTCAATGACGTCGGTGTAGAGCGTGCCCTGCGCGAGGAAGTCGAAGGCGCCGAGTTTGGCGGATTCCTCGTCGAAGCAGTGGATGAACTCTGCCCCGATGATTTTGCGCTTGCGCTCGGGGTCGGTGACGCCTGCGAGCTTGGAGAGGAAGCGTTCGCGCGCATCGATGCGCACGACGTTGATGCCGAAGAGCCCGTGGCAGGTCTGCATGACCTGATCGCCCTCATCCTTGCGGAGCATGCCGTGGTCGATGAACATGCAGGTGAGCTGGTTGCCGATGGCGCGGTGCAGCAGCACGGCGACCACGGTGGAATCGACGCCGCCGGAGAGCCCGCAGAGCACCTTTCTGTCGCCGACCGTTTCGCGGATCTGGCGGACCTGCATTTCGAGGTACGACTCCATGGTCCAGTTCGCCTGCGCCCCGCAGATTTCGAAGGCGAAATTGGCGAGGATGTCGTTGCCGTAGACGGTGTGGCGCACTTCGGGGTGGAACTGGACGACGCAGATTTTGCGCTGCGCGTCATACGCCGCGGCGGGGACGCCGTTTTCGCTGACGGCGGCGGGCAGGAAGCCCTGCGGCATGCCTTCGACGTGGTCGCCGTGGCTCATCCACACATCCTGCCGCTTCGGAAGCCCCTTGAACAGCGGGCAGTCCGAAAGCACTTCGATGGGCATCTTGCCGTATTCGCGAGTCCCCTCGGAGCGCTCAATTGTGCCGCCGAAGTGGCGGCAGATGAGCTGCATCCCGTAGCAGATGCCCAGAATGGGCACGCCCAGCGAGAAGATTTCCGGGTCGCAGGAATAGGCGTCCTCCGCATAGACGCTCTTGGGTCCGCCCGAGAAGACGATGCCCTTGAGCCCGGGAATCGCGCGAATTTCGGCGGCCGTCATCTCATGGGATTTGAGCAGGCTGTAGACGCCTTTTTCGCGGATGCGGCGGGCAATCAGCTGGTTGTATTGGGAACCGAAATCGAGGACGAGAATCGTGTCTGCCATGGTGGAAAAGGGGCACGGGGGTGGTAGGGGCGTGGCACGGGGCTCAGATGGAGAAATAGCCGAGACCGGAAGCCACGAAGGTCACAAAGAGGATGAGCATGAGCACCGGGGCGATCCAGCGGATCATGACGCGGTAAAAGACTTTTGCGCGGAAGGGATGTCCGTCGTACTCGACTTCTTCCTCCACGAAGCGGGAGCCCACGGCCCAGCCCACGAACAGGCAGGTGAAGAAGGCGGCAATCGGCATCATCACGTTGTTTGTGACGTAGTCGCACAGGTCGAGGAACGTCATGCCGTGCACGATGACGCCGCCCAGCGGGCCGTGCCCGTAGCCCAGCGCGGAGGGTAGCGCCATCAGCAGCGTGTAGACGAGCGTGAGGATGGAGGCGGTGCGGCGGGAGACGCCGGTGCGGTCGCGGATGGACGCCACGACGGTTTCGAGCAGGGAGACGGACGAGGTGGCGGCTGCAAAGAAGACGAGGATGAAGAAGATGGCACCCAGGAGGCGCCCGAAGGGCAGCCCGAAGAGCGTCATTTTCGTGAAAATCTGCGGCAGCGCCACGAAGAGGAGGCCGGGACCGGATTTCTGCATCACTTCCGGGCCGTTGCCCAGCGCGTAGGCAATCGGGATGATCATGAGCCCCGCGAGAAACGCTACCAGCGTGTCGAGAATTTCAATGCGGCGCACCGAACGCTCGATGCTGTCCGTTTTCTGCATGTACGAGCCGTAGGTGATCATGATGCCCATCGCCAGCGAGAGCGAATAGAACATCTGCCCCATGGCGCCGAGGCACGTTTTGCAGAGGCGCACGAAATCGAAGGAGCCGTCTTTGACGTATTCGGAGAGGTTCGGCAGCAGGTAGAATTTGAGCCCCGCCAGCGCGCCGGGCTGAAACAGCGCAAACACGGAAATCACGATGGCCAGGATGAAGAGCAGCGGCATCATGATCTTGTTGGAGCGCTCAATGCCTTTGCGCACCCCGGAGAAAATCAGCCACATCGAGAACAGGATGAACACCGAGCCGAAGACGGCGGGCTGCCACGGGTGCGCGATGAAGGCGCTGAAGAAATCAGGCGACGAGACGTGGACGATTTCCGTGACGGTTTCCACCACGGGCTCCCCGGTGGCGGAGACCGTCTCCACCGTCTTTTCGAGCGCCAGATGCCGGTTGAAGAGATACGCGAAGATGTACTTGAGAATCCAGCCGCCGATGACGCAGTAGTACGGCACGATGATAACCGGAATGAGCGTGACCAGCCACCCGAGGGGCTTCCAGCCGCGATGGACGCCGGAAAAGGCTTCCATGCCGGAGAGCCGGGTGCGGCGGCCGATGGCGACTTCCGTGGTCATCAGCGTAAAGCCGAGCGTGACGACCATCAGGACGTAAATCAGCAGGAAGAGTCCGCCGCCGTACTGGGCGGCAAGATAGGGGAAGCGCCAGACGTTGCCGAGCCCGATGGCGGAGGCGGCAGCCGCCAGAATGAAGGCGAGCTGGCCGGACCAGGAGGGGCGCGATTTCCGGGAGTGCAGATTCATGACCGGGTGCGGAGGCGGTGCTTCGCGGAGGAGAGGGGAGATGGAGGTGGGGAAGGGGAGAAACGGGGGGGGCGGCGGCGTCAGGAGGCCGGGCGCGCCGGTGCCGCGGGAACGTTGTTGCGGTAGAGGTAGTAGAGCGCCAGGTCGGTACCCACGATAACGAGGTTGAGCACGTAGAGCCAGACGCGCCAGTCGGTTTCCGGCAGCGTCAGTTTGTACAGAATCCCGGCGACGTAGCCGACTTCGATAATTCCCATGAACAGGGGACTCTTGCCGGCCACGATTTTCGTGCGCAGGGCTTTGATGATGGAAAAGGGCCAGCTGCTGGCGAAGCACACCAGCATGATGACTTCAAAAATCGGCATGACTTGGGGGAGGGAAGGTTTTGGGGAAGCGGAGCGCGGCGGCTGCGCGGGCTCAGTTCACGAAGGCGCGGGCATTGCGGAACATGCGCATCCACGGGCCCGCCTCATCCGTAAAGAGGTCGACGGGGCGGTACGAAAGCTGCACGGCGCGGAAGCCGCGTTCGGGGTGCGGCATCATGATGGTGGCGCGGCCGTCGGTGGTGGTGAAGCCGGTCAGCCCGCCATCCGAGCCGTTGGGGTTGAGGGGATACTGCTCGGTGGGGCGGCCGTTGTTGTCGACGTAGCGGAGGGCGGCGCGCTTGGTGAGGAGGACGCGCGTGCGCGCCTCTTCGGTTTCGAAGCGGGCGAAGCCTTCCCCGTGCGCAACGGCGATGGGGATGCGCGAGCCGGTCATCCCGGTCAGGAAGATGGACGGCGACTGCATCACTTCGAGCGTCACCTGCCGCGCCTCGAACTGCATCGAGCGGTTGCGGATGAACAGCGGCCAGTCGGTGGCGCCGGGAATGATGGACTTGAGCTGCGCAATCATCTGGCAGCCGTTGCAGACGCCGAGCGTGAAGGTGGTCGGGTTGTGGAAGAACGCCTCGAAGGCATCCCGCAGCCGGTCGTTGTACAGAATCGTGCGGGCCCAGCCGGACCCCGCACCGAGCACATCGCCGTAGGAGAAGCCGCCGCAGGCGACGAGCCCCGAGAAGTCGGCGAGGTCCGCGCGCTTTTCGAGCAGGTCGGTCGTGTGGACGTCGACGGCCTCGAACCCGGCGAGCGTGAAGGCGGCCGCCATTTCGAGGTGCCCGTTGACGCCTTCCTCGCGAAGGATGGCGATTTTGGGGTGAACGTCGGGGCGCGCGATGTTGGGGACGGCGTCGGGCTCGTAGGTGAGCGAGAAGTTCTGGCCCTGATCCTTGTCATCCGCGGCGGCGGCGCGTTCCTGCTCGGCAACGGCGGGGTTGTCGCGCAGCGCGCGCATCTGCACGGAGTTTTCGCTCCAGACGGAGCGGATGCGCGCGAGCGGCAGTTTGAGGCCCAGCGTTTCGCCGAAGGTGGCGCTCAGGCAGCGGTCGCGCGGGTCGACGGTGCCCACGATGGTGGCGGGGACGCCGGCCGCCTGGAAGTCCGAGCAGATGTGCTTGGCCGTTTTGGGCACCACCTGCAGGAGCATACCGGGTTCCTCCGCGAAGAGGAGCGCGAGCATTTCCTGCGGCGTTGCGGCGCGCGGCAGCGAGAGCGCGACGCCGCAGCCGCCCGCCATGGCCATTTCGGCGGCGGTCACGGCAAGGCCGCCGTCCGAGACGTCGTGCGCGGCGAGAAGCTTGCCGGCGCGCAGGAGGTCCTGGAAGATCGGGTAGAAGGCGCGGAGACGCTGCGGGTTGTCGGCATCCGGCGTGTCGCCGCCCAGCTGGCCGTAGCACTGCGCGAGGATGGAGCCGCCCAGACGGCGCCTGCCGTCGGAGAAGTCGACGTGGATGAGCACCGAGCCGGGGAGCGGCTGCAGCTCCGGCGTGCGCGAAAGCCGCACGTCCGGAACCGGACCAAAGGCGGAGATGATGCACGAAACCGGGGAAATGCGCCGGCGCTCGGCACCCGTCGCGGCATCGTTCCACACGGAGGACATCGAGCAGGAGTCCTTGCCGACCGGAATGGCGAGCCCCGCCGCCGGGCAGAACTGCATGGCGACGGCTTCCACGGTGTCGTAGAGGGCGGCGTCCTGCCCCTTTTCGCCGCAGGCGGCCATCCAGTTGGCGGAGAGTTTGATCTGCTCGAGCGTGGGCACGCCGGCGGAAGCCAGGTTGAGGACGGCTTCGGTGACGGCGAGGCGACCCGAGGCGGGGGCGTTGACGACGGCGACCGGCGCGCGTTCGCCGCAAGCCATCGCAGCGCCGGTGTAATCCGTGTAGCCGGTGGTGACGACCGCGTTGTCCGCGACGGGCAGCTGCCAGGGACCGCACATCTGGTCGCGGTGGACCATGCCGGTCACGGTGCGGTCGGTGATGGTGATGAGGAAGGTTTTATCTGCAACGGCGGGGTGGGAGAGAACCCGCAGGAGCGCCTCATCGGGCGTGGGCACGATGGGAATCGCGGGCTCGGCAGCCGCCTCCGGCGCCGGCGCTGCGGCCGGTGCGGTTTCCGCATGCTCCACGGCTTCCGCAGGGGGCGCGGCTTCTGCGGGTTCCGCGGGCGCAGCCGCTACCGCGGGCGGGGCGGCGGGTT
>CASFKR010000120.1 GCA_949295265.1 uncultured Verrucomicrobiota bacterium | reverse complement strand
GATTTTTGAGCCACACGGAGGAAGGTTGTGAAACTCAGCCTCGCGATGAGTTAAGAAAATTGAGCCACACGGAGTAGCCCCCTTCTGAAGTCTCCACGAACGTTCCGACCAAGGTGTCAAATAAGGACTTTTTCTCGGCGGCAGAGCTGCCTGAACGAAGTCAGCGTAACCATTGGAGCGACGGCAAAGTTATTTTACTGAACTTTCGGTTGAAAAAGTATTGGCGGACTATTCACGAGTATCTAGTCTTGAAAAGAGGTTACAGGAGCCATCTTTCAAGAAATCTGGATCAAGTATCCCGGAAAAACCGGGATAAGCCTGGTGTGAATGCGGCGGGAGCGGTTTTGTTCAGGGCTGTGCCCCTGCGGCGTCATGCATGCGCCGTTACCGCCGCGCAAAAGCGCGTCATGCGCTCATCCATGAATTTGTCGCGGTGGTGCACGAGACGATAGGTCCGCCGGACCGCGGTTTTTCCATGGCGGATGATCCGCTTCTGTGCCAGCGCCTCCCGGACCAGCGAGCCGGACAGCACCGCGATGCCCAGCCCGGCTTCCGCCATCGCGATTTGCGTCTGCGTGTTGGCAACCGACCAGACCGGCGCCTCCGGCGGGATGTTGAACGCCGCCAACGCCGCATCGTGCGTTCCGGAGCCCGGCTCCCGGAGAATCCACGGGAATGTACGCGGAACCGGTATTCCCGGGCGGACAATCGCCATGACTTCATCCCGCCCGACAACGGTTTCCATGAGGTCTCGCGAATGAATCGCGCCCTCGACAATCCCAATGTCCAGCGAACTTTCCAGCAGCGCCGTTTCAATGAGCGCCGTGTTGCGGACCGTTACTTCGCACCGGAAAGGAACCGCTGGCTGTGTCAGGGTCTGCAGAATGGGCGGCAGAAATGCCGTGCCGACCGTGTACGAGGCGCCGATGCGCAAGGGCATCCGCGGCGAGGATTCGCACAGTTCCCGGTCGAGCGTGTGAAAATCGTCGACCAGGCGGCGTGCGCGGGGGAGGAGGGCGCGGCCCGCTGTGCTGAGAATGAGGCGGTGGCCCAGGCGGTCAAACAGCGGCGCTCCATAGTGTGCTTCCAGATTGGCCAGGGTGCGGCTGAGCGCGGGTTGCGATACGTGGAGCGCCTCGGCGGCGCGCGTCACGTAGCCGCCCGCATCGGCAATGGCCAGAAAGGCTTCGAGGTGTCGGATGGTCATGGGGACACGAACAGGGAAGGGGAGACGCGCGGCAACGGTGAATCCGCCACGCCGGCAAGCATCGGAAAAGCGGCGGGGTAGGGGAATGGTTATAACAGAACTGCATGAAAATCATACTAAGATAGTATTTTATTATCAAGTGCGGTTTTGGTATCTTCTGTCCCGCATCCCCAAACCAATCCATTCCGGAGAAGCCATCCCCGCAACGAATTTCAGACCATGAATTCTCTTTCCGCTACCGCCGGGCGCATGCTTGTGGCTCGCCCCCTGTTCATCCTTCTCGTTGTTCTGGCGGCTTTTCTGCCGCAGGCTACGCCGCCGCTTGCTCTCTTTACCGGCATCGTTTTCGCCTTTGTTCTCGGCACGGTTTATCCCAAACAGGTCAAGAAAACGCAAAAGTACCTCCTGCAGGCATCCGTCATCGGTCTGGGCTTCGGGATGAATGTGACCGAGGCGCTCAAGAGCGGCAAGGACGGCATGGTGCTGACCATTTTCAGCGTGGCCACCGTCATGATTCTCGGTTGGGTGGTCGGTCGTCTGCTCAAGGTGGAGACGCGCACTTCGTATCTGATTTCGGCGGGTACCGCCATCTGCGGCGGCAGCGCCATCGCCGCGGTCGGACCGCTGGTCGACGCCAAGGATGAGGAAATGTCCATTTCCCTGGGCACGATTTTCGTTCTCAACGCCATTGCGCTTTTCATCTTCCCGCCGATGGGGCATGCGTTGGGTCTCGATCAGGCTGCATTCGGTCAGTGGGCCGCCATCGCCATCCATGATACGAGCTCTGTGGTCGGAGCCGGTCAGGCATACGACGCCATGTACTACGCCGATGGTTCTCATATCGCCTGGGAGACGGCGACGCTCGTGAAGTGCACGCGCGCCCTCTGGATTCTGCCGCTGGCGTTTGTGACCATGGCCATCTTCCGCAAGAAGGGCCAGAAGGTCGCCGTCCCCTGGTTTATCTTCCTGTTTGCCGCCGCGATGATCATCAACACCTACACCGCCTTCCCGAAAGAGGCGTCCGGCTTCCTCGTGCTCCTGGCGAAGCGCGGCATCATCGTGACGCTCTTCCTGATCGGTACGAGCCTGACCCCGGCTACCTTCAAGAGCTGCGGGCTGCGTCCTCTCGTGCAGGGTGTCGCCCTCTGGTTCCTCATCGGCGGCCTCGCGCTGCTCGCCATCTGAGGGTACCGGTCTGCGGAACATTCTCAGCACGGACCCCGCCGGTTCTCAGCCCTGCATCCGGGTCCTGCAGCACCTCAACGGCTGCGGAAACAGGCAAAAACGCCTGTTTCCGCAACCGTTTCTTTTTGCACAGAGCGTTGAGCGCATCCTTTCCGCCTTCCGACCGATGGCGCCACTTCCAGAAACTGCTAAAATCAGCAATTTCTTGTCGCATGGTTTTACAGGTGTTGACATATCTTCCGTAAATTCCGATAATTATACGCAGAAAATCTTACTTCCAGAAACTGCTGAAATCAGCAATTTCTTGTTATAGAGGCCGAAGGAGACCGAAATATGAAGGAAATTCGACGGGATATCTACCTGAATCAACTGATTGAGCGCCGCGAAAATGGTCTCATCAAGGTTGTGACGGGCATTCGCCGCTGCGGAAAATCCTATCTCCTGTTTCATTTATTCCGCCGATATCTGGAAGCGTCGGGCGTCGATCCCTCCCGAATTGTGACGCTTGCTCTGGATGATGCCGATTCGGTGGAACTCCGCGACCCGCAGCGGTTAAGTGCCTGGCTGAAGACGAAAATCAGCGGACATGGGATGTGGTATGTTTTGCTGGATGAAGTTCAGTTCTGTCCGTGCTTTGAAGGTGTTCTCAACGGATTGAACCGGCAGGAGAATGTCGATGTGTATGTGACGGGGAGCAATTCACGGTTCCTTTCAACGGATGTGCTGACGGAATTTCGCGGCCGAGGAGATGAGGTGCGCGTGTATCCGCTTTGCTTTGCGGAATTTCTTTCCGCTTATTCCGGCAGCCGGGAGGATGCGTGGATGGATTATTGCACCTATGGCGGGTTGCCGCTGATTCTGAGCCGTCCTTCAGAAGCCCTGAAGAGCCAGTATCTCATCGGGCTCTGCCGGGAACTTTATCTGAAAGACATTGCAGAGCGGAATCAGTTGCGGGGGGATGCTGTGATGGAGGCGTTGGTGCGCACTCTGGCGTCATCCGTCGGCTCGCTGACGAATCCCGTTAAGCTGGCGAATACCTTTCAAAGCAATGGAATGGCAATCTCCAACAAGACAATCGGGTTGTACATAGCGTATCTTGAAGATGCGTTTTTCCTCCACCGTGCGGAACGGTATGACGTGAAGGGAAAGAAGTTCATTGCGTCTCCCTTCAAGTACTACTTCACCGACGTGGGACTCCGGAATGCGCAGTTGAATTTCCGGCAGCAGGAAGAAACGCATCTGATGGAGAATATTCTGTTCAATGAACTGCTGGTTCGCGGGTATCGTCCAGACGTCGGAATCGTGGTACACCAAGAGTTGAACGATGCCGGGAAATCTCTCCGGCGGTATTATGAGATCGATTTTGTCTGCAATCGCGGAAGTCAACGCTGTTACATTCAGTCAGCTTTCGCCATTCCTGACCGTGAAAAGATGATGCAGGAACAGCGGCCCCTGTTGCTGATCCGGGATTCGTTCAAGAAAATCATCATCGTAAAGGATCGGGTCAAGCCGTGGGTGAATGAGGAAGGTATTCTCGTCATGGGGTTGATGGACTTTCTTCTGAACCCGGGCTGTCTGAATCTCTAAACGCCGCTCCTCCGCCTATCATCGGCGGGGCGGGCTGTCTCTCTGCGCTTGCTCCGTTGGGCTGGCCTCGTCTCGCTGCCCAGCCGCGCCGCCTTTGCCGCGCCGGCTACATCGCAGAGGCTCCGCCGCGCTGGCAGTGGCGTGGCAGTGTGGTGGCGCTATCTGGGGCTACTGGGGCCACTGGGGCAGATGGGCTACTGAGGCTACTGGGACCACTGCGCTACATGCGGTAGGGAGCCATCCTGTCTGTCCTGTACGTCGTGTCTGTCGTGTTCGTCGTGTTCGTCCTGTTCGTCGTGTTCGTCCTGTCCGTCCTGTTCGTCGTGTTCACCGCTGGTTTCGCTCACCCTTCCATCGCTCCGCTGATGGGGCTCGCCGTTATCTGGGGCTACTGGGACTGGGGCTACTGAGGCTACTGAGGCTACTGAGGCTACTGGGAGTGGGATGTGTGCACGTCTCCGATGATTCCGGTCATGGCGTCAGCTTTACCACCTTGGCCGGAACGAAGTGGAAACTTTACAACGGGGCTACTCCGTGCGGCTCAAAAATCCGGGATAGCCTGGATGCCGGGAGCGCTGGCGGGGGGCGGGAGGCTCTGGTAGAATGGAGACAACAAAGGAGCGTGATGTATGCGTCTGATTTTCATTCGGCACGGGGATCCGGATTATTCGATTGACAGCTTGACGGAGGCCGGGTTCCGGGAAGCAACATGCCTCGCAAAGCGGGCGGCTCACTGGCCCGTGACAGCCGTGTTTTGCAGTCCGCTGGGCCGCGCACAGGATACCGCGCGCCCCTGCCTCGAGGCGTGGGGGCTGCAGGCGGAGACGCTCGACTGGCTGCGCGAGGTGACCTGCGGGAAACATACGCGCCCCGACGGCAGCAACCGCGAAACGAGCGTGCTGTGGGACCTCCTGCCCGATTACTGGACGCAGGATCCCCTCCATTTCGACCCGGCTCACTGGTGCGAGAGTGCATATTTCCAGGCCGTTTATCCCGAGGCTCCGGCGCGCTTCCGGACCATCTGCAACGGCATCGACGGAATTCTCGCCCGCTATGGATACCTCCGGGAAGACCGGTATTACCGCATCGCCGAAACGGCAGACCGCGACGCCACCCTCGTCTTTTTCTGCCACCTGGGGCAAATCGGCGCCAGCGCCGGACACGTGCTGAACCTTTCGCCCATGCAGCTCTGGCATTCCTTCTGGCTTTCGCCCACCTCCGTCACCGTGCTCAACAGCGAGGAACGGCAAGGGGACAAGGCGGGCTTCCGCTGTCAGGTGATGGGCGATGTGAGCCACCTCACCGCCGCGGGCGAACCCGTTTCGCCGCAGGGCGGCTTTTCCGACGGCGTCTTCGAGCTGTAAACCGGGCCTATCCGCCGCTAAAGGTTTGTACGACGGAACGGGCCGTTTTTTGGTAGGCTTTGGGGCATGGCACTCCTGACGTTGCAACGAATTTCCAAAGCCTTCGGCGGTCCGCCCATCCTGCAGGATGCGAGCGTCACCATCGCCGAGGGCGACCGCGCCTGTATCACCGGCCGCAACGGCGAGGGAAAATCGACCCTGCTGAAAATCATGGCGGGCATTCTGGAGCCGGATGACGGCGAGATTGCCCGCGCACCTGGGTTGCGCGCCGTTTACCTGAGTCAGGATGTGCCGGAGGACCGTCCCGGCACGGCGGAAGAAGTATGCGAAGCGGCGGCGCACGGGCTGAACGGGCATTCCCGGGCACAGGAGTTTCTCACGCGCCTCGGCGTACCGCGCGATACGGCGTTTACGGCGCTTTCGGGCGGACAGCGCCGGCGCACGCTGCTGGCCGCAGCCCTTGCCGGCGAGCCGGATCTGCTCCTGCTGGATGAACCGACCAACCACCTCGATATCGAAACCATCGAGTGGCTCGAAGGGTATCTCGCCCGCGCCCCGCTGGCTTGCGTCTTCGTGACGCACGACCGCGCGTTTCTGCGACGGACCGCCCGGCGCGTTTTCGATCTCGACCGGGGGCGGCTCGCCGGTTGGAACTGCGATTACGAGACCTTTCTGCAGCGCAAGGCGAATCTGGAGGCGGAAGAGGCGACCGCTCTGCGCCGCAAAGAGAAGCGTCTGGCCGCAGAGGAGTCGTGGCTCGTCCATGGCGTGACGGCGCGCCGGAGCCGCAACATGGGGCGCGTTGCCGGGCTGATGGCGCTGCGCAAGGAGCTCGCAGAGCAGCGCGGCAGGCTGGGGACCGCCCAGATGTCGCTTTCGGCGGGCGATGCCGGCGGCCAGGTCGTCATCAAGGCTTCTGACGTCACGTTTGCTTATCCGGAAGCCGATGCCCCCGTCTTCCGCGATTTTTCCGCAATGGTGCTGCGGCGCGACCGCATTGGGATTCTCGGGCCCAATGGTTCGGGAAAGACGACGCTTCTTAGGCTGCTGCTCGGAGAACTTGCGCCGCAGCAGGGCCGGATTTCGCTGGGCTCGCGCGTCCAGGTTTCCTTCCTCGACCAGCTGCGTGCCGGACTCAAGCCCGAGAAAAGCGTGGCGGAAAATGTCGCTGATGGACGCGATCAGGTGGTCGTCAACGGCACAACGCGCCACATTTACGGCTATTTGCAGGACTTTCTGTTTACGCCGGACCGCGCACGCACGCCGGTTTCCGCGCTCTCCGGCGGCGAGCGCGCCCGCCTGCTGCTGGCCAAGCTCTTTCTGACGACGGGGAATCTGCTCGTCCTCGATGAACCCACGAACGACCTGGATATCGAGACGCTCGAGGTGCTCGAGGAGAAGCTGCTGGCGTATCCCGGGACGCTCTTGCTGGTAAGTCACGACCGCGAATTTCTCGATCACGTGGTAACCTCCTCCATTGTGCTGCTGGGCGACGGGACGGTGCATTTCTGCCCCGGCGGCTACGAGGACTGGCAGCGTGAAAAACCGGCGGTTCTTGCCGCCCGCGAGCGGGCGCAGTCCGCGCCTGCCGCGGCGCAGCCGCCGCAAGCGCCGGATGCCGCACTGCGGCCCACCAAGGCGGCGCGCAAACGGCTCGGCTTCAACGAGCAGCGCGAACGCGCGCGGCTGCCCGATGAGATTGCCGCGCTCGAAAAGGAAATCGCCGATGCGGAAGCCGCCCTCGCCGATGGCCGGATGTTTGCCGAGAAGGGTGCCGAGGCACAGGCGCTGTTTGCGCGGCTCGAGCAGGCAAAGGCGGAACTGGAACAGAAACTGGAACGCTGGATGGAACTGGAGGAGCTGGCCAACGGCTGAGGCGGTTCGCCTCGCCGGAATCCGGGGGAGTCACCATGTGGAGTATGGTTGCGTTATCGGCCTTGTTGCTGGGGGTTTATGACGTCGCGCGCAAGCATGCCGTCCGCGGCAATGCTGTTCCGGAGGTGCTGTTCTATTCTTCGCTGGCCGGGCTGGCGGGCGTTTCCGGCATCCAGCTGCTGACGAACGGGATGCTCCCGGCTCTGAGTGCCGTTTCGTTGCGTGCCGTTGCGCTGCTGGGCGTCAAGGTGCTGCTGGTCGGCTCGTCCTGGGGTGTCGTGTTTCTCGCCATGCGGCGGCTGCCGATTTCGCTGGCGGCCCCCGTCCGGGCGACATCGCCGTTTTGGACGCTGCTGGGTGCCATGGTGCTGTTTGGCGAGGTGCCGGGCCCCGTACGGGCTGTCGGCATGGTGCTCATGCCCGTCGGCTACGTGATGCTTTCGGCGGTCGGCAAGCGGGAAGGCTTCCCTTGGAAGAGCCGGGAAATGGTGCTCGTGGTCATCGGCACACTTCTGGGGGCGGCTTCCGCGCTGTACGACAAGCATTTGCTCGGGCAGCTGCATCTCTCTCCCGATCTCGTGCAGTTCCTCTTTGCGGTGGGGCTTTCGCTGCTCTACGGGGGCGTACTGCTGGCGCGGCGGATTTTTCTGCCGATGCGGGCGTCCCGGAGCGTCTTTCAGTGGCGCTGGAGCATTCTGGCCGCCGGTGTGCTGCTGATTCTTTCGGATTACTTCTATTTCCGGGCGGTCGCCTTGGAGGGGGCGCCGATCTCGGTTATCTCCGTGTTGCGGCGCACCAGCACGGTGGTATCCCTCTTTGTGGGCGGAACCCTCTTCGGAGAGCGCTTCCTCTCGAAAAAATGGCATGCGCTGCTTTTCGTCCTTCTCGGTGCTTTCCTCGTCGCCCTTGGCCGCTGACCTGTGCGCGGGGGGCAGGGCACGGTTGTGCCTTTTGATGGCAGGCTTATCCCGTTTTTTTCGGGATAAAAGATTCCGGAATCTTGAAAGATGGCTTCTGGAGCCTCTTTTCAAGGTTAGATATTCTTGAATAGTCCGCCAATCCTTTTTCATCCGAAAGTTCAGTAAACCTAAAAAGAGCAGTTGGAGCCTGATCCGCGCGGCGCAGCCGTGCGGATCAGGCTCCGAGTAGCGGGGCGAAGGGCGTTAGGAGGAGGCCGGGAGAAGCGGCAGCATCCACTGGTTGCCG
>CASFKR010000119.1 GCA_949295265.1 uncultured Verrucomicrobiota bacterium | reverse complement strand
CCGTTCACGCCCCCCCATCGCCATGGAAGAGCCTCTCCTGCATTCCCCCCTGGAAGTTACGGTGAATACGGCCTTTTGGGCCGCCTTCTGGTCCTGGTGCTCCGCTCAGTGCATCAAAATGGCCATCGCCTTCCGCACAACCCGCAAGATTGATTTGCGCTATCTCGGCTCGACCGGCGGCATGCCCAGCGCCCACTCGGCCACCGTCTCCGGCCTCGCGACGTCCATCGGCCTGATCGAAGGCTTCTCCTCCTCCGCCTTCGCGCTCTCCATGGTGTTTGCCATCATCACGATGTTCGACGCCTCCACGGTCCGCTACCAGGCGGGCCGCCAGGCGGAGGTCATCAACCAGATCAATGCCCGCCTCGGGCGCGAAGCGGAAACGCCGCAGGCGCGCCTCAAGGAACTCCTGGGGCACACCCGCCCGCAGGTTTTTGCCGGCATGTTCTGGGGCATCCTCTTTGCCACCGTCTACACCGTTCTTTCCGCCCGACTGGGTGTCACGCCCGTCGACTGACCCCGCCCGCGACCCTCTTTCTCCCCCACCCCGTTTTACTCTGCGCCATGGACTGCGTATTCTGCAAAATCATCAACGGCGAAATTCCCTCCGTCAAGGTCTACGAGAATGACCACATTCTCGCCTTTCTCGACATCAACCCGATGGAAAAGGGCCACGTGCTCGTCATCCCCAAGCAGCATTGGCCGTCGCTGCCCGAAGTGCCGGTGGACGACTCGTCCGACGTTGCGATGGCGGAAGAGCTCTACTACATGGTCCGCGTCATTGCCAAAGCGTGTATCCGCTCCTTTGCCGACGGAGCCAACATCCTGCAGTGCAACGGCGAAGCGGCGGGGCAGACCGTCTTTCACCTCCATTTCCACGTGATTCCGCGCTGCAAGGACAGTTCGCACCCGCTCTCCTTCGATTCGGGCCATGCGCACTACGACTCCGACGAAGAGCGTGCGCAGTACGCCGAAAAACTCCGCACGGCCATCGCGAAAATCCTCGCCGAAGAGAAAGTTCTCTGACGCAGGACGGAACCTCTGCACGAAAAAAGCCGCCACCCGGATTTCGGGTGACGGCTTTTTGCTTGGCTTGCCGCCGGAACGCGGGCTATTCTCCGGACATGCTGTTCACGAGGTTGCCGCGGGTGCGGTAGCCGTAGAGATTCTCGCCGACATCGCGGGCGGCTGCGCACAGCGCCTCGTACGGATTATCGGCGACGTCGACAAACCCGATCTGATACGCCTCGCCGCCACCGCCGCCGCGCCCGATGAGCGGCTGATCGCGATACTGGAACCAGTGCGCCCCGATGAGCAGCGGGTGGCACAGCGCACCCTGAACCGCACGCGTAAAGGAGCGCGCCCGCTCCGATTGCGTGGAAACGGGGCAGAGCCCGTTCTCGAACAGACCGCGGTCGAGCGTGCCGAAATGGAATTCGCTGAGCAGAAGCGGACGCTCCGGACTGCAGTTCGAGGCGATGGCGGACGGCAGGTTGTAATACGCATTGGCGTAGCTGTTCACCGAAATCACGTCGCAATACTTCGAGGCGGCCGCCCAGAGCAGTCCGGACTGGCGGAACCCGACGAGCCGGCACCCCAGATACAGCTTGTTGGGGGAAACGGCGCGGATGGCATCGCGGCAGCCGCGGAAATACCGCTCGTACCATTCCGAAACAAATTCATTCCAATCGGCGGAATAGGCGGACGTGGAGGGCGCATTCGTCACGGCCTGGAGTTGCGCCTCGGTCGTGACGGAAAGTCCCCACGCCTCGGCGACGCCCGCAACGGAGCCGTACTTGGCCAGCGCGCGCTCAAGCAGCGTGCGCTTGCCGGCGCAGGCGGTGTACGATGCCGCGAAAATGCGCGCCGGAAGCGCAGAGAACCCCGGTTCATTGTCGAGGAAATACCCGATGCACATGGGGTCGGCCGGCGACTTGGCTAAAATGGGCTGCGAAGCGAAGCGCGCCGCCACGGCGTTGGACATCGAGGTGAAAAAGCCCGCATCAAACACATCGTACAGGCTCGTATTGGGCACTTTGACGACGGAGCTGTTCGCCTCCGTGATGCTCACGGCATACGGCTTGCGCCCCGTGAGCATGACGCTCCCGATGCACCAGTTGCCGAACGTGTTGATACCCCAGGAATCAAACCGGTCTGCAACAAACTGGTCATACGCATCGGAAAAATCCTCCATTCCCATGCGCTTGGCGATGTTCCAGGTGTTGAAGTCCATCGCAGGCGAGGCGGAATCGACGGGCGTTTCGTACCAGTCGGGATGCGCGGCGCCGCTGGCCGAATCGGAGGTCGCGCGCACGACGCAGATGCCCAGCGACCAGAAGAGATGTCCGGAGGGCGTCACGAACCACCATTTGTCATCGACCTTTTCCACGCGGAAATGCCCGGTCGCTTCGAGCGTCGGCCCCTCCGCCCAGCCGCCGTATTCATCCCAGGCGGCGGGCGGCCCCTGCAGGGCGGCGACCTCGGCGGCATAGGCAGCCGTGAGCTGCGTGTCGGAGAGCGTCTTGGTGGGCCAGATCCGGTGCGCGAACTGGCCGTATTCATCGATGAAAGGCAGATAATCCGCTTCGGCGACGGCATCGCTTTCGTTGGGTGTGCCTTCGAGGCGGATATTGGAGATGCGGCAGTTGACGAGGCCGCTCACTTCGTCCTCGAACGGCCACTGCATCTTGACTTCGATTTTGGTGACTTTGGCCGTGTCGATGACGTCGCGCCCGGGCAGCCCTTCGGGCGCCAGATAAATCCACGGATGCGGCAGAACGATGCGCATCGTCCCCGTTTCCCCGGGATTGAGCCCGATGCCCGTGTAAATGGTGCGGCTCTCGGCAAGGGTGCGGTCGTAATACGAGTCGGACGCCGGCGTGCCCCCGCCGGACGAAAGGTGGAGCGTCAGACGCAGCTGGCGCGTGGACGAAAGATTTTCGACATCGAGGGCAAACGCGTATCCGGCGGACAGATCGATGAATTCCGAACCGTCCGGCGGCTCGATGAGGATGCCCGAACTCCATTCGGCGGAGGAAGAGCGCAGCCGCCAGACGCCGTTTGCACTGTCTTCGCAGGAGACGGTGGCCCGGTACACGGCAGAGACCTGCAGATCCGATGCGGAATAACCTGCCACCTTGGTCGTCGTGTCGTGCGTCTGATAACCGGTCCGGCGGCGAAGAGACGCCTGAACAGACCACACATAGCGCTCCGCGGGGTCGAGCGTGGTGTCCGTGTATGTCTGCCCGGTCAGCCCGGAGGCGACGGTCTCCCAGGAATCGGAGCCGTAGCGCCGCCGCAGGAGTGTATAGCCGGTCACGACCTCCTCGGTCTGGAGGGGCGGCTCCAGCCAGGCGACGGCCACCGTCCCGGCGGCCGCATCGGGCGAAACCGTCACGAGCGGCTCGCACCGCACATCGGTGGCGGCGATGGTGATGGCCGCGGAGGAGGATTGCGGGCACGCGGCGAAGCCCGCCTGCACCGCATCCGGAAAGACGCCCTCGAGCGTCACCGAAGCAAACAGATCCCACTCCGTATGCGCGGCATTGGTGGCGCGCCACGCCTCGAACGTATCCCCGATGCGGATGAGCCGCAGCCGGAACGCGCCGTCGTCGGTCACCGTCACGGTCTTCAGATCGGCGACGCTTCCGCCGTACGTCCGGCGGGCTGTCAGGCGCAGCCGGCACGACCCGGAAGCGGTTGTTTCCCGGTGAAAATACACCATCGGGGCGCGTCCGGCGGCTTCCGTGCGGATCATCACGCCCGCTTTTGCATAGGTCCCGACGGAAGCGTTCTCCCCTTCGCGGAGAATGGAAGGCACGGTGGCCAGCACCTGACAGGCGGGTCCGCCCTTCGTCTCAAAGCAGAAACCGCCGCTGTCGAACGCATTCCAGATGTCGCTGCCGTGCGTCACCATGCTCACATCGCAGGACCCGTCCGCCTTTTGCGTACAGGTGCTGCCGCTAAAGGCGCTTTGCGTAATCGTTGCATCCTGCGTAGATGAAACGCCGAACCGCGTCAGCCGCCAATCGGCCCGTGCCGTTTCCGCACCGGGCCCCAGCAACAGCGCCGGCACAACCGGCAGCAGCACCGCTTTTCCGGCGCGGCAGAGCGCCCTCATCGTCATTTTTCCTGTCCTCATATTCTGAAATTCTCACACGCCTCAAGACAACAAACCCTGACGTGAAAACCCGAAAAGGGATTTTCACTGCGACAAAAAACCGGCTCCGCACCGACAGGCAAGGGCGCGAAGCCGGGAAACGTGAATCCGGATCAACCCACGCCATTCGGCCCCGGTGCCGTCCCCGCTTTCAGCGGAAAGGGGGACGGCGGAAGCCGAACCCGGCGTGCGGGCTTAGTACAGGGTGATGAGCGTACCGGGCACGGGCAGATACTGGAACGTGGCGTTCGACACGAAGTTAATCGCGTAGTAGTTCGTATCGCGCGAAGTACCGGTGAAGCCGACGTAGAAATTCTCCCAGTCGGAAACGTCCAGCGAGCGGACGCACTCATCATTGAGATAGAGGCGGAGCATATGCCCTTCGAAACGGATCCGGAAGAAGACGGGCTCCGTACCGGTCGGATTGGCAAGCGTCGTGGAAACGATGCCGGCGCCCGCCGTCGTGCGGTTCCGGTGCGCAACATAGGCGCCCGAACCATCATCGCCAGGGCCGCAAATGCGGAGGAGCGATTCGAACTTCGCATTCGCGTCCATGGAAGAACGAACCATCAAACCGCCAAAGTACGTATCCTCATAACCGGAACAGATACCCGTAAAGGTGCCGCTCAGTTCGAAATTACGCCGCTCAATCGGACGATACAGGAAGTGCCCGCGGTCGGAGGTGGAGTCCGCAGACAGCGAGTTATATTCACCGCAGCTGAGCATCAGAAAATCGAGTTTCTCGACATCCGTCTCCGTGGCGGCCGGTGTCCGGTGCAGGAAGGCGACGCCGGGACGCGTTGTGGAACCATTGAAGCGGCAGGAGGTCCAGTCGCCGTACACGTCCGTGGTGGTTGTGCCGTCGGGCATGGCGGCCGCATCGGCGGGCACGAGAGACGTGAGCGCCGTCACCGGAATCGCATGCGGAGAGCCGTCCAACCCGGCGCCATTCTGCCAGCGCAGGGCAAACTTGCCGTAGACATTGCTGCCGGCCGTGCGGTACTGAACGAAAATCGGATAGGCCTTGCCGCCTTCGAGGCGGACCCAGCTGGAGGTTGCCACATAGGCTTCCGTGTACTCGTGGCGGACGCGCGAGCTGAAGATGGGCGTGTCGCCGACCGTCATGAGCGTATAGTCGTCCATCGGTGTGATGAAGCGGTAATAGGCCGTGTACGGGGGCGTAACATAGCCCGACCAAATGCCGAAGAAGTCCATGCCGCCGAGGCTCGTGCCATTGGGCGACTTAAAGACACCCTGCGTACGGTCGAAATCAACAAAACCGCCGATTTCCGTGCAGGTCGGATCGGCTTCGGGACCGGCACGCCAAGAATAGTAGTAGTTGAAGAGCAGGCCAGTGCCCGCTTCCGTGGGCTCGGCAAAGGCGGTGCCGATGCAGTGAACCGTGTAGGCGGCATCCGTGTCGTTGAGCGTGTTGTCCGTGCAGACAAACGTGAAGTACATCAGTTCGCGGTCATCCGTCGACGGCGGCACCCAGACCGTTTCCGCGCCGGGCGCGGCGCCGTAGGCAATCTGCGTGCCCCAGGTGGCGGAATCATCCGTCAGCTGGTCAAACGGCACGCCCGAGAGCATGTAGACGTCGAAGGCGGCGGCGTAGGTCGTGGTGTAATTGGCCCACCAATAGCCGCGCATCGACTCGATCATCGCGGCGCGGTCAACCGCTTCGGAGGTCTCGACAACGGAGACAACGGCGCGGTCGGCACCCTTCTTGGCAACAGACATCTCCAGCTCAGCGCCGCGGTCGAGCAGCGAGACGGCGTCCACCGTGTTGGTGCAGAGGGTGAGATTCGAGCCGGAGGCGCCGGCGATGCCGAGGCAGGCGAGACCGGCGGGCGGCGTGACGCCTTCCGCGACGGTCGTCCAGGTGCCGTAGGCCACGCTGCCGTCCGTGAGCGAGAAGCGGAGCTTGCCCGACTCGCTGGAAATGCGGAGGAATGCGGTGCCATCGGTGGCGCCGATGGTCGCGAGATTCTGCGAGCCGACGACCACGGGGTCCGCGCCGGCGGCGCTGCGCGTCACCACGGAAGCCGTGCCGTTCTGGAGGAGGAAGGCGACCTGCGCGGTCGACGGATCGAAGGCGTTTTCGCGCATCACCAGCCCCACCTGCGAACCTTCTCCGGGGAGCGTCACACGCGCGATGAAGTCATAGTCGCCGGACGGCGTGTCGAGGCAGGCGTACTGACCGACGTCGGCCGCGCCGGCCCAGCCAGTGCCCGTGGAGCCCATCGTGAAGCTGCGGGTGCTTTCATCGTAGAGGACCGAGCCCAACTTCGGCGCCTTGCCGACGTCCGAGAAGGTCCAGGGCTCCGGAACCGGACGGTAGGAAGAGCCGGCGGCGATGTAGGAGTGCTGAGAGCCATCCGGATCGAAGACGCGCAAATCCAGGCTCTGACCGCCGGATTTCTCGATGAAATGGAAAGAAATGAAATTGTCGCGGCCCGCTTCGGCATAGAACGGAGCCGACCAGCCGGTGCGGCCGATGTACTCCGGCTGATTGATGATCAGTTCGCCGTTGACGCGCAGAATGACGCCGTCATCCGCATTGAAACGGATGGTGTGATAACCGGTCTTGCTGGAGCGGAAAACCGTCTGACCGTCAATCGTGAAGTTGTCCTGCTCGCTCGAGGAATCAAAGCCCAGTTCCGCATCGGCCGGATAGACCCGGGTGGGATTGCTTCCGTTGACCGGGAACGGATTGTATTCCGAGGACCACCAGACGTACGAGGCCAGCTGCTCGCCGGCGGCGGACTTGATCGAGTGATGCGCACCGGTCTTGCCTTCGCTGCCCGAGCCGTGCTCGTTGCTGTTCGCGGTTTCGAGCGGAATCACCGTGTCGCGGGAGGTGCCGACGGTCACCGTGCGCGTGGTGTACTCATTGCCGTCCAGCACCGCTTCATCGCCCGTGGAGGCCACGGTCGCCGTCACGGTGTAGACATAGCGGTTGGCTGCATCCAGCGTCGAATCCGTATAGGAGGTCTCCACCACGTCGGACGCCAGCACGGTCTCCGCCGTGGTGCCGTACACGGAGCGGGCGACGGTGTAGCCCGTGACGGACTCGCCGGCTTCCACAGCCGGTGCGTCCCACGAAAGGGCCACCGAAGAGGAGCCGGAATCCGCGACCGCCTCCACGAGTTCCGCCGTGTAGAGCGACTCCGCGGTCACCGTGAGCGTTGCCGAAGAAGACTGCGGGGTGGCGGCAAAACCGGCATTGACGTCATTCGGGAGCGCGAGCGTCACTGTGCCGTACTGCGTCCAGCCATCCTGCCCGGGCAGGGCATAGTAGCCAGTAAACGTGTCCCCCTGACGGACGAGGCGCAGCTTCACATCTTCCTGCGCGTTTTCCGTCAGATTATAGTTGATGCCCGTTGTCGTGCCGCCACGCGTCGAACGGTATGAGAAGCAGATGCGGGAGGTGTAGTTCGTCACATTGTCCGTGACGGAAGTGCGCACCGTCTCGCGATACAAAAAGACGTGGGGCGCAGCCGCCAGAGAAGTCTGGCGCATCATGACGCCGGCTTTGGCGTACTGACCGATGGAGGCGTTGTCGCCTTCCTGAAGGAATCCCTGGACCGTGGCGGAAACTTCCGCGTCACCGCCAACCGATTCAAAACAGAAACCACCGCTGTCCGAAGACGACCAGATGTCATTGCCCCGGGTCATCATCTTCACGGTGGTCGTCCCGTCCTCCTGGACGGTCGCAGTGCTGGAGCTGAACGCCGTGTCACCTTCAATGGTGCCGTCGCCGGAGTTGCTCGTAACGAATCGCTCAAAGGTCCAGGCAGGCGCTTGCACGGCAAAAGCCGTGACGCAGGCGGCGCAGACTGCCCACATTCTATTTTGTTTCATGGAACCAACGTTTCGCAGTTATTCAGATGAGAAAAACGCCCCGGCTGTGGGAAAGAGTCCTTGTCGTTCGAACCGCGTCCGATACCGCTGCCCCCTCCGCCATTTCTCAGGCGGAATCCGAGACCCGTTCGGGCCGTTCGGATTGCGGGTTGCGTTCCTGTTGTTCAAGCGGTCTGGCGGCCGCAGGACGGGTCGGCTTCCGGTTCGGTAGCCAATGGACTCCCGCACAAGGCGGGCGTTCGGGGGCTTTATAGCATAATCCCCTCCCCGCGTGCAAGCCTTTTCTTTTATCGGAATGATTCCGGGGTTTGAGCCTTGATTGCCGAAGTAAACGCACCTGATTCGATGCGTTTACTTTTGCAATCCTGGACGGGTCGGGGTTCGGGTGCTGCAATCGAGGCGGGGAAGGC
>CASFKR010000118.1 GCA_949295265.1 uncultured Verrucomicrobiota bacterium | reverse complement strand
CGGCAGACCGGCGAGTCATCGAGCCCGACCAGGCTGATGTCCTCCGGACAGCGGATGCCCACGCGCCGCAATTCCGCAAGCATCAGCGACGCCGTGGCGTCGGAGTGGCAGACGAGCGCCGTGGGGCGGCTCTGCGGCGCCGTGGCGGCATACCGCTCCGCAAACCACTGCGCCAGTTCGCGCGACGAGAGCCGCCGCCAGTCCGGCGAGGGCCCGCCCGGATACCGCGCCTCGAAAACCCAGCGCGCATCCAGGTGCAGCCCCGATTCGCGCATGCCGCCCGTATAGCCGTCGAGCCGCCGCTGCGTGGAAACGCCCGCGTCAATCCGCAGCGCCCCCACATAGCCGATGCGGCGGTGCCCCATCCGCGCCAGTTCGCCGACCGCCAGGAAGGTCGCCGCACGGTCGTCGAAATTGACCGCCGGGATGAGACCGGGACCGAAATAGTTGATCGCCACGCAGTTCGCATGCATGTCGGAGAGCGGCTTGATCCAGTCCGCCGTCTCCGGCACATGCAGCAGGACGAGTCCGTCCATGCGGCGCCCGGCCAGTTTCGTCGCGCATTCCGTGGCGCCGGAGTCTTCCGGCAGCGTGATGAGCAGGATGTCAATCTGCCGTTCGCGGCACACGTCGTTGATGCCCGCGAGGATCAGCGCTTCGTACGCCCCGCGAAACGCCCCCGCATTAGCCGGCATGTAAACGCCGAGCGTATTCGTGCGCCGGAGCCGGAGCGAACGGCTCGTCCAGTGCGGCGTGTAGCGCAGCTCAATCGCCTTGCGCCGGATCCGCTCACTCAGACCCGCCGAGCAGGAAACGTTGCCGTGCGAGCCGTTCAGCACATGGGACACCACCGCCACGGAACAGCCGACGCTGTCGGCAATGTCCTTGAGACGCGCTCCTGCCATGGTTCAGAAATCCGGTTGAAAAATCAAAATAAAAAAGAAACTGCGGTTCCGCATCCGCAGAACCGTACGGCTGAAAGCCGCAGAGCAAACCCCGTTTTCCGCGCAACATGTTGTGCCGGATGAAACAGAAGTTTGCAACGGGATAAAGTTAACCCATTCGCGCAGGGAAGTCCAGCACTTTTACGCGCACCCATCCCGCGAATCCTATAAAAAAGCTTCCGCGCCCTATCCCAGTACTATACCAGTGCGGGTAGATCCGCCACCCGGAGCCACACGGAGGCTCAACCAGCGCGGCAATGCCGCGCCGCACGACCAGTAGCCACACGAAGGCTCAGCCGCGCGAGGTTTTATAAAATTGAGCCACACGGACTTTGTCTCCACTACGTTCCGACCAAGGTGTTAAATAAGTACTCTTTCTCGGCGGCTCTGCCGCCTGGAGCGGAGCCAGCGCAGTGTTGTGGTCAGGTGTGGCGGCAAGCCGTCCTGTTCGTCGTGTTCGTCGTGTTCGTCCTGTTCGTCGTGTTCGTCCTGTTCGTCGTGTTCTCGGTAGCCGCCACACCGCCCCACTCTCAGTTGCCCCAGTAGCCCCAGTGGCCCCAGTGGCCACATCAAAAGGCACACCCGTGCCCCCCAGTGGCCTCAGTTGCCCCAGTGCCCCCAGATAGCGGCCCCGCACTGCCAGCGCACCGCCATGCGTCGGCGCGTTGCCCGAGCCCACGCACACCCGTCCCGCCCTCGGAGTGGGCGGGACGACTCATCAGCCGGAGCCCTAGGCTGGTCGGTCTATTTAAAGCGGCAACCGCCGCCAGCCCGGCACCACAGGCGGCAGTTTGCCGCCCCGCTGCCTCGCAGAGACATGTACGAGGGCGTGTCCGATTTTTCGGTCGGCCAGCACGCATGATTTTTGGTCGGAGGCTTGAAATCGCACCATTTTTCCACCCTTCCGATTCTGCTTAACTTCTGAATTTTCATCTGGTTACCACCTCTGCACACCCCCGCGGACCCCTGCGGGCAACATATCTTATACATGTTTATTTTTCCCTTGACACCCGTCCGGCAATCTCCTACCATAAGCACCATGAACCCTCCAACTGAATCCAAATTGATTCCCCCCTATGCCGCCCTGGCCGCAGAGCTGCGCCGCCGCATTGTCGCGGACGCGCTCTCGGCCGGTGATTACATCGGCACCGAACTGCAAATCGCCAAGGAAAGCCGCCGCTCCCGCATGACCGTCCGGCGCTCCGTTCAGATGCTCATCAACGAAGGTCTCGTCGAGCGGCGCCCCGGGCGCGGCATCTTCGTCCGCGCACAGGGGCACGAAACCCGCCATATTCATATGCTCGCGGGCAACCTGCTCTGGACCCCCGCCGTGCGCGTTTCGCGCGCCGTGCAGGAACGCGCGCAAGGAGTCGGCATCGACGTCACGCTGCGCGATGCCTGCGGCAGCATCGAAGAAGATGTGGCGTCCATCCGCGAACTGCCGACGCAGGAAATTGACGGCGCCATCATCATGTCGCAGCACTGCGCGTCGTTCAACCGGGCGCTCGCGTTTCTCGTGGCATCGGAGTTCCCGTTCGTCGTGGTCGATCAGGGATTGCGCGACATCGAAGCGCCGTCCGTCGTTTCCGACAACCGCGACGGCGGCGCTCAGGCGGTCCGGCATCTCGCGAAATTCGGGCACACGCGCATCGCCTTCATTGGCGATATTGACGCCAGCACGTCCGAAGAGCGCTATATCGGCGTGCGCGACGGCTGTGCGGAGCTCGGCCTCCCCCTGCCGGCGGTCTACGACATCCAGTGCAATGACCGGTTTGCCGACTGGGAGCCGAACATCCGCAAATCCACGCTCGCCCTGCTCTCGACCTCGCCGCGGCCGACCGCCATCGTCTGTTCGTGCGACGCCGTGGCGCGCCACGTGTACCGCGTACTGGCCGATCAGGGACTCACCGTGCCCTCCGACATGAGCATCATCGGCTTTGACGACGATCCCATCGCGGAATGGGTTTCGCCTTCGCTCACCACCATCCGGCAGGACTTCACCTCGATGGGTCACACCGCCATGATGCTTCTCGAGCAGCGCATCGCCAACGCCAACACGCCCACCCGGCACATCCGGATTCCCGTCACGCTCGTCGAGCGCGAATCCGTCGCTGCCCCGCCCGCATCCTGAGTTCCCTCCCCCGCTCTCCTCCGTCTGGCTCTGAAAAACCGGCTTCCGTCTGTTCACCATGCAAACGCTCACCGTCAAGGGAAACAAAGTCCGCAACGAAGAGGGCAAAGCCCTCTGGCTGCAGGGGCTCGCCATTCCCTCGCTCGAATGGGACCCGCAAGGCAACCAGATGAACTTCGCCTTTGATCAGGCGATTCACGACTGGCATGCGAACATCATCCGCATGCCCGTCCACAGCGCCTTCTGGTTCGGACACAAGAGCAAGCGCCCCGATGCGGCGGCCGACACGCCCGCCGCCTGCCGCGCCCGCGCAGCCGCCTACCGCAAACGCTGCGACAAGCTCATCGAACAGGCCGCCGATGCAGGCTGCTACGTGATTCTCGATCTGCACGAGTTCAAGGCGCCGACCGAAATCCACCGCCGGTTCTGGCTCGACGCCGCCCGCCGCTACGCGAACCACCCCGCCGTGCTGTTCGGCCTCTTCAACGAAGCCCACTCGGTCTCGTGGAAGGTCTGGCGCGACGGCGGCCGCTCCGCCGGACCCCGCCGCGGCGTCATCGCCGAAAACGCCGAGCATCCGGAGGCGCTCGAGTCCGTCGGCCACCAGGCGCTCATCGACGCCTGCCGCTCCACGGGCGCCCGCAACATCGTGCTGGCGGGCGGTCTCGACTGGTCGTACGACCTGCGCGGGCTCGCCCGCGGCTACGCGCTACGCGACCCCGACGGCAACGGCATCATCTACGATGCCCACATCTACCCGTGGAAGCGCGGTTGGAAAGCCAAGGTCCTCGATTTCGCCGCGTGCGTCCCGATTCTGCTCGGCGAAGTCGGCTGCATGGACAAACCCATGCCTTTCCAGGAAACCACGCCCGATCCTTACATCTGGGCACCCGCGATGCTCGCCTGCATCCAGCGCCACCGCCTCCACTGGACCGCGTGGAGTTTCCACTGGAAGGCCGATCCCAACATCGCCCTCGACGAACACTACACCCCGACCCCCTGCTGGGGCGCATTCGTCCGTGCCGCCTTGCGCGGCGTCCCCTTCACCTCCAAGCGCATGTGGTGACGCCGGGGAAACCGGCACCACCAGCGGAGGTTCTCCGCCCGGCACCACCAGCCCTCTCCCACCCCTCTGCGCTACCTTAGGCCGGTCGGTCTTTTTAACGCGGCAACCGGCAATCTGCCGGCTGAAAAAGCCGCCCGGCACCACCAGCCCCCTCCACCCTGCGCTGCCTTAGTCCGGTCGGTCTTTTTAACGCGGCAACCGGCAATCTGCCGGCTGAAAAAGCCGCCCGACCGGCAGAAAAGGCGGCAGTTTGCCGCCGCCCCGCTTTCGGGGGTGCCGTGAAGCCCCCTGCAACCCGATTTCCCCGTTTTCGCGGGAAAAACCCCGTAAATCACCCCCGTTTCGCCCCGTTTTCCCCGTTTTTCGCGCTTTCGTCTTCCCTTCCCTTTCCAAGTCAAAAAAATCCTGATTCATCACCATTCCGCAGCCATGTTTCACGATTCACGCATCTCCCGGACGGCGCTGTCCGCCGCCGTTGCGACCCTGGCGACCGCTCTGAGCGCAGCCGCGCTCACCTTCCCGGACGCCGCCGTCGGCTGGACGGAAGCCTCCTGGGACACCACCGCCTACACAAACACCGCCTACTGGACCGACGGCGTGGTCAACGGCGTCTTCTCCACCAACCTGAACAGCAAGTTCACCAAAAGCATTCCCCTGCCGGCGGGCTACGTCCTGGATACGGGTCTTCGCATCGATACGGGCAGCAAGTACGAAGGCACCATGTCCCTTGTTTCGGAAGGCAACGGCACGTCCACGCTCTACCTCCCGGCGGACGTCGTGTTCCGGACGAAAAGCGGCAAAAGCGCTTTCGCTTTCGGCACGCTGGATGACGCCACGAACCTCACACTCGATTTCTGCGGCGCGGAGCGCACCTTCCTGCTCGACGGCACCGGCGGCTCCCTCCGCCTGTACGGCGACATCGTCAACGGCTCTCTCAAAACCGAGGGCACGCTCGCGCTCTCCCTCTGCAACCCGGGCGTAAACCCCTTTGCGCTCCGTGCCGAGGGCACCGCTTCCGGTCAGGGCATCATCGTCCTGGAAGGCTCCTCGCGCCCCGTCGCCGTTCCGCGCCTCTCCTCGCTGACGCTCGACTCCGTTTCGCTGCGCATCACGGGCAACAGCTCGGATACCGTCGAAAAGGTGCCCGCGGCGTTCGCCTTTGTGACGTCCCACCCCTTCCAGAGCCAGATTACGCTCGAACCGAATGCCGCCGCAAACCTTACCGTTGAACTCGCCTCCTTCTCCGTCCCGGACAGCAATGCCGTGACCATCAGCGGCGACAACCTCGGGCTGCCCCCCGCCGCCGGCACCGCGAATCTCATCCTCGCCGACGGCGCCCTGCCGCCTCTCGTTCCGGCGACCGGCTCCGACACCGCGCTGCCCATCGTGCCCGGCGTCTACGGCGGCACCAGCTACGAAGCCATGGGCTCCACCTTCGTCACGTACGACGCCGCCGCCGGGTTCCGTCCGCTCGACCCCACCGCGGAGTTTGCATCCAACATCGTTTCCGGCGCCGTGAGCGCCGACAATGTCCGCATCGCCGCATCCACCACCATCACGCTGGATGCGCCGACCACGATCAACTCGCTCTGCTTCGGCGGTGCCAATGCCGTCGTCAACGGCACGGGCCCGCTCACCATCGCGTCGGGCATGGTCTTCTACCCGGCGGAGGACAACTGCTACATCAGTGTCCCGGTCGACTTCGGTGCCCGCCGCGGATATATCGCCCTCCCCTACGGAAAGCGCGGCTACATCACGCAGGGCTTTGCCGGTTCCAACGGCATCACGTTCTGCACCTCGATTGCAAACGAAACACGCTCCACCTTCGTGGTTTCCGCCAACACAACCCCCTCCACCTTCACGGGCGACGTCTACGTCAACGCCAACGTCCAGTTCCAGGATGCGAATTTCTTCCCGCACGGCGACCGCCCCGGCGATACCTTCGTCTATGCGACCGCCAACCTCGCCGGTGATACCGTCATCAACGGGCTCTACGGCTCCGGCAACATCAACCGCACCTGGTCGAGCGGCGGCATGGTTTACGTGGGCGACAACGATTCCGATGGCGATTACGCCGGCAGCTTCGTCGCCAGCAACCTGAGCCTCACCAAGATCGGCAAGGGCACGGTCCGCCTCAGCGGCACTGCGCACACCATGCCCACTTTTGTGGTCTCCGAAGGCACGGTCATTCTCGACGGCGCCCTCATCACCGAAACCGCCGCCGCCACCGTCGCCACCAACGCCGCCCTCCGCGGCTGCGGCTCCATCGCGGGCACGCTCACCCTCGAAGATGCCGCCACCCTCTCCGCCACCCCGGCGGACGGCGATGCCGTCTTCTCCGTGGGCGGCGATCTCGTGGTCAACGGCGCCCCGAATCTCGATGTCGCCTGGACCGATGACGGCACCGCATCCGTGGTCGAAGTCACGGGTGTCGTGGACGCCGGTACAGCCGACGCGACGCTCGTCGTCAACTTCCCGTCCCGCTCCGAAGGCCGTCACCTCGTGATGCGCGCCGCCGGCGGCTTCACCGCCGACTTCATCCCCGGCGTCAACAGCGGCCGCCTGACCCTCAGTGCCGACGGCACCGAGCTCTACTGCGACCACACCATCGCCACCGTCATCACCCTCCACTGATTTCCCAACCCTGCGCTGCCTTAGGCCGGTCGGGCGGTATTTCAGGCGGCAGATTGCCGTCCACCGCCTGAAAAAGCCGCCCGACCGACACCACCAGCCCTCTCCCACCCCATGCGCTGCCTTAGGCCGGTCGCTCTTTTTAAAGCGGCAACCGCCGCCCGACCGGCAGAAAAGGCGGCAACCGCCGCCCACCACCAGCAGAGGTTCTCTGCCATGTCTGAACTCCTGAAACGCAATCCCGCCAACCCCATCCTTTCTGCGCGGGACATCCCCTACGACGCCTCCCTCATCTTCAATGCCGGCATCTGCCGCTATGAGGGCCGCTACGTCATGCTCTTCCGCAACGACTACGGCTCCACGGAAGCCGAGTGGCGCGCCGCCCGCGAATCCGGCGCCTACCCGCGCCTGTCGACGAACATCGGCATCGCCTTCTCCGACGACGGCATCCGCTGGACGCCCGGCCCCAGGCCCGTCTTCCAGCTGCGCGATGACGAAATCCTGCGCGCCTACGACCCGCGTCTCTCCGTCGTCGACGGGCAGCCCGTCGTCTGCTTTGCGGTCGACACCCGCCACGGGCTGCGCGGCGGCATCGCCGTGACCGACGATTTCGAAACCTTCCGCGTCGTTTCGCTCTCGGTACCGGACAACCGCAACATGGTCCTGTTCCCGGAAAAGATCGGCGGCAACTACATGCGCCTGGAGCGTCCCATGCCCGTCTATTCGCGCTGGGGCGCCCCGGAGCAGTTCGACATCTGGCTCTCCGCCTCGCCGGACCTGCGCTTCTGGGGCGACTCGCGTCTCGTGCTGGGCGCCGAGAAGGTGCCGTGGGCGGGCTCGAAGATCGGTCCTGCCGCGCCGCCCGTCCGCACGCCCAAAGGCTGGCTCACCACCTTCCATGCCGTGCGCGCCAGCGAAGCGTCCCTGCCCTGCTGGGAGCGCGAATGGCACAAGGAATACCTCGCCGGACTCATGCTGCTCGATCTCGAAGATCCCTCGAAGATCGTCGGCATGGCGCCCGAGCCCCTGCTCGAAGCCCGCGAACCCTACGAACGCGAAGGCTTCCGCGGCCACGTCATTTTTCCGGGCGGCATGCTCCTCGAGCCTTCCGGCGAAGTCAAAATCTACTACGGTGCCGCCGACACCGTCGAATGCCTCGCCACCGGCTCCGTCGACGATCTCGTCGCCGCCTGCCTCCCCCGCTAGCGGCAACCTGCCGCCTGGACAAAACCTCCGCCCGGAGCCACACGGAGGCGAGGCCGCGCACGGAGCCAGCGCAGAATGATGATTTGAGCCACACGGAGGGGCGAAGCCCCCTTCTGAAGTCTCCACTACGTTCCGACCAGGGTGTTAAATAAGTACTTTTTCTCGGCGGCATAGCCGCCTGGACAAGCCACCGCAGCGGAGCCGCGCAGTGTTGTGGCACAGATGTGGCGGCAAGCCGTCCTGTCCGTCCTGTACGTCCTGTACCTCCTGTACCTCCTGTTCGTCCTGTACGTCCTGTACGTCCTGTACCTCCTGTTCGTCCTGTACGTCCTGTTCGTCGTGTTCTCGGCTGCCGCCACGCCCGTGCCACGCCGCCGCCCCGCCCTCGGAGTGGGCGGGATGACTCATCAGCCGGTGCCCAAGGCCGGTCGGTTAACCACAATCATGCAGGTATTTACCGATATGACAGATATCAATCATCTGACATCAGCTTCGGCTCAAACCCCAGTTGTTCAAGAATCTGTAGGTCACGTTT
>CASFKR010000117.1 GCA_949295265.1 uncultured Verrucomicrobiota bacterium | reverse complement strand
GAACAAGTAAATGCAAATTCGGAACAACTAAATGCGACCATGTGACATTATGGCGCAATTTGACCCTGAATTAGTCGCATTTACTTTGTCAAGTGACCATTTTTCGCTGAAAAATTGCCCTGAAACCCCTGCGCCGCAACGGCGCAGGGGTTTCGCGTGGCAGGGGCGTGGCTGCGCGCCGCGTGCGGGGAATCGGGAAAGCCGGTTTGCCGGATCAGTGGAGAATGATATACGTTGGGACACTCCCCGTGCGCAAGCCCGTGACGGTAAAGGTTTTATTGCGGTAGACAACGGTCGCTTGCGAAACATCGAGGAGATCCGGGCGGGTGGTTTCAATGACCCAGTTGCAATCGGTTCCGGAGGGTTCGTACTGTTCGAAGCGTGCGAAAACAAATTCATCGGCGGGACGGTAGCGCAATTCGGCGGGGGATGGGTCCAGCAGGAGCCGGACCGTACCGCTGGAGCCGGGGAAGTCGGTGTAACCCCATCCGGAGTAGGCCGCCACGCGAAGGCAGGATACGGCTTCCGGCGAGATGGTCGCCCGGATGGTGGCTCCATTCTGAAGGCTGACGGTCCGATAACCGGAAGTGGAGAGCATCAGGGTGCCGATGCGGTCATCGAAGCCGAGAGCGAGCGTTTGGGTGCCGTCGAAGGAGATGCCATTGTTGGTGCGGGGCTCGCGAAGGCGGCCGATGCCACCGAGGACGGTTCCGGAGGAGCGGTTGATTTCGCATTGATTGGTTACGCAGTCAATCAGGAACTCGCCTTCCTCGAGTTTGATGCCGTAGAAGCAGCTGTTGTTGGCGGAAACGACGCGACCTCCGGCAATTGTGAGGGCGTAATAAAGTCCGCCGTCGGAAGTGTAGCGCGGTCCTTCAAAACGGAGTGTGCCGGTCCCGGTCTTACGGAAGAAGCATTTGCCGACGATGGGACCTGTGAAGGTGCGGTCGGAAGGGCCTGAGAGTTCGAAGGTGCAATTGGCGTCCTGCAGAAAAATGCCATACCACTGACCGACCCGATCTTCGCCTGAAAGGCAGAAACTTCCCCAGAATTGCGGAAGGAGAATCGACGGAGGCTGCGATTGGGCTTCTTCGGGGGTGTGTTCGATGGGGGCGGAAACGATGGTGTCGGCAGCTACCGGGCAGATGAGGTCTTTGCCGCCGAAGCGCAGGGTGCCTCCGAGGTCGGCACGGATCCGTTTTGGGTTGTAGCTGTCGAAGAGGATGGCTCCCTGGCGGATGGTCAGGTCGTGTCCGCCCAGTTCGAGGGAGGATTGTCCGTAGAGGCGAAGCGCAGAGATGGTATGGTTGACGGTTTGTGTGACGGCCGAATGGCTGATCTGCCACGGCGAGCCGTCCGGCGTATCCGAACCGGGGGAGGACTGCCATGGGACAGAGGCGTCGAGCACACCGCTCTCATTGATGCGGGTGAGGGAGAGCCCGGACGAGCCGTTGAGGAAGAGCCATGGGGCAAAGACGCCGCCCTGATTGACTGCATTCAGCGGGCGGAGGGAGGCGCCGTCGGCGAGGGAGAGCCGGAGGAGGCCGCCGGGTTGCGCGCGGAAGGCGGCGACTTCGAGGGCGGCACCGCTTGTGAGGTTGACGGCATGCGGCGCGGCGAAGCCGAAGGAAAGGGCGCCGAGCGTTTCCGTGCCGCCGTCGATGGAGAGGTTCCAGCCTTGTCCGCCATCCAGCAGATTCATGCCGGAAACGAGGCGACCGGTGAGACCGTCCGGCGCCGTTCCCTGTACGGAGAGGGTCGGTTGCCACGCGTAATAATTCGCGTTTCCAAAGAGCGTCAACCCGGGCGTGAGGAGGGCTCCGTCGCGGGTGGAAAGGGTGCGGATGGGGGCGGAGACGGGACCGGCGGCGGTGCAGGCGTTGGACGAGATGATCAGGGTGGCGCCGTAGGCGGAAAGCGTGGCGGCGTCTGCCGTGAGCGATACCGGATTGGAGAAGTTCAGTGTAACGCCGGAGGCGGCACGAACGGGTTCAGGGGAGGTGAGGTGAAGCGACTCA
This sequence comes from uncultured Verrucomicrobiota bacterium, assembly GCA_949295265.1. Lineage (GTDB taxonomy): Bacteria > Verrucomicrobiota > Kiritimatiellia > RFP12 > UBA3636 > JAEDLN01. Next base: position 6,502 of record CASFKR010000117.1, on the reverse strand, counting down.
CCGTTGAGGGAGAGGGAATTGGTCGCAGCGATGCCCGCAATGGTTGCGGACGCGTCGAGCATCACGGCGGTGGTGCTTTCCGAAGCCGGGAAGACGGCGAACGCTTCGGTGCCGGGAACGGAGAGCGTGTCCCAGTTGGCGGCAGAGGACCAGAGGTTGTCCCCACCCCCGCCAGTCCAGACGGCGGCGGGGGAGAGGGTGGCGCAGAAACAGAGGAGAAGAGCAGCGGGAGCGGTACGGAACATGGGAAATCAGGGGACGAGGTGGAGGAGGCCCCAGGCGGAGCGGTCGGAGGAGTTGCGGTGGGTTCCGTTCCACATGAGCTGCTGGGAGCGGGGCTCGCCGGGATCGGCATTGTCGACGGCCAGATCGAAGAGGAGTTTGACGTCTTCTTTCGGCTTGAAGTCGATGGTTGCCCAGGGGATGGCGGCTTCGAGCGTGTAGCCGGCGCCGTCGGCGGCGGGGATGACGGCGGTCCGGATGTTGTGGGGGACCGTGGCATGGGGGACGTAGGCGCCGCCTTCGGGCGAGGCGCGCAGGAGAATCTGGCGGTCGCTCGCGAGGAGGGGTCCGCCCTGTTCCGGCGCTTCGTGCCCGAGGAAGAGTTCGATGCAATCGCCGTTCCAGGCATGGGGGAGCGATTTGTCGGCGCAGAACGGGGTGGCGTCGCGGACGGCGACGAGCAGGTAGAGATGGGCGTCATCCCACGCGACCTTGAAGGAGGCGTTGAAGGCGGGGTCGTCCGTGCCGGAGACGATGCGGTCGGCGGAAATCAGCTCGGGCGGGCGCCCGGGGTAGCCGCTCTGCATACCGTCGACGGACATGGGGCCGACGGGGCGTCCGGCGGAGACCGTGCGCCGGGCGTCCGTGCGCCGCGGCTGGAAGCGCGGGTGCTCGAAGCGGTAGGGCTCGGCATCACCGAACCAGACGCGGTAGACGTTGGCGTTGGCCTCTAGCATGCCGTCGAAGAGATCGCGGTACGGGCGGTCGAGCACATTGAAGAGCCCGGTGTTGTTGCGCTCGCCGTTCTGACCTTCGAAGAAGCGTCCCGTGGCCGCCTGGTCGATGAGGGTGAACCATTCGACGCCCACGACGAACCCGAGGTCGGCGGCGCCTTCGACGTAGTTGCGGTAGGCGAGCCCGCGCTCGCGCTGCGTGGGCAGGTCGTTGGAGGAGGGCGCGTTGTTCGATTCCCGGGAGGCGGTGTAGTAGAACTCGCTCCAGAACTGGGGCTTGCCGCCGGTCCATTCGTAGAGGCGGGAGACGAAGGCGTGGTCGATGGCGGCGGTGTAGTAGTTGATGCTCACGATGTCGAGATAGCGCCCGGCGACGCGGCAGAGGATTTCGTTGTTGGCGGTGCCGGGCTGCCAGCGTGAGCCGATGAGCAGGTGGTTGGGGTCGTAGCGGCGGAAGGTGTCGTGGACGAGGCGGTAATACCGGTCGAGGAGACGTTCCGTGAAGGCGGACATGTCGGCGGCGGCGGCGCGCGTGGCGACGGGGAGGCCGATGTCGGTGAGGGCTTCGAACGAGGGGGCCGCATATTTCCAGGCTTCGGTGAAGGCGGCGATGTCGCCGCCATAGCGCCGGCGCAGGAAGGCGACGAGTTCGCGCTTGGCGGCGTAGGTGCCGTTGAGCGCCGGGATGGCGGTGGGGATGTCCTCGAGCCCTTGTTCATTGGCGATGTAGTAGCCGATGAGCAGGGGGTCGTCTTTGTGCGGTGTGAGCGCCTTGGCGAAGGCGGCGTCGAGGCGGCCCGGCGTTTCCGGGTCGAAGGGGTCGAAGAGTCCGCGGACGTTGGGCAGGGGACGTGCGCCGCCGGTGGGCAGCGTGGCGACGTGCGGGAAGCGCGCTTCGCGCATGGCGGCGGGGCGTGCCGAGAAGGCGCCGCCGGAGTTGAAGCCGACGGCGCGGACGCGCGCAATGTGGCGGCGCGCCTGTGCCTCTTCGTCCCACGCGCCGTATTTGCGGATGACGTTGGCTTTGTAGAACGAGACGGCGCGCGTATGCCACCAGTCGCCGGGCTTGTCCTTCCAGGCTGCGGCAAAGGGGCCTTCGTGCGGCGGAAGCCACGCGAAGCCGGCGCGGCGTCCGGTTACGTCCGTGTAATCATCGCTCGCGCCGAAGCAGCAGATGCCGAGGTGGAAGAAGGGTTCCCCGGCGGGGTCGACCAGCAGCCAACGTTCCCGGCCGCCGATGGTTTTCTTTTCGACGTGGAAGAAGCCCGTCGCGGAAAGGTCGAGCGCCTTTCCGGCGCCGTCCAGACCGCCCCAAACGGAGCGGCGGGCGGGGTGGAGCGCGGTGCCGCCGTGCGTCCATGCGCGGGCGGGGTCGGCGAAGGCGTCCGCCCACGCGCGGTAGAGCGCCTCCTCCCGCTGCGCATCCTCGAGGAGCGCTTCGGCGGAGGTGATCTTGCCGGGCCAGTCGCGCGGGACCTGCCCGAATTCATCGACCAGCCGGCGCTGCGCCCAGGCGGAGACGTCGAGCGCGTAGTCTACGGAGAAGGTGTCAGCGTTGCCGGGTGTCATAAAGGAGCACCAGAAGATATTCCAGTTCCATTCGCGGTTGTCCTGCACTTCGATGTAGGTATGGGCAGGGAAGGAGAGGCCCAGCCGGGAGCGGTTGGGATCCTGCAGGACGAGTTCGCGCCCATGTCCCTGAAAGAGTTTGGCACCGCCCTTGACGGCGGGAAAAGGCTTCCCGGCGCCATCGATCTCCCAGGCGCCGCCCTGGTTGTAGTTGAAGGGGATGAACATTTCGTGCATCCGGCCTTTGAGTCCGGCGGGCTTCTTTTCGAAGGTGTAGGTGATGCGCCGGTTCCGGCGGTCGAGCATCCCGTTGAGAACGCCACCCTTTTTGTAGGCGAGGCGGACGCGGTCGCCGTCGACGCGGGTTTCAACGGGTTTGGAGCGGCCTTCCACGCCTTCGAGATTGAGCCGCGGGTGGGAGAGGGTGAATTCGCCCATGCTGCCGGCGCGAAGCCGGAGCCCGCCGCCGGTCAGGGCAACTTCAAGCGACGGCTTTTCCGCAACGGGCTTTTTGGTGTTGCCCTGTGCCGCGAAATAAGCGGTTTCCGCCGCGCGGCGATGTGTTTCGAGGCGTGTTTCCTGCGTGTCGAAGGCAACGACGACGACGCGTTTGTCCGCATTGTACGGGGTCGTGGAAGAGCAGCCGAAAATCTCCCAGTTCCATTCGCGGTAATCCTGCAGTTCAAGCCAGCCGAATGACTCCGGGAAGCGGAGGAACAGCGGCGCCCCGTCCCCGGGCGGCGCAAAGGAGATGGTTCCGGCATTGCCCTGATAGAGTTTGTTGGATGTGGGCTTTTCCCGGGGAAACGCACCGGAGCGGTCGCCCACGCGCCAGGTGCCGCCCTCGGCGAAGGTCATGGGGATGTGCAGATCGAAGCGATAGGCTTTGAGCCCTGCGGGGGCGGCGTCGAACGAAAAAGCGATGGCGCCGGCGGAGGCGGTGATGCGCGCTTTGCCGCCGCCGGGGTAGGTGAGCGAAGCCGAAGAGCCTTGGAGGGAGACCGCTTCGGGGGCGATGCGCTCGCGCCCGTCGTTGAAGGCGAGCAGGGGCCAGGAGAGCGTCAGCGTCTCCTGGCCGCAGGGCAGTGCGATGCCGCTTTGTCCGAGCGTTGCTGCGGGTGCATTTTGCGCGGATGCGCTCAGCGCGGAGAACAGCAGGGCACCGAAGCAGGCGGCGCAGATGCGCAGAAAATAGGCGGTCAGTTTCATGGGGTGATATCTGGCGGGTTTTGGTGTCTGCCGAAATGGACGTTTCCTGGGCGGCGCTTACGGGCAGGATACCATCATCGAAACGCCCGCAACAAGGATGAAAAAATCCGTTTCTTGCCCCCTTTTTTCAGTGTCCTCCGGTGCTGGCGTGTTCCCCCCGAACGGCATCCACCGGCTCGAGGTCGTCACGCAAGCGGAGCTGGACGCGGAGGCCGACAAGGCGGCGCACATCCGCTCCGAAGTGGAAGCCGACAACGCCAAACGCGCGTTGGGGCTGGCGGTGCCGGAGTGCCGCCTCTATGACGTCGGCGGGCGCACCGTCAAGCTCTCCGTGTTCATCGATGGCACGAAGTCGCTCAGTGACTGGTGGAGCGCGGCAGACACAACCGCACGGGAAAAGATGGCGACGCGTCTCGCATCGGACGCGGACGTGGACGCGATCCTCGCCGACTGGGACGGACTAGGCTTAGCTGGGGATAATGTCCTCATCGACAAATCCGGCGTTCCGTGGCACATCGACAACGGCGGCAGCATGGGCTTCCGGGCGCAGGGCGGCACCAAGGACTCGTGGAAGACCGGCTACCCGGACGAGCTGTTCACGATTACCTCGTCAAGCAACAACAGGCGATACATCGGGTCTTCGCGCCCGATTCAGATGATTCGTCAGGCGGCGGCGCGGGACTGGTCGAAGGTTCTTCCGTTCCTGTCTGACCGGAACAGGGCGATTGTTGAGTCCCGCGTCAAGGAGACGGCGGAGCTGGCAAACCGCGCCGCGAAGTTCGCCGACCAAGGCTACAAGGACGATGAGCAGGAGCGCATCGCGTACCACTGTCTCGAACTCGTGAAGGAAGGGTTCCGCACGGAGTGCCAGCAGACCATCAAGCCGGGCATCGACTACGGCAACTGCCGCACGGACAGGAACAAGACGAACCAGGCGGGGCAATATACCTCGCTGCCGATGCACCTGAAGGACTACATGGACAGGAAGGGGCTGAAATACGAAGCGGTTATCGACCAGTTCAATTCTCAGGCTGGCAACTCATGGAACGAACTTTCCTGCCGCACGAAAATCATCGAAATGGAGTCGCGCGGACTAAACGCGAATCCATACAAAGGCGGTGCAGGAATCGCCTCGCACGGGTGGGAGGCTTCGCAGATTCGGCACTATAAAGCCGCGTGGGATGCGTGGCAGAAACTCACGGATGACGAGCGGGAAAGGTACCGCAAATCGCAGTCCGCATACAAAGCCGCTTTCCAGCTGTTCCTCGAAAACGCTGACTTTGAAGGGAACAATCGCAAGGAGGGCTACGTCATTTTGTTTCGTACCGAGTATAAAGACGCTATTCCGAACGGGGTTAAACCCCGCGAAACGTACACGCCGACGAACATGGGCGCGGCGGAGTCCTTCTCCGTCAGTAGAACGGTAGTTGTCATGGCCGCGCACGGCACCATCATGCGTGTACCTTACCCGCGCGTCCTTGCCGGTTACTTCTGGGAACCGCATCAGGGGCGAGGGGACCTGTTCTTGAGTGACAGCGAGAATGAATTCAATGCCGACACCACAGGGCTTCCGCGCGTGTATGTCGGGAAAGTTTCTAGAGAGCAGAAGGTTTCCAACTACTACGCCGCCTTGCCCGCCCTCGACAAGCAAAAAACTCATTCGGCATCGCCTAGCATCGCGAAAGGTACCCCTTGAAAATCTCGTGCAGACAGAAAAATCCGGTTGCCGGGTCTTTCTCGTAAACCGGGTCTTCATTCACCGTTTTGAGATGCTCCCTGATATACCGCACAGCCTCATCAAGGCTTTCAAACGGGACGCATTCTCCTTCCACGCTGCTATAAAACTTATAGAGCACGTCCCCCGGTTTGATACGCTTCCGGAGAGCATCAATCTTCTCTTCTTCTTTAAGTGTCACCTTGATGCATGACGCAATCAGGCGCGGGTCGAAGAGGTAAATCCAGCTAAATTTCTCATGGTTTCTGTCTTTATGCTCTTGTGCGAGAAGCAGGAACCCGTACGCATACGGGAAATTCTTCCCGGTATCCGCGACCTCGTCCCCCTTCGCATCGCGCAGAACGTAGTCTTCACCCCCGCAGCTGAACAGCCGTTCTCCGGGTTCCAGTTCTACGATATCGCCTTCCGGGTAGCCGCATCCCGGCTTGACCCTGCCAACAAACTTCATGGCTTGACCCTCACCACCAAATCGAACGTGAGCGTGACCTGCCAGAACGCCCGCGGTTCCGTTTCGTTGAAAAACACCTTGCTGCCGAGGCGGATGGCACCGATGCCGTCCTCGGAAAGCCGGAGACACTCAAGCGCGCCGCCGGGGCGCACCGGGCAAGCCTGAAACACCTTCATGACGAACCGCTGAAGCGCGCGCCGGGACGAGAACGTCGCTACGAGAACGTAGGGCAGGACGAAGGTCGGGTGCGGAGCCGGTGCGAAGTTCACCTCCCCGCCACGGTTCTGCACGTCGTTCGCGAAGTACCACGAATCCATCACGCCGTCGATTTCGCCGAGGAAGGCGGCAACCTCCGGCTGCGTGTCCGTAACGCGGCACAGGTACCCGAACGCGGCTTGCTCCGCGTCGCTCCACGCATCCAGCGGGTCGACGGCGCGCGCCGTTTCGGTCGGAAAAGTGTCTTGTTGTGTCGTGTTCATTTCTTTCTTTTAACCTAAATTCGGCAGTTGGACGTCGCGAATCGCCATTTAAGCCAATAAAACCGCGGCTTTGCTTCGGTTTTTCTGTTTCACCCAATGGGTGAAT
>CASFKR010000116.1 GCA_949295265.1 uncultured Verrucomicrobiota bacterium | reverse complement strand
CAAAAAGCGGCTCTTAGCCTTTTTGCTTTTCAGGCGGGCGTACTGGTTCCTTTTGTCGGGAAGGATATCCGAGAATGTCTGGTTGGCCATAGTTTTCATACCCTTTCATGATAGAAAAAAAAGTCCCCGTTCGGTGTCCTTGAATTTGACCAATGGGGTTTTTCCATTTTTGGGCTTGGTGTCCATAACTATGAACAACTGCGACCGTGAAAGGGCTTTTGCTTTTGGCGGAAACAGGGTATACTATCCCAAAAAACAAAGCAGAATCCCATCTTATTCAGAAATGAACAACATGAACCAGAACCCGAATCCTCCGGTGGAATTTGTTGCCATGGGTTACTGCAGCAATGACTACCTGTGCCGGGTGCCGCAAATCCCGATCGACCACAAGGTCGAGATTACCGAGCATCAAATCCAGGGCGGAGGCCCGGCGGCGGATGCGGCTGTTGCGGCGGCGCGGCTCGGCTTGCGGACAATGTTCGTGACCAGCGTCGGCAATGACGACGGCGGCAAGCGGATTCTCGCCGACCTTGCCCGCGAAGGAATTGACACCTCGCGGATTCCGCTGCGGGAAGGATGCGGGTCACCGATGGCCTACTGCTGGATTGATGCCGATGGAAAACGCAGTGTGGCATGGACCCACAACGGGTTGCGGCTGCTCACTGCGGAAGAAGTGCCGTGCGATGTGATTGCCGGAGCGAAAATGCTCCACCTCGACGGACATCATCCCGAGGCGGCGCTGGCAGCGGCCAGGTGCGCAAAGGGAAACGGCGTACTCTTCAACTTCGATGCCGGAACCATCCGCCCCGGCGTCGAACAGCTCGTGGAACTGGCCGACCTCCTGATCGCCTCGGAATACTTCGCCCGGACCTTTACCGGCGAGCAGGACCTCGACCGGGCGCTGATGAAACTGGCGAAATTTCAGGCGAAGGTGACCGGCATCACGCTGGGATCGGGCGGTTCGATTTTCTGCGACAACGGGGAGATCCGCCGGGTCCCGGCATTCCCGGTGCCGGTCGTGGACACCACCGGCGCGGGAGATTCCTTCCACGCCGGATTCGCTTTCAAATATCTGCAGACGCAGGATATCGGCGTGTGCGCGCGATTCGCCTCGGCGGTCGCGGCCATCAAATGCGGCAAACTCGGTGCGCGCGCCGGGTTGCCGACGCTGGAACAGGTCGAAACCTTTCTCAAAGAACAGGAGTAACGCAGCATGAACACTCAGAATTGCTTGATTCACTGCCCCGCAAACCCCGGATTCAACCGGCTTTTCACGGTCGGCGAGTACAACATGAAACTCACCAGTTTCGGCCTGCTCGTCCTGCGTGCCGGAGAGAGCCACCAAAGCGATACCGGCTCGTTCGAGGAAGCGCTGGTGCTCCTCGGCGGCAAATGCCGGGTCTCCGGCGACGGATTCGATTTCGCCGAGGTCGGCGGCCGCAAGACCGTCTTCGACGGCAAGCCGCACACGGTCTATCTGCCGCGCCATACGAAGTACACCGTCACTGCGCTCACCGATGTGCAAATCGCGGTCAACGCCTCCCCGGCGAGCCGCGACACCGCACGGCCGACCGTCATCACGCCGGAAATGACCCGCACCTTCTCCATCGGGCGGGACAATTTTACGCGACAGGCGACCGTAATGATCGATGAGACCTTCGATTCGGAGCACTTCTACATCGGCGAAGGGCTGATCCCCTCCGGCAACTGGTCGGGCTATCCGCCGCACCGCCACGATGTCGACAATCCGCCCGAGGAAATCGACATGGAGGAGACCTACTTCTACCTCTATGATCCGCCGCAGGGCTTCGGCATCCAGAAGATCTATACGCCGGACGGACGGATTGACGAGACGTACACCGTCAAGAACTACGACACCGTCGCCATCGCCGAAGGCTACCATCCGCTCTGCGGCGCCCCCGGCTATCAGATGTACTACCTCTGGACCATGACCGGCGCGGTCAACCGCGGGCTGATTTCTTCGAAGGATCCCGCTCACGCTTGGGTAAAATGACACGATGAGTGAGCGCGACCTGCTGCTCGGAATCGATTTCGGTTCCGGGGGCTGCAAAGTCACCCTGATCGACACCGCCGGACACCTTGTCGGCGAAAGTTCGGCCGAGTACCGGACCTGGTACGAGAACCCCGGCTGGGCGGAACAGGAACCCGGCGACTGGGTTGAGGCGATGTGCGCCGCGCTCGCCCGGGTCCGCGCCTCCGGCGTGGATTTCCGGCGGATTGCCGCGCTCGCCTTCGACGGCAGTACCCACAATGCGGTGCTGCTCGACGGCACGATGAAACCGCTGCGCCGCACCATCATGTGGACCGACCAGCGCAGCACCGCCGCGTGCGCCGAACTGGAAGCGGAGCACGGCGAACGCATCTACGCGACTGCCTATCAGCACCCGACGCCGACCTGGACCCTGCCGCAGCTGCGCTGGCTCTCGAAGCACGAGCCGGAGGTGCTGCGCCGCACCCGGCACATCCTTTTCGTCAAGGATTACGTCCGCTACCTGATGACCGGCGTTGCCGTGACCGATTACATCGAGGCGCAGGGAACGCTCTTCTACGACATGAAGAAGCGCGCCTGGTCGGAGGATCTGGCGGCGCTGGCGGGCATCTCCTGCGAGGTACTGCCGGCGCTGGTGAACCCGGTGGACCGGGTCGGGGAAGTGACGCCGGAAGCCGCCGAACAGACCGGAATTCCCGCCGGAACGCCGGTCATCTGCGGCAGTTCCGATTCCGCCACCGAAGATTACGGCGCCGGAGCGATCGAGCCGGGCGACGCCATCGTCAAGCTGGCCACCGCCGGCAACGTCAATGTAATGACCGCCGAAGCGCATCCGCATCCGCAGACGCTCACCTATTCGCACATCGTGCCGGGTATGTGGTACACGGTTTCGGCGACCAATGCGGCGGCGGTCTGCCAGCGCTGGTTCCGCGACCTGTTCTGCGAGGCGGAGAAACGCCAGGCGGAGAAGCTCGGCATCAAGAGTTACGAGCTGATGGACCGCCTGGCCGAGGCGAGCCCGGTCGGGGCGAACGGCGTCTTCTTCCACCCCTATCTGCAGGGGGAGCGCTGCCCGTACTGGGACGCGAACCTGCGCGGCAGTTTCATCGGGCTCGGAATGGGGAGCACCCGCGGCGACATGCTCCGGGCGCTGCTCGAAGGTGTGGCGTACAGCCTGCGCGACTGCCGTCGGCTGATTGACGAACTGGAACTGCCGATGAAGCGGATCTTCCTGATCGGCGGCGGTGCGCGCAGCCGGATCTGGAGCGAGATTGTCTGCAACGTGATGAACGTGCCGGTTGAACTGCCGTCGCCCGGCGACGCCAGTTTCGGCACCGCGCTGCTGGCCGGAACCGGCATCGGCATCTACCCCGACTGCCGGAGCGCGGTCCGCGCGTGCCTCACCATCTCCCGCCGGATTGAACCGGATCCGGCGCTGAGCGCGAACTATTCGGAACTCTTCAAAACCTATCGCGCCGTACATGACGCACTGGCGCCGATTTACAAAGGGAAAAGATCATGAAACAGTTGAAGGTCGGATACCTGCCGCTGGTCAAAGGCAGCTGGGTCAACGGCAAACAGGAAATTCGCCGCGCCGAGGTCGTTGGAATGTTTTCAAAACTCGACGCCGAAATCATCGAAGAGGGGCGGATTATCGTCACCGAGGCGGAAGCGGATTCCTCCATCGCGAAGTTCGAGCAAGAGCGCGTCGATGCGGTGATTGTCCACTTCCTGAGCTTTGCGCTCGGAGCAGTGGTGCCCGCCGCCGCGAAACGGCTCGGCGTACCGGTGATTTTCTGGTCCGAACCTGAACCGCCGTGGGATGGCGGCCGCATCCAGAAGAACAGCTTCTGCGGCACCAACTGCAACGCCCACGCGCTCTGGAAGATGCGCCTCCCCTACACCTTCGTCTACGGCGAAGGCCCGGAAGCGATCGAAGCCATCGGCCGCAAGCTGCGCGTCGTCGCCGCGGTCAAGGGGCTGCGCAACCTGCGCATCGGCTCGGTCGGCGGGCGCGTCCCGGGCTTCTACGCGAGCAACTACGACGAACTTCAGCTGCTCGACACCTTCGGCATCTCCACCGAGAAGCTCACGATGCTCGAAGTGGTGGAAAAGGCTCGGAAGATTTTCGCGGACAGCGCGGAACCGAGCGCTCCGGTGGCCGATCCGATCCGTTCGGCTGACATCACCGCCGAGGAACGGCGGCGGCTCAAGGCGCTCTTCCAGGCGTTCGTCGAAACCGCGGAAAAGTACAGGCTGGACGCCTTTGCCATCCGCTGCTGGCCGGAATTCAGCGACATTTACGGCATCGGCGTCTGCGCGCTGATCGGGCTGCTCAACGAAGCCGGATACGTCACCGGCTGCGAAGGCGACATGATCGGCACCGTAACGATGAAGCTCGGCTCGCTGCTCGTCCCGGACGAAAAGCCCTTCTTCTGCGACCTCATCAGCTTCGACGAAAAAGCGAACACCGGCGTCGTGTGGCACTGCGGCGCGGCGGCGCCGAGCCTCTGCCGCGGCGGCTGCGAACCGCGCTTCTGCAAGCATTCAATCATCGACGGCGGCGGCGTCAAGGGCGTCAGCTGCGAATTCCCGCTCAAGCCGGGCCGGGTGACGCTGATGCGCATCGGCGAGGACCGCGACGGCGGCTACCGCCTCTTTGTGGCTGCGGGCACCGCGCTGGAAACCGAACAGCTGCTGCGCGGAACGCCGCTCCAGGTCCGGTTCGATGACAAGGTCTCCGACTTGATTGAGACCATCATCGAAGAGGGCGTGGAGCACCACTATGCGCTGATTCACGGCGACGTGACCGCAGAGCTGAAACTTTTCGCGAAATGGATGGGCATTACAATCATTTAACCTGAGACAGGAAAGACCATGCAACTGGCTAAAGACAACTATATGTACCAGATGGTCCGCTGCGAACTCGTGGATGCGGTCGGAGCGGAATTCGTCAACTCCGGAGCGGCCGACGGACTCGGCCACTCGATTGACTACTACTGGATTCCGGAGATGTGGCACGACCGCGGCGGCGAGCCGCAGAAGCCCGACTTCATCGTCCACCCCGGGTCGACCGAAGAGGTCGCCAAGGTGATGAAGATTGCCAACCAGTACAAGATTCCGGTGACGCCGTGGGGCGGCGGCTCCGGCTCCCAGGGCGGCGCCCTGCCGATTTACGGCGGCATCATTCTCGACATGAAGCGGATGAACCGCGTCATTGAGATCGATACGCGCACGCTTTCGGTGACCTGCGAAACCGGCATCAACGCCCAGCACCTCGAGTGGGCGGTGGAAAAGGCGGGCTATTCGACCATGCACTTCCCGGCGTCAATCGCCTGCGCCACCATCGGCGGCTTCCTCGCCCACCGCGGCACCGGCGTGCTCTCGACCAAGTACGGCAAAATCGAGGACATGGTCATGTCGCTTGAGGTGGTGACGCCGACCGGCGAAATCATCCACACGCTCCCGGTCCCGCGCCACGCCTCCGGCCCCGATCTGACCATGCTCTTCCTCGGCAGCGAGGGCACGCTCGGCGTGATGACCAAAGTCACGCTGAAAATCCACCCGATTCCGGAGGCGCGCAAATTCCATGCGTTCCTCTTCCCGGATATGCACACGGCGATGACCGCCGGCGCCGGGCTGATGCACAGCCGCCTCCAGCCCTGCGCAGTCCGCCTCTACGACGGTCCGGAAACCGCGCGCCTGATCAAGCGCGTACTCGGCATCGACCGCGAAGGCGCGTATCTGGTCTTCGGGTTCGACGGTCCGGAAAAGGTGGTCGACCTCCAAATGGAGCGCGCCTGCGAAATCTGCCGCGCCGCCGGTCCGAAAGAGGACCTCGGCACCGAATCGGGCGAAGCCTGGTGGAAGAACCGCTACAAGTTCTTCTATCCGCCGTACATGTTCCATATGCCGCAGGCGTTCGGCACGCTGGACACCGTTGCCACCTTCAGCAAGATTGAGAATGTCTACTGGGCGATGAAGCACGTCGTGGAAGAGAACTTCCCGGAAGCGACCTTCATCGGGCACTTCTCGCACTGGTACGACTGGGGCTGCATGCTCTATGCACGCTTCATCTTCGAGAAAGCGCCGGACGACCCGGCCGAGGCGGCGGCGCTCTACAACCGCGTCTGGGATCTCGCCATCCGCGCGGCCATCCGCGAAGGCGGCGTCATCAACGAGCACCACGGGGTCGGCCTCAAACTCGGCCGCCTGATGAAAGAGCTCTACGGACCGGCGATGGGTGTGCTCGAAGACATCAAGAAGCAGCTCGATCCCAACAACATCATGAATCCCGGCAAGATGGGTTTCAAAGGAGTCTAAATCATGCAGATCAATCAATTTCCCGAAGTCATGTCCTCGTGCCGGTTCTGCTTCATGTGCCGCCATCTCTCGGCGGTCGGGCAGGTTTCCGGACGGGAATCGGATACGCCCCGCGGGCGCGCGCTGATTGCCGACCGGGTGCGGATGCATCCGGAGGAAATCGGCAACGCCGACTTCATCGAGGCGGTCTACCGCTCCGACCTCTCCGGCGCGAACCGCTTCCACTGCGACAGCTACCATGACGGAAAAGGGTACGACGAAATCGGGCTACAGCTCGCCCTGCGCCGCGATATCGTCGATGCCGGCTTCGCCCCGGAAAACGTCAAGCAGGTCGCCGCCGATCTCAAGGCGACCGAAAGCTGGACCGTCGAAGGCTCGGGCGATGTCCTTTACTTCGTCGACCCCGGCACTGCGGCGCGTCCGTCGATTGAAAAAGCGGTGAAAGCCGTTCTCGGCCAGGCCGGCATCACGCCCGCCGTCATCCGCGGCGGCTGCATCGGCAAAGCGCTGAACGTGCTCGGTTTCGCCGCCGACGCGAAAGCCGCGATGGAAAAATTCGCCGCGGTGGTCAACGGCACCGGCGCAAAGGTCCTGCTGGTCAGCAATCCTGCTGCCGCCGATGCGCTGAAATGCGACTTCGCCGCCGCCGGGGTGCCCCTGGTTCCCGAGGTGAAATTCACCGCCAGGTACTTCGTGAAGCTGGCGGAAGAAGGACGTCTCTCCTTCGCCGGAAAGACCGGCGTTGCGAATTATCTGCCGAGCGACTACCTCAAGAACTACCTCAAGTGCGGCTGCGCGAAGAAACTGCTCGCGTTGCTCGGCGTGCAGGACCGGATGTTCGGCACCAACGTTGAGGAGTCCTACACCGCCGGTGAAGGCGCGCTGGTGCTCGACCGGCTCTATCCGGAACTGGTGAAGATGCTGGCCGGCAAGATTGCGGCGCAGGCGGAACCCGACATGCCCGTCATCGTGGCGAGCGCCTACACCGCCGGTGCGCTGGAGGCCGCCGGGCTGAAGTGCACGACGCTGGAAGAAGCCGCGGAGGCTGATTTATGCTCGTTACGATGAAGGAAATCCTTCCCGCCGCCCGGCGGGAAGGACGCGCCGTCGGCGCTTTCAACATTGGCAACTACGAGACGGCGCTGGCTGTTGTGCGGGCGGCCGAGGAACTCGGCCAGCCGGTCATCGTCCAGCTCTACAACCGGCTGATTGGCAACGGGCACGGCGAGCCGCTGGGCGCGCTGGTCCGCGCCCTCGCCGAACGGGCGTCGGTGCCGGTCGCCCTCCACCTGGACCACGGGTCCTCGGTGGACCAGGTCCGGCGCGCCATTGCGGCGGGCTTCACCTCGGTGATGCTCGACGCGTCGAAGCTGCCCTTTGCGGAAAACGTCGCGGCCGTCCGCGAGGCGGTCAGACTCGCCCGCGATGCGGGGGTCTCGATCGAGAGCGAAATCGGACATGTGCCGATGGGCGGCAGCACGATGGCGGTCTCCCAGCTCGAGGAGACCGTCCGCTTCTACGAAGAGACGCAAGTCGATGCGCTGGCGGTCTCCATCGGAACGGCGCACGGCTTCTACAAGGACACGCCGAAAATCAACGTGGAGCTTGCCCGGCAAATCGGCGAAGCGATTCCCATTCCGCTGGTGCTGCACGGCGGTTCGGGTACGCCGCCGGAGAAAATCCGCGCAGTGATTGCCTGCGGCATCGCCAAGGTGAACATCGCGACTGAGTTCCAGTACGATTTCCAGCAGAAGCTCAAGGAGCGGCTGCTGGAGGCGGGTGACAAGTTCATTGCCGCCGATCTGCTGATGGCTCCGGTGGTGGATTCCTCGAAGGAATTCATCAAGAAGGAAATCCGTTTTCTTGCCGGTTTGTGACAAAACCAGGGCTCTCTTCCGTAGCGGGGGATATCGGGGAACCGGTATTCCCCTCTCTTTTTCCTCAATGCCGCGGTTTCCCAACCACCGCAGCGAAGCCGCGTTTAGAGTCTCCACTATATCCCGACCAAAGAATTTTATTTTTTTTTGAAGGCGGAACAGCCTCCTGGGTGAAGCCAGTGTAGCGGGGCTCAGCTGTTACGGTGGCGAAGCCGCCGGATGAAGCAGTCATCGTAGGGGGTCGAATCATGCAACCTCAGGCGGCATCGGCAATCTGTCGGCTGAAAAATCCGCCCTCGGGATGAGCGAAATCAACTGAAAATACTGTATATCCACCACTACGACTCTGGAGGAGTCGAAACATGCTTAACCTCGGGATGAGCGCCAGCGAATCCTGAGGTTAAGAATCCCCCATATGACGACCCTGAAGGGGTCGAACTGTGCATGCAAAGGACGAGCGAAGCGAGTCCTGAAGCAGTTGTGTAAGAGAAGTTCTCCGGGTTAGCACAGATGGTGTTTCACCGTCGGTAACGGAGGGTGTCGTGTGTACCCGAGCGAAGCCGCGGAGGACGGCTTTTCAGACAACACCGGCAATCTGTCGGCTGTAATAGCCGTCCATATGAATTCCGCAACTGCCAGTTAATCGATCCACTCCATATCCGGAGCAACCTCATAGAACGACTTGCCGTCCCAATATTTGTCCTCCAGAAAGTGCTTCATGCATTCATCGCGCGAATCGG
>CASFKR010000115.1 GCA_949295265.1 uncultured Verrucomicrobiota bacterium | reverse complement strand
TTTGCCGTCGCTCCAATGGTTGCGCTGACTTCGTTCAGGCGGCTCTGCCGCCGAGAAAAAGTCCTTATTTGACACCTTGGTCGGAACGTAGTGGAGACAGAGTCCGTGTGGCTCAATATTCCTAAAACTCGAGCGCCTACGCTACGCTCCGTGTGGCTCAATTTTCTAAACTCATCGCGAGGCTGAGTTTCACAACCTTCCTCCGTGTGGCTCAAAAATCCGGGATAAGCCTGAAAGGGATGGCTGGTTGCGGGTTTTCATCGTGTTTGGTAGGGTGAGAGGCGCTGCCCCCGCACGCGGACTGTTCGTCTCCCCAACCTACACCTCTCTCCGGAAGCTGAGTCAGCAGTGGAATTGCAAGCCTGCCTTCGGGCAGGAAGCGTGAGACCGCTGTTCCGAGGTTTCCACCTAACTTTTGTGAGGATTGGAGAGATATTTACATTACGGCGGGGGCGGTCTTTTTTTGTCGCGCTTGTACCGCTTCCGCTCTTTCCTCTTCTCTGCGCTCTCTCCGCTCCGCTGCCTTCGCGCTCTCCCCCTCCGCTCCCCCCGCTTCGCTGCCTTCGCTTCGCCGCAGGCTTCGTTTCGCCCGCTCCATTCGCGCTCTCGCGCTCGCTCCCTCCGCTCCGCTGCCATCGCGCTCTCGCGCCTCCGCTCTCTCCGCTCCGCTGCCATCGCGCTCTCGCGTTCGCTCCCTTCGCTTCGCCGCAGCCTTCGCGCCCGCTGCCTTCGCGCCCTCGCGCTCGCTCCCCCCGCTCCGCTGTCTTTGCTCTCTCGCGCTCGCCCGCTCCGCGGCGTGTGGTGGCGAGCCGTCCTGTTCGTCCTGTTCGTCCTGTCCGTCGTGTCCGTCCTGTTTTCGGCTCGCGCTACGCTGCTTCGCCCCTCCGTGTGGCTCCTTCTCTCTTTCGTCTCTCTCCCTCTGTGTGGTTCCCTTCGCCCCACATAATTCCTCTAAAACCATTCTCAACAGCGGCTTTTCAAGGAAAATGCTCCGGCATTGAAAAGCGGGGTTGACCCCGCCGGATGCCGTCTGTATACTTTGCGACATATGAACGATTGCTCATATATTCATAAATTGACAGCATTTTCCGCTCAACGATGAAAACCCACGAGCACGAAACCCACAGTCATTCGCACCATGCAGCACCGGAAGCCTGCCACGATGCTGCATGCCATGGTCACGACCACGGAGATGGCTGCTGCTGCGGCCACGTCGCCGACAACCACTTCGCCGAGGAACCTTCCTTCTGGGAGGAACATCGCACCGACGTCATCCGAATCGCCGTCGGCGCCATCCTTCTCCTGCTGGCCGCTTTCGGCGGATTCGCCGCCCGCACGCAGGTCGCGCTTTTCCTCGCGTCCTGGCTTGTCGTCGGCGGTCTCGTCGTCGTCGAGGCCGTCGGAGGCCTCTTCCGCGGTCGCTTCTTCGATGAAAATGTGCTGATGAGCATCGCCTCCGTCGGCGCCCTCATCCTCGGCGAATATGCCGAGGGCATCGCCGTGTTGCTCTTCTTCCATGTCGGCGAACTCTTCGAGGAATATGCCGTTGCCCGGAGCCGCAAGTCGATCCGCTCCCTCGTGGAAATGCGTCCGGATACCGCCGTTGTTGTGCGCAACGGACGCGAGGAGCGCGTTGCCGCCGAATCGGTCGACATCGGGGAAGTGGCCATCGTCGCTCCCGGCGAACGCATTCCGCTCGATGGCGAAATCCTCATCGGCGAATCCACGCTCGACACTTCTTCGCTGACTGGCGAAAGCAAACCGGCGACGGTCGGTCCCGGCAAAACCGTGTCCAGCGGTTGCGTCAACCTGACCGGTATGCTGCGCATCCGCGTCGTGCGCTCCTTCTCGGACTCCGCGGCTTCGCGGATTCTCAAACTGGTGGAGGACGCCTCTTCCCGCAAGGCGGGCGCGGAAACGTTCATTTCGCGTTTTGCCCGGGTCTACACGCCGGTGGTGTGCCTTGCGGCGCTGCTGGTGGCCGTGGGTGCCCCGCTGGTTCAGGCGGCGGTGACCGGCACCGCGGCGTGGAGCGTCTGGTTCTACCGGGCGCTGGCTTTCCTCGTCGTGAGCTGCCCGTGCGCGCTGGTCATCAGCGTCCCGCTCTGCTTTTTCTGCTCGGTGGGCGGTGCTTCGCGCCGCGGCATCCTCGTGAAGGGTTCGCAGGTCTTCGAGCGTCTGGCGCATCTGAAGGTCGCCGCTTTCGATAAAACGGGCACGCTCACGCGCGGCCGTTTCGATGTGACGCACGTGCAGCCGGCGCCGGGCGTCGAGGCCGGTCACCTCCTGGAGGTCGCCGCCATTGCGGAGGCGCATTCTGCGCATCCCGTCGCCGTCGGCATTGTTCGGGCGTACGCGAAAAAGCCGGAGCCTTCGCGCGTGGCCGATCTGCAGGAAAAGGCGGGACGCGGCGTCATCGCCAGCGTCGACGGTGCCGAGGTCGTCGTGGGCGGTGCCCGTCTGCTCGAAGAGTGCGGCATTTCGCTGCCCGCCGATGCAGCTGGGAAGGAAGAGCGCGGCTCGCTCGTGTGCGTTGCTGAAAACGGCCGCTATATCGGCTCGATTGTCCTGCGCGACACCCCGAAACCGGGCGTCGTCGAGGCCCTGCGCGCCCTGCGCCGCGCCCTCGGAAAGGATGGACGCCTCGTACTTCTCAGCGGCGACCGCCCTGAGGAAGCCGGTGCCATTTCCGCCGAGCTGGGGCTGGATGAGTTCCATGGCGGCCTTCTCCCGGAGGACAAAGTTTCGATTCTCGAAAAGTATCTCCCGGACGACGCTTCGCCTGCCGCCAAGGCTTCCGCCGGCAGTGTCGCCTTCATCGGCGACGGCATGAACGACGCCCCCGTGCTCGCGCGCGCCGATATCGGCATCGCCATGGGCGCTTTGGGTGCCGACGCCGCCGTCGAAGCCGCCGATGTGGTGCTGATGGATGACCATCCGCGGCGCGTCGCCATTGCCTGTGCCATGGCGCGCAAATGCCGCCGCGTCCTCTACGAATGCATCGGCATGGCGCTGGGCATCAAGATACTCTGCCTCGCCCTCGTTGCCGCCGGTGTGGCGGGACTCTTCTGGGCCGTGTTTGCCGATGTGGGCGTGCTCATCCTCTGCATTCTCAATGCACTGCGCTGCATGATCGTCGCCCGGGACCCGCTGACGGCGGACACCCCCGCCGCGGCTGCTGCTCCGACGGAACCCGCCGTGGCGCTCGCCGCCTGAGTCCCGGTTCTTCAAGAAACCAAAAAGCGCCGCTCCGCTCTTCGAACGGGCGGCCCTTTTTTGCCGTTCAGCCGATTGATTCAGCCGCGGGGCGCCCCTCCGCCGACACTGTCGGTCGGCGTTAACCGGCCTGTCTGCCCTGCGTGTCCTGTTTGCGCAGGTTTCGCCTCCCCCGCGTCTCTCTTCTCTCCCATTTCTTCCCCTCGGCGTCTCTTTGGAAAACAAAAACTCGCTGTCGTGTGGGTCAAACGAATCTGGAATTCCTCCGGAAAGTCCGCAGATTTGGCGGGTTCCGGCACCAGCATGAAAAAAGCGTTGACAGGGGGCACGGCACTTTGATAGAAATTTTCCCACGTCATCCAAAAACAGGTTGACGGACAACTTTGGCGAGGTAGCTCAGTTGGTAGAGCAGGGGACTGAAAATCCCTGTGTCGTGGGTCCGATTCCCACCCTTGCCACCATCAACAAAACCCGCATCAAACCTAACGAAAACAAGGTCTGGTGCGGGTTTTCTGCATCCTGCTCCGGCGGGGCGTTTGTGTTTTCTCCTGACACAATTCTGCTCAAAACGGTTTTAAAGGGCTTGATTCTGACGCATCATGGCAAACGATGGCAAACGGATTCCGGCTTGATGGCGAAGAATTCTGAGCCGGAGCCGACCGGAGCGAGTGCGCGATCGTGCCGGAAGAAAACGCCGGTGCTCCGGAGTCCCAGATCTGCGGCAACCTCCGTGGCGTTGTGGGTCAGCTCGTAGGCGTACGAGGCGTACGAGTGGCGACAGCAGTCCGGTGCCCAGTTGACCGGACAGTGCGTCCGGAAGCGGTGAATGACGGTCGGCGTGACGCTGGCGAGGTTTGCCGGTGGATAGGCGGCAAGTCACGCGGCGAGGTTCCGCCGGACAGGGACGGTGCGAGCATCGGCGGTTTTGGTCTGGTCTGCTGTAAGGACGATGTAGCCGTTGCGGATGGACGCAACCCGGCGAACAGCGCGCTGGCTCCGCTGCGCTGGCTTCGCTGCGCTGGCTTCGCCCCGGCGGCCATGCCGCCAGTCGTGTTCGTCGTGTTCGTCCTGTCCGTCCTGTCCGTCGTGTTCGTCCTGTCTACGCTGGCTTCGCTTTACTCATCCTACGCACTTTCGTTCGACCCCCTCGGGGTCGTAATATGAGGTATCTGCTACCTCGGGATTCGTTCCGCTCATCCCGAGGGGCACGGGTGTGCCATTTAAAGCATCCTTCGACTCCTCCAGAGTCGTGGCGGCGGCTGTCTTTACAATCTCTTCGGGCGCGTTGCGCCTTTATCTGGTTCGCTGCTTTGACTTCGTTCAGGCGGCCATGCCGCCATCTAAAAAGTCCTTATTTAACACCTTGGTCGGAACGTAGTGGAGACTTCAGAAGGGGGCTTCGCCCTTCCGTGTGGCTCAATTTTCTAAATCTCTCTCGGCCTCGCTACGCTACCTCGCTTTTTCTCCCTCCCCTCTCTCTCCGTGTGGCCCTCTCCGCTGCGCTGGCTTAGGCCGGTCGGGCGGTGATCCACCGCCTGAGAAGCCGACCGGCATCACCAGCGGGGCTTCCCCGCCCGACCGGCAGAAATGGGGGCTTCGCCCGCCCTCGCGAAAGATTTTGCTTGACGCAAAAATCGAAAATTCAATAAAATCTACCCGTCGTTTAGCACATCCCGTACCTCGTTCGGGATTTCGAAAAACTTTCAATTCCTACCTGTTATGTCTACCAGTTACGAGTTTATCGGCCGGATCAAACAAATCGGCCAGACGCAGTCATACGGCGCGAACAACTTCCAGAAACGCGAAGTTGTCGTTTGCGATGAAGATGCACGTTATCCGCAGGACGTCGCGTTCAGTTTTGTGAGAGACCGCTGCTCCATTCTGGACCAGTATCAGATCGGCGACATGGTCAAGGTGACCTTTGACATTCGCGGACGCGAGTACAACGGGCGCCACTTTGTCGACCTCAATGGCTGGCGCATGGAGCGCGCGGACACCGTCCCGGGCGGTGGCGTTGCCCCGGCTCCTGCGGCCGCGGCTCCTGCACCTGCAGCCGGCGGATATGCGCCCGCTCCTGCGCCTGCCCCCGCCCCCGCGGCCGGCGGTTATGCCCCCGCTCCGGCTCCGGTTGACGTGGACCCCGGCATGGATGATGCTGCTCTGCCGTTCTGAGTGCAGAATGGCGGATGAGACCGAAACGGCATTCGGGCGGCGCAAAAAGCGCCCGGATGCCGTTTCCGTATCCGGAACACCTGTTGTTTCTGATTTCTGAGGATGACATCGCATGCCCGAGCCGACTGATTCCCCAAAAACCTTCGAGTGGATTCTCACCGCAACCACACGCTACTTTGCCGCCCATGGGGTCGACGCCCCGCGGGCAACGGCTGAGCATCTGGTCGCGCGGCTCTTGCGTTGCAAACGCTCGGAACTGGTCCCCTGGCTGCAAAAGACCGTGCCGGACTCGTGGCTGGAGGCGATGCGCCGCGGCATGCAGCGCATCGCATCGGGCGAACCCCTGCAATACGTCATCGGACAGTGGGATTTCCGGGATTTCACCCTGAAAACGGACGCCCGCGCGCTCATCCCGCGCCCGGAAACCGAGCAGCTCGTGGAACTGGCGCTCCAATCCCGGCGCCTCCGTGCCACGCCGCAGCCACGGCTCATCGACTGGGGCACCGGCTCCGGCTGCATCGCCATCGCGCTGGCCCGCGCACTGCCCGCCGCCCGCGTCATCGCCATCGATGTTTCCCCGGACGCGCTCGCCCTGGCAAAAGAAAATGCCGCCGCTCTCGGCGTGGCCGACCGCATCCTGTTTTTCGATTTGTCCCAGGGCATCGATCTGGGCGATTTTCTGGACCCCGCCACCATCGACGCCATTGTTTCCAATCCGCCTTATATCCCGACGGCGGTCTGCGAACAGCTCGACGCCAAAGTCGCCCGGCACGAGCCCCGTCTCGCGCTCGACGGGGGACCGGACGGGATGGATATTCTCCGCCAGATTGCCGATGACGCACTGATGCTCCTCGTGCCCGGCGGCGAACTTTTTTTCGAACTGGACGCCGAGTCCCGGCAGGCAAAAAGCATGGCGGATTATCTCGCCGAGGCCGGCTACAGCGACATCCGCCCGCATCGCGATTACGCGGGTGCCGAACGCTTCCTTTCCGCCGTCCTCCCGGAAGGCGTCTAACGCCCTGCCGGTCCGCCTGCCGCCCGCTCGGCGGTGCCCCGCCCGCTTTCGTGCCAACGGAGAATTCTTTTATGCAACAGCGAATGGTCAAACCGCCCATACTTCACCTCATGGAGGCGGAATCGACGAACAATATCGCGCTCGATCTGGCTGCCGACGGTGCCGACGCCTACACCGTCGTCCTCGCCGAAACACAGACCGCCGGTCGCGGCCGCGGCGGTCACGCCTGGATGTCCCCGCCCGGCATCGCCATCTACCTCTCGGTCATCGTGCGTCCCCGGCTACCGCTGGAAAAACTGCCCATGACGACCATGGCCGTCGGTGTTGCCGCCGCATCGGCACTCCGGGCGGCAACCGGGCTCCCGGTCGGACTCAAATGGCCGAACGATCTGCTGGTCAACGGACGCAAACTGGCGGGGATTCTCTGCGAGATGTGCCCCGCCCATGCGCCGGACCTTCCCGCCGTGGTGGTCGGCATCGGCATCAACGTCAACAATGCGGCGGAGCAGCTTCCGGAAAATCCCATTTTCCCGGCAACTTCGCTGGCGGTCGAAGCGGGGCACCCCTTCGACCGCCAGGCGCTCGTGGACGCCTTTCTGGATGCGCTTCAGGACGCCGTCACGCGCCTCGAAGCGCCCGACGGCATCGCCGAAACGGTGCGCCAATTCAATGAAATGGATGCGCTGTTGGGGAAGCGCGTTGCCATCGCCCTGCCGGACGGCTCAACCGTGACGGGCGAGGAGGCGGGTGCCGCAGAAGACGGAACGCTGCGCATCCAAACCGCCTCCGGCATCGAGTCCGTCATCGCCGGTTCGCTCTCGCTCACCTGACCCATTTTCCTGCGCCGTCCGGCGTCTCTCCGCGCCGCACTGCCCCCGCATATTGCGCCCTCTTGCCCCCTGTTTCGCATCATCGCACCATCTTGCCGGGAACGCGAAATCATCACTTTGAGGCGCAATTTACGGGGGTCGGTTCCGGCTCTCGATTACAATTTTCCTTATAGCACTGCGGAAAAGAGTCGAATTGAATAAGTCGGCGGCTTCCCTCGTCCCAGCCATAAAAGACATGGGCTTTATGCGGAATCTCATCGTAATTTCACAAAATTCAATCAATTGGAATCTCGTAAAAGAAGCGGTCGAAAAAACGCATGCAACCGTTTCCGCAAACCGTGTTTTTCAACATGGAGCGAACCCCTGAAAAAGGGGGCGCGGGTGAACGCTTTTTCAGGAAATAAAAATAGTATTAACACTTTCCACTTTTTCTGCTACAATGGGTGCCATGAACAAACAAAATACCCCAAAGACCGATCCGGTCGATAATTCCTCCTCCACTGAACTCTTCCCAAAAGTAGGCTCCATTGTCCGTACTTTGCGGAAGAAACGTCGCATGAGCCAGAGCGAGTTGGCGCGGCTTTGCGATATGAAGCCCACGCAGCTCTGCAACCTGGAAGCCGATAAAAATACGCCCTCGCTCCGGACGCTGGGCCGCATCTCCTCGGCGTTGCAGGTGCCTCTGCATGATTTGATTGCTCCTGCAACGTACACCGAGAGCGCTTCTCTCCGCCTTTCGGAAACGTTTGGCGAGCGCAATCCCGAAACGTCGGGTCTGCTGCGTATGACGCTCGAGACCGCCGCGGAAAATGCACCGGCGGAGCTCTTCGAACGTCTCGATGCGCTCATGAAGGAATATCTGAGCCTTGAACAGAAGCAGGGCGTTCTGCAGATCTCCCAATTTCCGTTCACGATGCCGATTGACCGCTCGGAGCGCGGTGCGGAGCTGCTGGCCCGGGCCATTCGTCTGCGGCTGGGTCTCGGCAGCACGATTCTCTTCGATGTCGTCGACTTCCTGGAATCGCAGGGAGTCCGCATTCTGCAGACCGCGCTTCCCGACGGCATTGACAGCCTCTCCTTCTTTGACCGCACGAACTTCAATCTGTTCGTGTTCCTGAATGAGAACGCGACGCCGGAACGTCAGCAGTTCCGCCTCCTCTGCGAAATCGCCAACACCTTCCTGTATCTGAACAACCGCGAGCGGAATGGCGAACCGCGCGTCCGCCCGATTGTCGATACCCGCGCCAACCGTCATTTTGCCAAGACGTTTGCCGCTACGTTCCTGATGCCGGAGGAACTCATCCGGATGACCTGCCTCCAGCTGAATGTCAAGCCGGAGGACTGGAACTGGGATCTGCTGCTCAACTTCAAGCAGCGCATCGGTGTTTCCGCGCAGTCCTTCCTGATCCGTCTGGAAGAACTCAACCTCATCACGGATGAGAAGGTTGAGTCTCTCGGTCAGCAGATTCAGGCTTACTATGAAGCCAACGACTGGGCGGAACCGGCACCGACCACGCGCCTGTTCTCGCGCAATGCGCGCTTCAATCTGCTGAAGCTCCGCGCAGGCAACTGAGCCGCGCGCAATCGCTTCTCTCTCCCCTCGGGCGCAGGACGGCTCCGTCCTGCGCCCCTGTTTTTTTCCCCGCCCCTTCGCTGCGCTCCCTTCGCTGCGCTCCCTTCGCTGCGCTCCCTTCGCTGCGCTCCCTTCGCTGCGCTCCCTTCGCTGCGCTCCCTTCGCTGCGCTC
>CASFKR010000114.1 GCA_949295265.1 uncultured Verrucomicrobiota bacterium | reverse complement strand
AGGGTACTGCGGGAGTCGCCCGCGGGAGAGTAGCGCGCTGCCAGGATTTTTCTTCCGGGGGCTGAGCCGTTTCCACGACTCAGCCCCCGGCTTTTTTTTTGCCGTGGGCGAAGCCTGCGTAGCGAGCCACACGGAAGAAGGAAGAAGAGAAGGCTTAGCCGCGCGAGGGTTTCAGGAATTTTAAGCCACACGGAGGGGCGAAGCCGTGCGAGGAAGATAAAAAATAGAGCCACACGGACTCTGTCTCCACTACGTTCCGACCAAGGTGTAAAATAAGTGCTTTTCTCGGCGGCACAGCCGCCGGGGCGCAGACAGCGTAGCGCAGCCGCGCGTCGCGAGCCGAAAACAGGACGAACACGACGAACAGGACGAACACGACGGAACGACGAACGGGACGAACAGGACAGTTCGCAATTGCGCGATGCGAAGCCAGCGCAGCCAGCGTAGCGTAGCCAGCGCCACGACCCCGAGGGGGTCGAACGAAAGAGCGTAGGATGAGTAAGGCGTATCCAGCGGAGCGAGCCACGCGTAGCCAGCGTAGCGCAGCCAGCGCAGACACGACGAACACGACGAACAGGACGAACACGACGTACAGGACGGACAGGACTGGCGGCATGGCCGCCGGGGCGGAGCCGGCGATGCGAGCGGAGAGATGCGAAGCCAGCGCAGCGTAGCCAGCGCAGCGAAGCCACGCGGAGCCAGCGCAGCGCGAGCCGAAAACACGACGAACAGGACGGACACGACGAACAGGACAGAGCCGACGTAGCAGCAAAGCGGCAATCCCAGTAGCCCCAGTATCCCCACTTCCAGAGACCCCGGAGAGTAGCGAAGCCAGCGCAGACGGGACGGACGGGAGGAACCCGGCGCAGGGGATCATTGGACAGAGGAGACTGTTTTTCGTAGGCTTGGAATACTGTTTGTCGAGGTGTTGTCCATGAAATTTCTGTTTCCGACTCCGGTTGTCTGGGATGGCAATGACGCACGGTATTTGCAACGGGATGGTGCACGGTTTGCGGAGGAATGCGTTGCTCGTGGCGATGAGGCGGTCAAAGTCATCTATGACGATGGGAAGGGGCTGACCCCTCCGAAGTCGCCTCTCTTGCTGAAAGCAACCAGAGAGCAGTGGTGCGCCCCGGCATTCTGGCGGGCTCAAAAGGCTGATTTGTGTCTGTTGTACGGAGGGTGGGCCCCTTCCCTCGAACCTGTGGCAGCCGCCATCTGCAAGGCGGGCATTCCTCTGCTGCTGAAACTGGATTCTTCGCTGGGACTTCTCGATTTTCCGCAGGAGGAGCCTTCGCTTTTTCGCAGAACCTATTGGCTCATGCGTGAGAAACATGGCGTATTCCGTTCGCTGATGCTTTCCGCAGCTTATTCAGCAAAACGGGCGTTGCGTCCTTCTGCTGCGTTTCGGGCCCGATATTTTTCTCTTTTCGACGCGCTGACGGCGGAAGGAGATGTCTGCCGGCACAACTCGGAGCGATGGGCGCAGAAGCACGGTCTTTCCGTACCTGTTCTGGTATTGCCGCACCCCGTGCTCAATGAATTTTCGTACGATGCGTCCTGTGCTTCCAAGAAGAAGCAGGTGCTGGCTGTGGCGGTGAATTGGACGAATCCCTTGAAGCGCGGAAAGTTGCTGGCCGATGCGTTGGTGCGGTTTCTGCTGGAGAAGCCGGACGCCACCGCGCTGGTGATTGGCGGACACTCGGAATGGGTGAGGGACCGCGCGGTGCATACGCATCCGGAGTTGGAAGCCCGGTTTCAGGCAAAGCCGGCGATGCCGCCGGATCAGCTGCGTCCGTACTATCGGGAATCCCGTATTATGGCCATTCCCTCCGGCGTTGAATCCGGCCCCATTGTTGCATTTGAGGCCGTGTGCTGCGGTTGTTCCATTGTCTTTGGACGCGAGCTCAACCATCTGCAGATGTTTTCCGAGGCGGGAGTGGGCACCGTGGCGAAAGCCTGGAATTCTTCCCGGGCTTTCGCGGAGGCCCTTCTGCAGGAATACGATGCATGGGAAAGCGGGGCGCATGACCCCATTCAGATTTCCCGTATCTGGACGCCGCGGTTGCGCGTGGATTCGCTTACAGACCGACTGTATCAGTGGCTGGAAGCGCATCGCGCGTCATCCGTCCCGGGTTCTTGATTGTCGGTGTGACGCCGAAGCGGACGGCGGTTCCGGGGTCCCGGGAAACGTCCGTTCTGTCATGTTGCGGCTTATTTTGGTTGCGGTGCGAGGAGACGGGCAAGGAGGAGCAGCAGGGCGCTGTTCCAGTAGATGGTGACCTCGTTGGTTGAATAGCTGCCCGTCATGTCGAGCAGTGCTTTGGCGGGCGGCGTCTGCTTTGTGAAGACAGACTGAACCAGTTCATCGGCAAGCCAACTGCAGGGCCCGCCGCTCAGCATACCCGGCATGGCAGCTCCCTGGAAGCCGGAGGGACGATGGTGCGGATGCCGGATAGGATGCGTTCCGAAGCCGGTCACATAGCAAAGGCCCATCGGGTTGCGGCCCAGCAGATAATGCAGGGTATCGGCCGCCGCCTCGCAATAGCGTGCGTTTTGCGTGAAGCGGGCTGCGTCCATCAGGAGAATGGCGAAGTTTGCGGCATCCATGTTGCTGCCCCAGCTGTATTCATCCCGGGAAAGCGGAACGCCATAGCCGTCCGCTTCTGCGATGGCGAGCCGCGCTTCCGCCTCTGCCAGCATGGCAGCGCGGATTTTCTCGCAAAGGGCGGGGGAGGTTTCGAAAGAAGTGGCAAGGTACGCGAGGTTGCCGTACGCACCCATATCGCGCCATCCGTAACCGATGAAGATGCGCCGTCCGGCGAGCCGCTCAAAATCACAGTGATAAACGCTGTCGCCGAAGGTCCGGTACAGTTCCGCGGCGGCCCAGCAGTGCTCATCTTCCGTACAGGCGTCTTCATACTCGCCCGTCAGGATATCCGGCGGATTTTTGAATCCGCCCGGCAGAATGATGGACGGTGCCGCGGCATAGGCGCGTTTGGCGGCGGCGCCGAGTGTTTCCGCAAACGCTGGATCCCAGGTCCGGTACACCCGGGCGGCCATGGCGCAGACGGCGGCAAAATCCCACGTGGCGGCCGGGGAAACCGGGCTCAGAACCAGTTCCTCCTTTTCCTCGTGAGGCATGATGAAGCCGCAGAATCTCCGGCAGGTCACCTTGTGAAAGACGGCGCCGTCTTCCCGTTGCATCTTGAGCAGCCAACGGAGTTCCCAGGCGACCTCCGCCAGAAAATCCGGCATGTCCGCCCCGGCTTCCGGCGTCTGAGAGCGGGGATTGTGAAAGGATGCGCAGAGGGCGGGATTCTCCTCGAAGGCGAGCAACAGCTGAGCGACCGCCATTGCGCCCGGCACAACATAGCGCCCGTAATCGCCGGCATCGTGCCAGCCGCCGGTCACATCCCGCTTTAGCGTCCCGCCATACTCGACCGCCAGACCCGTGTGGCAATGCGGGTGGGCATAACGGCCTGCCGCGTCTTCCGGCAGCGCGTCTCCGCAGCGTTGCAACCAGAAAAAGCGCATGCACGCCTGAAACAGCTCATCGTAAATCGAGGGTGAAATCTCGAAACCGTCTGATTCGCCCAGCCCGTCCGCCGCCGCATAGTAGCGTCCCGGTTGCGTCAGATCCGAAAAATCGCCGACGCAATTCCATTCGTGTGCGGAGGCATGGAAGCGCGGCACTCCCGCGACGCCCTGCCAGGCGACGCTGCCGTCGCTGCGCAGAATCCGGAATGGCGTATGCGGTTTTTGCGTGCGGAGCGTGAGCCGTTTTTTCATGTCCGGCCGATAGCCGCACTGATCGAGAAAGAGCTTTTCGTACATGGATGCATCCGGGGGGGGCGCGTCATCCGGACAACCGGGATTGAATGATGCGGGCGCTTTCAAAAAAGAGCGGTGACCCAAAGGCCACCGCATAGCAGAATGTTGAGCAGGGAAGGGGGGCTTTACGGGGTGGCGGCACCGGGAAGCGGCGCCTTATCGTTGATGATGTTCATCGCCCACAATTCGAGATTTTCATACGTATGCGCGCCCCAGATGGCCAGAATGTACTGGCGGCCGTTGCGGTCGAACGCAAAGAGCCCGCACATGCCGGCATGGGGAGAGCGGGCAGCCGATTCCCAGAGACCGATGACGCTGGGCGTGTTTTTCCGGAGCAGACGATTGGACGTATTGAGCGTTTTGGGCTTGCCGCCGGGCTGCGGGAAAGAAGTCTTGTAGGACTTCATTTTCAGCAGAGCAGCCGTCATTTTGTTGCGCAGAAGTTCCTTGCCGAGGAGCGTCATGTCGCGGACGGAGGTCGAGGCAAACGTTTTTTTCTCGTGCAGGAACATGCGGCCGTCGAGACCCGTAAAATCGCAATAGGAGGTGTTGCGCATCCCGAGGAGTTTTGCGCGGGAATTCATTGCGGAGAGCGCCTGTTCCTGCGAGCCGAAGAGGGTTTCAGCGAGAGCGGCCGTCATATTGACGCACGGACGGACGGCGATGCAGCTCATGGCTTCGCGGACAGTGGTTTTGGTGCCGGCGGGCAACGGGATATCCGTGGCGCCCGTCACGCTGGCGGCGGTGTCGGAGAGCGTGATTTCTGCGTTGGGAGAAAGGGCACCGGACTGGAGCCGTTCGGCAGCCAGGAGCAGGACCATGAGGCTGATGGAGTCGCCGGGATAGGTCTTGTCATCCGCATGTTCCTGGAGAAGGACCTGACCGCTCTGCGCGTCAATCATGCAGGCGGACCAGTAGGATTCGGCACCGATGGTGCGGACGAGCGCACCTCCGGCTTCCGTCACACCGGCGCGGGCGTCGGTATGATCCGAATTGCCCTGACTCTTGGTCGTGTTCTTCTTTTTCTTGTCATCCTTTTTCGCGGCGACAAGACCTTGCGCCTTATCGAAGGATTCGATGCGCAGTTTTGCGGAAATGGCATCGGCGGGTTCAGCGGAAACAGAGGGGATACTTCCGGTGCAGAGAAGGGCACCAAGCAGGGCGGAAAATAAACAGCGGGCAGACATGTGCATCTCCTGAAGGTTGAATGACGGAACCGATTAGAACGCTACAAATGAGTCGTGCCCGCATGGTAACAAAGTCCGGGTCTGCGCGCAAACGGGCCGCGCCGGTTCGGTCGTGAAAAGTCGCCGTGAGAGCCTCTTTTCAGGAAATCGACTACCGGGAATTTGTCCGGAATGAAAAAAAGCGGCAACTCCGGCGGTGGACGGTGATCCGCCGGCTGAGTCGCGCTGACGTTTTTCCCGGGGTGCGGTCGGGGCCGGGGGGGAGCGGTCAGGACAAGGGGAGAGATGCGGTGGCGCGGCGGCAAGCCCAGCAGTTGTAGGCGATGGTCACAAAGAAGGAGGCGGGCACCCGCGGAAGCGTGCCGATTTTGACGCCGAGGAGCGTGGTGCGGCCGCCCAGACCCATGGGGCCGATGCCCAGCGTGTTGGCTTCGCTGAAAATGCGCTGTTCAAGCGCGGCGAGCTCCGGGTCGGGATGGACGTCGGTCAGCGGGCGCAGCAGCTGTTCCTTTGCACAGGCATAGGCTCCGACGCGTTCGCCGCCCATGCAAACCCCGAGGATTCCGGGGGCGCAGCCGTTGCCCTGCGCTTTCCAGACCGCGTCCAGGACACATTTGCGGACGCCGTCCAAATCGCGTCCCGCATGCAGGGATGCGTCCGGCAGGGAATACTGGCGGCTCTGATTTTCGCTGCCGCCACCCTTCAGCAGAAGGGAGACACGGGGCTCGGTGTCTGCGGGACCGAACCGGAAATGGAGCACCGGGGAGCCGGGGGCGAAATTGGTCGGTTCCTGTTTTCCGGATGGCACGTGGATGACATTGAGGCGGAGCAGCCCCTGTTCTGTGGCGCGAATCATGGCGGTACGGACGGCTTCCCGGATGGGGAGCGTGGGCGTGCCGTCGGGAAGGTCAAACCAAAAGGCGGGCGTACCGGTGTCCTGACATGCCGGCACCGTGCGGTTGCAGGCGAGGGCGGCATTGTCGTTGAGCGTCTGGAGTATCTGGCGCGCAGAGGAGTCCGGCGGTTCCGCAAGCGCCGCCGCCTGCAATGCGGCGAGGACGTCTTCCGGGAGAGAGGTGGAGGCGCGGCGAATCAGGTCGACCAGAACGGAAACAAGCGAATCTGTATTCATGGGGAGCGGAGAATCAGGAAAATCAGGGAAGCCACGTTTGCTTCGAAAGCGCCGCTTCGAGGTTGCCCGGATTGCCATACCAGCAAATCCGTCCTTTGGGGTCAATCAAAAAGGCGGAAGGAATATTGGTGACGGACATGGCACCGTTGCAGGCGCGGTGCAAGGCGCGGGAACTGACGCCCAGCGGATATGTATTGGTGACAGGCGGGTCGGCGACGGCAATGGCCTCGCGCAGCTCCGATTCCGGTTGAAGCGCCAGCGCGATGACCGGGATGCCGCGGGGCTCCCAGGTGCGATGGAGCGCTTCGAGGCGCGGCCGTTCCGCCACACAATCCGGACACCAGGAGGCGCCGAAGACGAGCATGGCGGGGCCGGCATTCGTCGGCGCAGTTCCCCGGAGCCAGACCACGCCGTCCCAGGAAGGCAGGGATGGAAAACGAACGGACAAAATGAGCGGACAGACAATGATGGACGCAGCGACCATGGCGAGTGCGAACACGATTGAACATCCCAGACAGTGTTTCCCATTCATGCGCCAGAGTCTAACGGAAATCCGCAGGCGCGTCCAATCCGCCTCACACCAGGCTTATCCCGGATTTTTGAGCCACACGGAGGAAGGAAGAAGAGAAGGCTAAATCGCGTGAGGGTTTTAGGAATTTTAAGCCACACGGAGGGGCGGAGCCCCCTTCTGAAGTCTCCACTACGTTCCGACCAAGGTGTAAAATAAGTACTTTTTCTCGGCGGCACAGCCAGCGGCATGCTTAACCTCGGGATGAGCGCCAGCGAATCCCGAGGTAGCAGATACCTCATATTACGACCCCGAGGGGGTCGAACGAAAGTGCGTAGGATGAGCGCAGCGGAGCCGGCGCAGCGCGAGCCGAAAACAGGACAGACACAACGGACACGACGAACAGGACAGACAGGACGGCTCGCAAGCGCGCAGCGCAGCCAGCGCAGACGGGACGGACAGGACGGACGGGACGAACCCGTGCGCGGGGTGCAGTGGCAGGGGGTTGCGTGTTTTGGTAGTATGGGCGTATGCAAGTGGAACCCACCAAAGGAGAAGAGGATCAACTGGCTCTGGCCCGTGAACGGCTTGCGCTGGAACGGGAATCCCTTGCTCTGGAACGGGAACGGCTGGAGCGCGAGCAGCATCGGCTGGAGGCGTTGCAGGCGGATGAAAATCCGGGCGGCAGGGGCGCTTCCTCTGTATCCGTCGGTTTTTGGGTCCTGTTTTCCGTTTTTGTGCTCGTATTGGGTCTGATGATTGGCTGGGGCATCGGCTACGACGTCGGCCGGGAGCATTCTCCCAAACCGCGTCCCGTGCTGATCGGGCGGACGCTTGCCGAGGGGCTTACGCGCATCTGGGAGGCGCCCGAGGCGGTTGATGTCGTCGAAGAGGCGTCTCCGGTCTTCTGGGCACAGCCCTGGGCGGAACGTCCGGTCTGGGACCGGGAGCAGCGGCTCTGGTTCCCTGAGGACACCGTACTGATCCGGTGAGGGGCGGCAGCATGGAAAACGTCGGGCAGCAAGGCGATCCGCAACCGCGCGGCAACGCGCCGGTGCGACCTTCTCTGTACGGACTGGATGACGAGGAATTTTCTTCTCTGGTTCAGGCGTGCGGCGGCGAGGCGTATCGCGTCCGGCAGTTGCGCGAGTGGATGTACCAGCGGTTTGCCCCCGCGTGGGCTGCGATGTCGAACATCCCTAAAAACCTGCGCACGGCGCTGGCGGAGCGGGTTGCGGATCTGGAGGGCACGCTTTCGCCGGTAGAGACAGCGGGCGAAGAGGGGAGCGGCACGCGCAAGCTGTTGAGCCGCCTTTCCGACGGCGAACTCGTGGAAACGGTGCTCATCCCGGCGCGGGACCGCACGACGGTCTGCGTGTCGAGTCAGGTCGGCTGCGGGTTCCGCTGCGCCTTTTGTGCGAGTGGTTTGAACGGGTGCGTCCGGAGTCTGACGCGCGGGGAAATCGTCGCGCAGGCGGTGCGTGCGGCTTCGTTGCTGGGGCGGCGCCCCGACCGCATTGTCTTCATGGGGATCGGCGAACCCTTCGCCAATTACGAAAATGCGCTGTGGGCGGCGCGGCGCATGAACGCCGCAGAGCCGGCGGGGCTGGGCATCGGTGCGCGGCACATTACGTTTTCCACGTGCGGTGTTGTGCCGGGCATTGAGCGGTTTGCCCGCGAGGGCATGCAGTTTGAGCTTTCGGTTTCGCTCCATGCCCCGAACAACGCGCTCCGGGACCGGCTCATGCCGGTGAACCGGAGCTGGCCGCTGGAAAAACTGATTCCGGCCTGCCGCGCCTACACGGAGCAGACGGGGCGCATCATCACCTTTGAGTACACGCTGGTGGCGGGGTTCAACGACGGTCCTGAGCAGGCGCGGGAATTGCTCCGGCTGTTGCGGCCTTTTCCGTGCCGGGTGAACCTGATCCCGCTCAATCCGGTCCCGGAATTCAAGGGAGAAACACCCTCGGCGGCCACGTGCGAACGGTTCCGCGTGCTGCTGGAGCGCGGCGGACTCAATGCGACGCTCCGCCGCAGCAAAGGGCGCGGCGTAAACGCCAGCTGCGGACAGCTGCGCCGCGCCGCCGTCGCGGCGACCCGCGGCCAGGCGGAGTCTTCCCGCGGCTGACGCGGGCCCGGGATTTGTTTTCCGCAGAGGCGCAGAGGCAGAGGAAGAGTCGCGCGAGTAGGCTCCTGCCTCGGGATTCGCTTTGCTCATCCCGAGGGCGGCTTTTTCAGCCGACAGAATGCCGGTGCCGCGTCGAGCCATCCTGTCTGTCGTGTTCGTCCTGTTCGTCCTATACGTCGTGTCTGTCCTGTCTGCGGCTCCGGCGGCTGTGCCGCCGAGTTAACACCTTGGTCGGAACGTTAGTGGAGACTTCAGAAGGGGGCTTCGCCCCTCCGTGTGGCTCAATTATCTTAACTCATCGCGAGACTGAGCTTCACAATCTTTCTCCGTGTGGCTCAAAAATCCGGGATAAGCCTGAAAGAAAGCCCGTCCGTGCGGAGGCACGAACGGGCGATGAAGGCCGCGGAGACGCGGACGCAGCGCGTCAGATGAAGATGTAGCGGAGGAGGAAGATAACGGTGAGCACCTTCATCACAACGGACACCTTCGCCGCATTCTTGCTGCCGGAGAGGCAGTTGAGGAGCGTGTAGGAGATGACGCCCCAGGCGATACCTTCGGCGATGGAGTTACACAGCGGCATGGCCAGAATCGTGAGGAAGGCCGGGATGCCGTCGGTGGGGTCTTCCCATGCGATATCCTTGATGGAAGCCATCATCATGAAGCCGACGATGACCAGACTGGGGGCCGTTGCGAAGGAAGGCAGCGCAATGAAGACGGGTGCCAGCAGAATGGACACGAGCATCAGCGCGGAGAAGACATATGCGGTCAGCCCGGTCCGCGCCCCCATGGAAATGCCGCACACCGATTCCACGAAGGAGGTCGCCGTGGAGGTGCCGAAAACGGCGCCGATGCTCGTGGCAAGCGAATCCGCGCACAGCGCACCGCGGATGTTGGGAAGCCGCCCGTTTTTATCGAGCATTTTTCCGGCAACGGCAACGCCGGTGAGCGTGCCGATGGTGTCAAACAGATCGGAGAAGAAGAATGTGAACATCACAACGAAGAACGTCGATGACAGGAGGAGCGAGAGCCCCTGTTCGACAACAACGCCATTCTCGGTGTGTGTGTATGCGTCTGCATTGAAGACCTCGCCGAAGATGCTGCCGAAGCTCGCGAAGGCAGCCGAGTAGTCTTCGAACGAGAGGTCGGGGTAGAGCGAGTAGAATCCTCTCGCGGGATTGGGGATGTACAGACCCAGCACCTGTGCGAGAATGCCCACGCCCCACGTGAGGAAGATCCCGTAGAGGATGGCGCCTTTGATTTTCCGCGTGAGCATGATGCCGGTCAGCAGAATCCCGATGAAGGCGATGACGGCGCAGGCTCCTTCGGTGTGAAGATCCGTGTTGTGGAAGTTGATCATCGAAAGGAGCGATGCCGGATCATCGCGGATGATGCCCGCGCCTTTGAGACCGATGAAGGCGATAAACAGCCCGATACCGGCGGAGAGCGCCCGCTTCAGGCTCATCGGGATGCAGTTGAAAATCTGCTCGCGGACAGACGCCAGGGAAAGAGCCAGAAAAATCAGTCCTTCGACAAAAACGGTGCAAAGCGCGTACTGCCAGGAGAAGCCCATCCCGAGGCAGACCGTATACGCGAAGAAGGCGTTCAGCCCCATGCCCGGAGCAATGGCGACGGGCAATTTCGCGAGCAGCCCCATCAGGAAGGTGCCCACGGCGCCAATCAGGGCGGTGGCGATGAAGACGCCGCCTTTGGGCATGCCGCAATCCCCGAGAATGCTGGGGTTGACGGCCAGGATGTAGGCGCAGAGCAGGAAGGTCGAGAGGCCGGCGAGAACTTCCGTGCGCACAGAGGTCCGGTTTTTGGTCAGTTCAAAATGCGCATCGAGTTTCTGGGCGATGATATCCTTGATGGAAGGTCCGGCTGGATGCATGGCAGGTAGAGCGCTGAGGGTTGCAGATGGACGGGATTATTCCCCTTCGAACGTGACGATGGATTCGACGGGGTAAGGGGCGAGCGTTTCCCGTCCCTTGAGATCGGGCAGTTCAATCAGGAAGAGAATGCCGGCGACGGTGCCGCCGAGCTTTTCAATGAGCCGGGCGCCGGTGAGCGCCGTGCCGCCGGTGGCGAGCAGATCGTCAACGAGCAGCACGCGCTGCCCGGGGCGGATGGCGTCGGTATGCATCTCGAGCACGTCGGAGCCATATTCGAGCTTGCGCGCCTCGGAGATGGTCTTGCCGGGCAGCTTGCCCTTTTTGCGGATCGGGACGAAAGCGGTGTTGAAATGCAGCGCCAGCGGAGCGGAAAACAGGAAGCCGCGCGATTCAATGCCGGCCATGACGTCGAAGGAGAGCCCCGCCGCCTTTTCCGCCAGCCGGTCGATGGCGAGGTGGTACGCGTGCGGATTCTGGAGAATCCCGGTGATGTCGCGGAAGAGAATGCCCGGAATGGGGAAGTCCGGGATGGTCCGGATACAGGACTTGATATCGTCGCTCATGGCACGGAGGTTACGGGGTGGGATGGTCGTCGGTTGCGGGGGCTTCGGCAGGCTGCTCCTTTCCGGTGGCAGGGGCGTGGCGCAGTTCCCATTTCAGGAACAGGCCGGAGAGAATGGTACCGCTGATGCTGTGCCAGGCGCAGCTGATGGCGCACGGCAGAACGGCGAGCGGCTGTGCGGCGAAGAAGCGCGCCGCAAGGACGGTTGCGAGCCCGGCATTCTGCATGCCGACCTCGATGGCGATGGTCCGCTTTTTGGCGGTGTTGAAGCGCACCAGTTCTCCGGAACACCAGCCGAGCAGATAGCCCAGCCCGTTATGGAGAAATACCACGCAGAATGTCCACAGGAAGAGCCGCAGGCCTTCGCGCATCAGGTCGGCATGCACCGTTGAAATCACACCGCCGACGATGAACGCGAGGCAGACGACGCTGATGCCGGGCATCAGCCCCTGCAGCGTCGGGAAGCACTTGCGCCCGGAAAAGAGGTGATTGAGCAGGCAGCCGAGTGCGACGGGCAGAACGGTGACGAAGAGGATGCCGCGGAACATGCCGACGGCGTCGATCGCGATGATTTCGCCCGCCGTCTGCTTCATCAGGAAGGGCGTCATGACGGGTGCCAGCATCGTCGAAGCGCACGTCATGCCCACGGAGTAGGCGACGTCGCCGCGGCACAGGTAGCTCATGATGTTGCTGGAGACGCCGCCCGGGCAGCAGCCCACGAGCAGGATGCCGATGGCGAGCGCGGGTTCCAGATGGAAGACGTGCACGAGCAGCCAGGCGACGCCGGGCATGATGATGAACTGCGCACAGGCGCCGATGAAGATGTCCAACGGACGGCGCGCGAGGATTTTGAAATCCTGCGCCGTGAGCGTCAGCCCCATGGTGAGCATGATGATGCCCAGAATGACGGTCTGGGTGTTGCCGCGCACCCAGTCGAACACATGGGGAAAGAACAGCGTGAGAATGGCCGTGCCGACGACAACGCCGGTGGCGTGGACGGAGAGAAAGCGGCTGAGAGCGAGCATGGAGGGGTGGGGATCTGCGGAGCGGCGTGTGCCGGGCGGCGCGCGTGGCAGGGAGGGGGCCCCGGCGGGGGAGGGTTGTGGGATGGGTTATCGGCGTTTGGGCATCGTCGCAGCAATGATGCCGTTGCCGGTCAGGGTCTGGAAATAGGCGCCGAGGAGGGCGCGCGATTCAAAAAAGGTGATTTTTTCCTTCGTTGCAAACTCGTCGATGAGCTGCTCGAAGTTTTTCCTGCCGTCGATGGCGCGGTAAATCATGGTTCCGACGCGGTCGAGCTTGTACTGCTTGACGTCGGAAGCCTTGAGCAGATCCCGGAGAAACCGGGCAACCGGATTTTTGTATACGAGCGGCACGGTGATTTCCACCTCATCCGGATAATCCGGCGACACCTTGACGGTGGCGCGCGGATTATGGATGGGGACGGCGCGAAGCGCCTCGCGGAACTTGGCGTCCTGTTCCTGAATGGATTGCGAGCGCATGTCGTGGAGAGGAGAAAAACGGAGCGGGCGGGTGCGCGGCGGCTAGCTGAGCAGACCCTTGTGGCGGAGGAGCGCCTCGGGAGACGGTGCGCGGCCGCGGAAATCGTGGAAGACGTCGGCGGGGGCGCGGGCGCCGCCGCAGGCGAGGATGGTGCCCGCGTAGCGGCGCCCGACGGCGCGGATGGCGTCCGGGTTGTCGAGTCCGGCCTCTTCGAATGCGCCGAAGGCGTCGTGCGCGAGGATGTCCGCCCACATGTAGCTGTAGTAGCCGGCCGCATATCCGCCGGAGAAGATGTGCGTGAAGGTGTTGAGCATGTGCTCGCCGTCAATGGGTCTGGTGAGGCGGAAGCGCTTTTCGGCGGCGGCTTCCACGGTCCACGGGTCGGGCAGGGGCGCGCCCGGCTCCGGCGTGTGCAGCGCCATATCCATCAGCGCAAAGGAAAGCTGGCGCGCGGTGGCCTGGCCCTCGCCGTAGGTCGCGGAGGCGCGGACGCGGCGGATGAGGTCGTCGGGGATGGTTTCGCCCGTTTCCACATGCTTCGAGAGGGCGCGCAGCAGGAACGGCTGCAGGCACCAGTTTTCCATGAACTGGCTGGCGAGCTCGACGGCATCCCACTCGATGTTGTTGATACCGGACGCCTCCGGGAAATCGATGCGGGTGAGCATGCATTGGAGGGCGTGCCCGAATTCGTGGAAGAGGGTGTCGACCTCGCCGAGCGTCATGAGCGAGGGGCGCCCGTCGGACGGCGGCGACTGATTGCAGCACAGAAGTGCGAGCGGCAGAATGACGGTGCCGTCTTCGCGGACTTCGCGCGTCCGGAAGTTGTCCATCCAGGCACCGCCGTTTTTGGATTCGGGGCGCGAATAGGGGTCGAGGTAGAAATACGCCTGCGTTTCTCCGGCGGGATCGAGTACGCGGAAGAGGCGCACATCGGGATGCCAGACGGGGGCCAGCCCGTCTGCGGGCACAATTGTGATGCCGAAGAGGTTGCTCGCGAAGGAGAAGAGCCCCTTCAGCACGGCGGGGAACTGGAAGTAGGGGCGCAGCGTCTCGGAGGAAAAGCCGAAAAGCGCTTCAATCTGGCGGCGCGACCAGTAGGAGATATCCCACGGCTCGAGCGGCCCGGTGCAACCGTTTTCGGCGGCGAAGGCCTGGAGCGAATCGAGCTCTTTGCGCGCCTTGGTCAGCGCGGGCCCGCCGATCTGGTCGATCAGCGAAAAGACCTCCGCCGGGGTGTCGGCCATGCGGGAGTCGAGGCACAGTTCCGCGTAGTTCGGGAACCCGAGCAGGGACGCCATTTCGCGGCGCAGTTCGAGGATTTCGCGCAGGTGCGGCGTGTTGTCCAGCTCGCCCGCCGTGGCGCGCGTGGCACGGGCGCGGTAGAGTTTCTCGCGCAGGTCGCGGCGTTCGCTGAATTTGAGAAACGGCTGATAAATGGGGATTTCGAGCGTCACCGCCCACGGGCCCTTTTCGGCCGTAGCCTCCTCGTGCCCCTGGGCGCGCGCGGCATGGGCGCACAGCCCCAGCACGTTGGGCGGGAGCCCGGCGACCTCCTCCGGCGTCGTCAGGAGCAGACTGAACGCCTTGCCGGCGTCGAGCGTGTTGTTCGAAAAGCGGGTGCCGAGCTCGGAAAGGCGCGTCTGGATTTCGATGAACCGCACGCGCGCGTCATCCTTGAGCGCAACGCCTGCATCGCGCGCATCGCGCAGTTGCGCTTCGACGACGCGGCGCTTGCCTTCCGGGAGCGCATCCCAGGTGGCGGGCGTATCCCGCAGCGTGCGCAGCGCTTCATAGAGCGGCACGCTCTGCCCGATGCGCAGAAACGCCATGACAATCTGCGGTTGCAGGGTTTCCACGGCTTCGCGCCACGCCGGGGAGTTGCAGACCCCATGGAGGTGCGAGACCAGCCCCCACGCATACCCCAGTTGGCGGACGCATTTCGTGCGCGCCGCCACAAGCCCGTTCCACGTGGGCTCGCAGTGCTGCTCGAGCGCGGTAATCTGCCGGTCCGTTTCGGCAATCAGCTCCGGAATCTCCCGGAGCGCCAACTCGGGCGTCAGGCGGTCGAACGGGGGAAAATAGTCGGTCGAGAGAAAACTCATGGCAGGAGCTCCGGAACTGTTCAAAGGGAAGGAGAACGGAAGGGGTGCCGCGCAGGGGTTGCGGGCTAGAAGCGGCCGTAGCGGGGCGGGCGCGTCTGGCGCTCGTAGCGGATTTTCGGCTCTTCCAGCATCAGCATGTACCACTGCTCGCCGAGCCCGGCATTGGAGAAGTCGCGCACCCGGTTGTTGCGGAGCATTTCGAGGTTCCGCGTGATGGTGCCGGAGGGGCCGTTTTCTTCAATGTGGTTGGTCTTGACCGCCTTGTCGAGGACGGCAATCGCCTCATCAATCTTCTTTTCCCGCACATAGATCCATGCCATCAGCGAAGCGAGGAGCACGGACTGGTCGTAGCGGGCGCGCGACCGGGCACGGCGGAAGGTCTTTTCCATCTGCTCAAGCGGCGCGTTGTTCGAGACCATGCGCGCCAATTTCATCGAGGCGGTGATCGGGTCGATGACGAGGCAGTTCGGCAGCAGGGCATCGACCTTCTTGAAGTCGCGCATCTGGTAGTAGAACTGCATGCGCGTCGTATTGGTCTGCCGGCCGAAAAAGGGAATCCAGTTGCGGTACGGGTTGAGCGCATCGGTCATGACGACCGCCTTGGCGCAGAGTGCGCGCTGCTCATCCATGAGCTTTTTCTGGAAGCGTATGGGATCGCCCTGCGGGCGGGCGCGGAAGGCATTCATCTGCCGCATCAGATCCTTCTGCCCCTGTTCCATCATCATCTGAATATCCATCATCACGGCACCGATGCGTTTGCGGATGAAATGGCTCACGACGGCCATGGAGCCAACGAAGGCGATGACGGCAAAGAAAAAGGCCCAACCCCAGTTGGACGTGTTCGTGCTGTGGAGAAGGAAAAAGGTGAGCAGCGCCGCAACGGACGAAATCAGGATGCTGTACATGGCGGAAGAGGGTTCCTCAAAAGATAAAGGGTATACCCGACCGGTCGGGACGGGAAAATCAAACGCATGGAATGATACCAAAAGCCTTTATCCGGTTCCAGTTACGCACGCGCGCCGGGCTTATCCCGGATTTTTGAGCCACACGGAGGAAGGTTGTGAAACTCAGCCTCGCGATGAGTTAAGATAATTGAGCCACACGGAGTAGCCCCCTTCT
>CASFKR010000113.1 GCA_949295265.1 uncultured Verrucomicrobiota bacterium | reverse complement strand
CCCGCAAGATTGATTGAACCCTTGGAAGGTCAACTGCTGCGTCTTTTGGCTCTTGTACATGCGAAAATACCCTGTCATGTGCAGGGAAAATCAAAGTCCCTTGAATTTAAATTTGCACTTATCATACCATATCGAAAACATAATTCAAGCACCTATAAATATTTGTTAAGCAAGATTAATTACTGGGCAGGCACTACTTAACTCATCGCGAGGCTGAGTTTCACAACCTTCCTCCGTGTGGCTCAAAAATCCGGGATAAGCCTGTGCCGCACGCCTCCTTGAATTGGAGAAGAGTCCTTGGTACACTTGGTTTGTCACCCCTTCGAAAGGAACCCCCACGATGAAATCTATCAAAGGTACGCAAACCGAAAAGAATCTGCTCATCAGCTTTGCCGGTGAGTCGCAGGCCCGCAACCGCTACACCTTCTTCGCTTCCAAAGCCAAGAAAGAGGGTTATGTGCTCGTTGCCCACATCTTCGAGGAAACCGCCGCGCAGGAGAAAGAGCACGCCGAGCGCATGTTCAAGTATCTCGAGGGCTCCAAACTGACCATTACCGGGACCTATCCCGCCGGCGTCATCGGCACCACCGTTGAAAATCTCAAGGCCGCCGCCGAGGGCGAGAACGAAGAATGGTCGCACGACTACCCGGCCATGGCCGATACGGCGGAAGCGGAGGGCTTCCCTGAGATCGCCACGATGTACCGCATGATTTCCGTTGCCGAAAAGTATCACGAAGAGCGGTATCGCCGCCTTTGCGAGCGCATCGAAGACGGCACCATGTTCCGCAACGGCACGCCCATCCGCTGGCGCTGCCGCAACT
The DNA here is from genome assembly GCA_949295265.1 of uncultured Verrucomicrobiota bacterium. Taxonomy (GTDB): domain Bacteria; phylum Verrucomicrobiota; class Kiritimatiellia; order RFP12; family UBA3636; genus JAEDLN01. The sequence continues at coordinate 8,299 of CASFKR010000113.1, read as the reverse complement.
GCGGCTTCATCTACGAGGGGCCCGAAGCCCCCGAAAAGTGCCCGGCGTGCGTCCATCCGCGCGATTACTTCGAGCGTCTGACCACGACCTACTGACATGCGGATAGCAGGCGGAACACTCCGGGGGCGGATTCTCAACGCCCCCGTTTCGGATTTTCTCCGCCCCACCCAGGATGCCGTCCGCGAAGCCGTCTTTTCGATGCTCGCGGCGGTCATCCGGGATGCGTGTTTTCTTGATTTGTATGCGGGCACAGGCGCGGTCGGGCTGGAAGCCTGGAGCCGGGGCGCCCGCTCCATCCTCTGGGTTGAGCAATCCCCGCGCTCGCTCAAACTGCTGGAAGGCAATGCGGGGAAGCTGCTGCCGCCGGATGCGCTCGGGAACAGCTGCCGCATGTTTCGCGCCGATGTGCGCGAATGGCTGAAACATCCGCCCGTCGCACCGGGCAGTGTTGATATCGTCTATCTCGACCCGCCGTATGTGACGCAGCAGGGCGGCGATGACCAGATGTCCGCCACGCTTGCGGCACTCGTTGCCTCGGGCATTCTCGCACCGCGCTCGTTTGTCGTTGCGGAGCAGCGCGACGGCACCCCGGTGCCTGCCGCCGAAGGGCTCGGACTCATTCTGACCCGCCGCTACGGCCGCACGGCGGTCTCCCTCTTCCGGCACGACGGCTGAGAGACGGGCGCCGCAGCGGCGCGAGACAGAGAAAAAGAAACACGGCACCCCGGGTGACGTCGGGGCGCCGTGGACAGCCGCATTCTGCGGACAGCATACGGATGCGGCGGCGGGGCGTCAGCGCAGGGAATTGATCCAGTCGCGCATTTCACCGGCACTCTTGCCTTCGAAACGCATCCGGTGCCAGATTTCCAGATTGATGAGAATCCAGAGGCGGAAATTGTGATCGGCTTTTCCGCCGATGTGCTCTTCCATGAGCCGCTGAATCTCCTCGGCGCGGAAGATCCCCAGCTCGACCATGCGCGAATGCTGGAACAGGTGACGCTGGAAGGCGGCCAGATCCGTGCGGAGCCAGCGGGCGATGGGGAAGCCGAAGCCCTGCTTTGGACGGTCAATGAGTTCCTGCGGCATGTAGCGCGAAGCAACGTTGCGCAGAATATACTTGAGCCCGCGCCCCGTGCCGCGAAGCTTCAGTTTGGTCGGGAGCGAAGCCGCGAATTCGGTCAGCTTGTAATCGATGAGCGGCGGCCGCACCTCGATGGAATGCGCCATGCTCATGCGGTCGGAAATCGCCAGCAGGTGATCGGGCATGCGCGTCATCAGGTCGGTATACAGCATCCGGTCCAGCAGTTCTTCCGCTGTACCATCCTCAAACCAGGCGAGAATCTTGCCGACCGAATCGGTGTCGGCGATCCGCGCTTTTGCCGACTCCGTGAAGAGCGCATCCTTTGCTTCCTGGGTGAAGCGCAGGAACGACATCGACCGGGCGTAGCGGCCGCCCGCCGAATAGAACGACATGTCGTTGAGCCAGCGGAGCTTGGAGGCGATGGACTTGTAGCCGAAGGATTCCGGCACCATCTTGAAGAGATTGCCGAACACGTGACGCCGGATGCCGGCCGGAACGAGGGCGTAGAGCTCGGCCAGACGCTGCCCGGCAAAGCGGTCGTAGCCCGCGAAGTTCTCATCGCCGCCATCGCCCGAGAGGACGACCTTGTCGTACCGGGCCGCGACCTGCGATACGAGGTACACGCCCACGCCGAAGGGGTCGGCGGGCTCATCCATGTGGTCAATCATGTCCGGGATGGTCCCGATGACGTCCGGATCGACGATTTCTTTGCACCACTCGAGCTGATACTGATTGACGATTTTTTCGGCCCACGGGAGCTCGTTGATGTCCTGATCCTTGACGCCGATGGAGAACGTGCGGAACCGCTTGCCGGTGATGCGCGCGGTCATCGCCGTCACGAGGGAGGAGTCGATACCGCCGCTCAGGAAGGTGCCGATGGGCACATCGGAAAGCAGGTGGAGTTCAACCGTCTCGAGCAGTTTTTTCTCGAGCAGATCGGTGAGTTCCTCCTCGGACCCCTCCAGTTTGTCGCGGAAAGTGTCGAGCGACCAGTAGCGCTCTGTCCGGAGCGACCCGTTTTCAAACACCGCAACATGCGCGGCCGGCAGCTTGACGACACCCGCAAACAGCGAACGGTCATCCGGCAGATAGCGCAGCGACATGTAGTGCCAGAGCGCCTCCAGATCGACTTCGGGGTTGACGATACCGGCGGCAAGCACGCCTTTCGGCTCGGACGCGAAGGCGATGACATTTCCGGAAACGGCGTAAAAGAGCGGCTTCTGCCCCATGTGGTCACGCCCGAGCACGAGCCGGGCGCGGTCCGCATCCCAAACGGCGAAGGCGAACATGCCGTGGAGCCGCCGGATGCAACGCTCCCCCTCCTCCTCGTAGAGGTGGAGAATGACCTCGACATCCGTCTTCGTCCGGAACGCATGCCCCTTGGCGATGAGCTCCTCGCGAAGCGTCGGACTGTTGTAGATTTCGCCGTTGCACACGAGGAGGATGCGCCCCGTCTCATTCGGAATGGGCTGATGCCCGCCCGAGAGGTCGACGATGGAGAGGCGCCGCTGCCCGAGCGTCATGCCCCCGAGGGATTCCGCGCCGAAATCATCCGGACCGCGGTACGCCATGAGGTCGCACATCCGGCGGACGACGGCGTCCGCATTTTCCCCGTTAAACCCAGCAATCCCGCACATGAAAAATCTTCCTTACCGATGAAACTGTTGAAATGGACTGTTCTTTCCGGACTTTCGCTGAACCCGGGGCGGCTGCAAGACGGGACTCAGCTCAGGGCAGCCCGAACAACCGGGCCATCCGGTCGAGGCGTCGGCGCAAAGCCGCGTCGCGAATAAAAACGCGTTCTTTTGCCGCTTCGACGAGATTCGAGGAGGCGCCTTGCCGCAGCAAAAGCCGCACGTATTCCTGGTGCAGATCGGGCATCCAGTATTCGAGCTCGACGATTCCGCGCCAGTATTCGATGGCCTCGTTGCGCCGCTCGGCAGCGTCGAGCGCCCGGACCCAGGCGTAGCGCGACTCCGAATTGTACGGATTGATGGATACGGCTTCGCGCCCGAAGTAAAGAGCCGCATCCCGCGCGTTGTTGAACTGCTCCCAGTCCCGCGCCTGCCGCATGGCATCCACCTGGAGCCACGCCACATACGCCGGGAAATAGTAGTTGTCCGGATAGAGTTCGCGGGCGCGCTGCAGGACGCGCGCCGCCTCTGTCGCATTGGTTTCCCGCGGTCGCTCGAGTCCGGTGCCGCGGAAATACCCGTATTTGGTGCGGAGGTAAAGCTGTTGCGCGCGGGCGGCGCGCACGCTGTACCAGGTTCCGAACAACCCGGCAAAGAGGAGCACGCACCCGACGGCCAGCCGGAACCGGCGACGAAAGGTATGGTTCAGTTCCATGCCGCGTGAGCGCCTTCCTGCATCGGGTTAGAAGCGGCTTTCGCGGGCCTCGATGATATCGCGCGGCTGGAGGAACGGATCCTGCTGACGTCCGCGCTTGATGCGCGTGAGGTCATACGATTCCGTCTTCCCGTTACGCGTCAGCAGAATCGTGCCGCTGGCGAAATCGGTGAGATCCCCGGCGAGAATGATGGCCTCGCGGAGCGTGAGCCCGTCGCGGTAGGGAATCTCTCCGCGCTTGCCGACGCATCCGGTCACGGAGACGGTGCGCTCATTTTCGCGCTGCAGGGTCGGGCACACAACCGTGACATCCACGTTGTTGTAGAAACCGCCTTTCACGTAGGCATCGCGAATGACGGTTTCCGCCTCGGAGGTGGTGCTGCCGCCCACGCGCACTTCGCCGATGAGCGGAAGCGTGACATTCCCGAGGGAGTCGACGATGTCGGCTATCGGCTGCGCGGACGCATTGTTCGGCAGGTGCAGGGCGATATTGACCTCGTCCCCCTGCTGCAACGGGCGTTCCTTGCTCCGCATGTGCTGGGATTCCGGCATCATCGGAACCCAGGCGGGGGGATTCTTGTTCGTCGGTGCCGAAAGCATGTCATCGAGCATGGCGCAACCGGGAGCCAGAAGCATGGCCGCCAGAAGCACCGGAAACAGGAAGAACTTCGTACGCATGGAAGTCAGGAGCATGGCAAAAGGGTCTTATGCCTTCTCGGAGGAGGCACTGTTCGAGTGGCGGGAAGAGGCACGCCGCGTGCGGCGGCTCTTCTTGCCGTCGGAACCGCTGTAGTAGTAGTAGTAATAGTACTGATGCTCGTAGTAGTACGACGAGGAGTCGTGCGATGCATTGACATTGTTGAGCACGGCGCCGATCAGGTTGCCGCCCATGCTGACAATGCTGTCTTTGGCACGGCGGCAGAGGGCGCGCGGGTACTTGCGGTGCTGAATGACGAGGAGGACGCCATCTGCCAGGCGGATGATCTGCGCCGTATCGGACACGCCGATGACGGGCGGTGCGTCGACGATGATGCGGTCGTACTTTCCGCGGAGTGTTTCCATGATGACGCGGATTTCATCGGTATCCATCAGCGAGTACACGCCGGAGCTGGAGACCAGACCGCACGGAAGGAAGTCGAGATTGGGCTGCGCGGTGTGCGAAATGGCGGCGTCGAGCGTTGCTTCGCCGACGGCGACATCGGCGAGCCCCGGTTCCATCGGCAGGTTCAGAATCTTGTCCTGACGCGGGTGGTGGAAGTCGGCGTCAATCAGGAGGACGCGCTCGCCGCATTCGGCGCAAACCCAGGCCAGGTTGAAGGCGGACGTGGATTTGCCTTCACCGGCGGACGCCGAGGTCAGCACCAGCATCTTGCCGTTGCCGAGCAGTTTCGACGTCTTGAGGTTCATGCGCAGAACGCGGTAAACCTCGGAATTCTTCGAGCGCGCCTTTTCATCGTTGAGCAGACGCACCTTCTGGGGAATAATGCCCAGCGTGGCGCATCCCAGATAGCGCTCGATATCCTCGACCGTCTTGACCGTCGTATCGAGGTATTCCACGAAGAAGGCCAGCACGACGCCGAAGAAAATACCGCAGACCACGGACAGCGTGATGTTCAGCGCGAAATTCGGGGAAACGGGCAACGGGACCTCCGGAACCTGCGCCTGCTGGATGATTTCGACGGAGGTCTTCGGCATGGCGAGGTTGATGCGCTCGTCGTCCATGCGGGATTCGATGGCCTTGCGACGCTCCTTGAGCATCGTCAGATCCGACTGGAGGCGTTCGAGCTGAATGGAGGTGCTGGCGGAGACGGTGCGCTCGCTCTGCGTCAGTTCATCGAGCTGGCGCTTGTACATGTCGGCTTCCGCCTGCGCCTGCTCCCAATCGAGCCGGAGCGCCTGAATCGTGGTGGCGACCCGGTTGTTGATCTTCTGCGAAATCTCGCTGTAAACCGTGAGGTTCTGGCGGATATCGGGGTGGTTGTCACCGTAACCGGACTGCCGGAGGGCCGCAATGGACATCTCAACCTTGAGGCGGTCGGTCAACAGCTGATTGATGGAGGTGTCGCCGATGAGAATCCCGAAGGAGGCGGCAGCCGTATCCGGATCGAGCGCGCGAATCTGTTCGTACTTGCTCTTCTTGGCATCGGCAGCCAGCTGCGCGGTGGTATGGCGCGAAGAAATTTCGACAATCTGGCGGCGGATGACTTCGGTACCGGAGTCACCCGTGCCGATGATGACGATGCCGTTCTCCGCACGGATCTGGGAGAGCGAATCCTCCGTTGCGGCAATCTGGCGGTCGAGCTCCTTGATTTCGTCGTTGAGCGTTTCGAGCGCCGTTTCAATGTTGCTGCGGCTCTTGGCGCGCGTGTAATCGGAAAAGACCTTGGCAATGGTGTTGGCGACGCGGGTCGCCACCTTTGCGGCTTCACCCTCGGGGCGTTCCGGCTTGTCGAGCCGGACTTCAATCACAATCAGGTTGGTATCCTGCAGAATGGAGAGGTTTGTGCGCTTCTGCACCAGCGCGACAGACCGCTCGAAGACGCCTTTGGCTGATTCGGTCGCCTTCCAGCCATACGCCATGCCGAATTCTTCGGTCAGATGGGCTTCGCGGACCACCTGCTCGATGACCGGACGCGATTTGATGATTTCAAACTGCGTACGCAGGAAAATCGGGTCGTACCGGAGCGAGGCCCGGCCGAAGATATCGATGTTGGGCGTTTCGCGCTGAACCTCGATGATGGAGTACGCCGCATACACTTTAGGCATGCGCCGCGTGATGACGATGCCGGTGAGAATCAGCAGAATCGCAACCGCAATGGTGATTTCCTTGCGGGAATAGAGAATCTGCCAATAATCCAGAAAGTGGACCGCGTCCTTGGGCTCCGACCCCGTAACCTGCTGGACTTGAGCGTTTTGATCGGTCGGCGAAACGTTGTTCATGCTGAAAAAGCGTTGTCTGTATAAATGATCCCGCCGGTGAGTTATCCTCTGCCCGACGGGATGAATACTACGGAAGAGCGCACAGGCGCATGCCGTGTAAGTAGCCGGAGTTTCTGGTCAAGTTTCGGAACAAATCAGTAGAAACGGACGGTCGCAGAAACGCCGACGCGGTTTTCATCGAAATCGGAGCCGACATCGCATTCGACGCTCTCGTAGGTGTAGAAAGCCGAGGTCGTGAACCATTCATTGATCTGCCATTCGGCAGCCAGACGGACGAAAATCGAGGTACGGTCGTAATCCTCGGAACCGCCGTTGCTTTCGCGCAGCGCATTGTAGTAGCCGTACTGTTCCGCATCCGCATCCAGGTCGTCGCGCAGGTTGTACTGGCGCAGACGGTATTCGATGGCGGCGGAAAGCCCGTACTGCTGATCGGACCCGAAGACGTAGCGCACATTCGCGTAGGTCGCGAGGTCTTCCTGCGAGGAGAACGGGAAGACGTCCGAGTAATCCAAGCCGTAGCGGAGACCGGCGAGGAGGCGGACAGGATCGCGCTGGAAGAGGCGCAGTTCGACGCGCGTGTCGCCGAAGGAGTCCTGATCATCCTGATCGCCGTCGTACGTCGCATGGTTCCAGCCGACGCTCGCGTAAATCAGGTGGTTCTGGTCGCCCGTGAAATCGTAGGTGCCCTGAACGCCGATGACCGTGTACTGAACGCCGACGTCCAGATCCGTGTACCCGAAGTCATAGGCATCCGAATTGCGGTCCCACGACGTGAAATCGGCGAAGAGACCGTAGCCGAGGTGGCGGCCGGCCTTGTGCATCCAGTCCAGACGGACGCCGTACTCATCCTCGTCGCGATAATCCGCATATTCATCCTCGTCGTAACGCTTGATGCGCCAGCGGCCGGTCAGCGTGATGTAATCGCGCTCGTTGAGGAGGCGCTGCACCGAGGCCGAGAAGGTGTTCTCGTAGTAATCCTCGTTGAGGTCTTCCTCGCGGTCGGGATCATACTCGTAATCCGTGCCGTAGTAGTAGGCGCTGGCACCGGACCAGGAGAAGCGGTCGCGCATCGAAAAGCTCGTGCGGGGATTGAAGTAGTACAGCAAATCCAAGTCGGCATTGTGCGCCCAGTTCCAATCATCGTCGCCGGGGGCGGGATCCGTCTCATATTCATACCGCGGCGAGTAGCCGACGGAGAACTTGAGGCGCTGGTCGACGTTGTGCTCGTAGGTGATGACGGGACCGACGGAGAAAATGGTCGAACTCTCCTTTTCCGCGGGCTGGCCTGCAACGATTTCGCCATCATCAATTTGATCCCGGTTATCCGTCCACGTCGCCGAAACGCGGACTTTGACGTCCAGATCATTCTTTTTCGGACCCTGATCCTGAAGCAGAGTCTGACCGGCAGAAAAACTCGCATACACCGTGCCGAACAGGAGCGCCGGCATCCAGTATGCAGTGTGGGACAAACGAGGCATGGATAATTTCTCCGTGAGCCAAAATTTGGGGTAGAAAACAGTTCTCCCTTGAATGAGCGGATATCATAGGAATAAAACGGAGGAGAGTCAAGGTAAAATTGTGTTGGACATTCCCCATTTTTTATGAGGGTGCACCAAGACGCCCCGTGGGGCGTTTCGGCGCGTCCGCGGGTCTCTTGTCTCCTGTTCCGGGTTATTATCCTGGCAAGAAGCGCAGGGGAAGAAGCATCTGGCGGTCCTCTGTTGGGTTGGGAGGCTTCTCCCGCTCCCGTATCCATCCTTGCCCGAATCGTGTGAAAAGTCTCCGGACACCATCGGCGATGGCATAGTAGAAAAAATCCGGCGTGTCACGGATGCGCTGAGACAGCTTCACAACATGCGAGACGAGGATATTGAGCTTTTCGCCCTGTCCCAGCCAAGAGGCCGCAAAATGGGCGGCGCACAGTACCAA
>CASFKR010000112.1 GCA_949295265.1 uncultured Verrucomicrobiota bacterium | reverse complement strand
TAGCCTTTTTGCTTTTCAGGCGGGCGTACTGGTTCCTTTTGTCGGGAAGGATATCCGAGAATGTCTGGTTGGCCATGGTTTTCATACCCTTTCATGATACAGAGAAATCCCTGGTTCGGTGTCCTTGGATTTGACCAATGGGGTTTTCCCTATTTTTGGTACGGTGTCCATAACTATGAACAACTGCGGGGATAAGTCTGCCGCTTTTTTCGCTTGCGGGGGCGATAGGGGTTCTGCTATGATTTGACGCACTTCCGGTTCACGGCGTGATAGCCAAGCGGCTAGGCAGAGGACTGCAAATCCTTTCAGATCGGTTCGACTCCGATTCACGCCTCCATCTTTTCGGGTCTTCGTAACGGTGGTTGCGAAGGCTCTTTTTGTTGGCGCACAAGACGTTGCCGCCTCCCGAATTCGAACGTCCTGACACCGTTTTTGTTTTGTGCGGACGAGCGCGTTATGAAATCCCGTTCCTTTATTGATACGTGCGTCCTGCACGCAGTCGCCGGTTCCGGCGGCAATGGTTCCAATTCCTTCCGGCGTGAAAAGTTCGAGCCCAAAGGCGGTCCGGACGGCGGCGATGGAGGTCGGGGCGGTCACATTTACCTGGTGGGTGATGAGGATGTCGATTCGCTCATCTCCATTTACTATGCGCCGGAACGCCGCGCCTCCGACGGCGGTGCCGGGCGCGGACGCTATCAGCATGGCGCGAATGGGCGCGACATCGAGATTCCCGTTCCGCTCGGGACACGCGTGAAGGACGAAGAGACGGGCCGCGAACTCGGCGAAATTCTGCATCACGGACAAAAGCTGCTCGCGGCGGAAGGCGGAAAGGGCGGCATCGGCAATCTGCATTTCAAATCCTCCACGCATCAGGCGCCACGCGAATTTACCCCCGGCAAGCCCGGCGAGGATGTGCGCCTCCGGCTCGATCTCGCCCTCCTGGCCGATGTGGGGCTGGTCGGGTTCCCCAGTGCCGGAAAATCCTCCCTGTTGCGCGAAATCACCGCCGCTCACCCGAAAGTCGCGTCCTATCACTTCACGACGCTCCGGCCCATCATCGGCACGGTGATGCTGCCCGAGAAGTTTGCGAGCTTCCGGATTGCGGATATTCCCGGCATCATCAAGGATGCCCACAAGGGAGCCGGGCTCGGCCACGAGTTCATGCGCCATATCGAGCGCTCCAAGGTGCTCGTGTTCGTCATCGACATGGGCGGGGAGGAGGGACGCAGCCCCGTGGAGGATTACCGGACGCTGCTCGACGAACTCGAGCAGCGCGATCCCGCTCTGCTGGAGCGGCCGCGCATCGTCGTGGCTTCCAAAATGGATTTGGAGGATGCCCGGAAGAATGTGCGGGAATTCCGCAAGGAAACGGGCATTGTCCCCATCGAAACGACCATTCTCGAGCCCGACGGTTTCGAAAAGCTGGTGCGCCGGCTGGTGCGTCTGCTCAAGCCGCAACCCAACACGGCGGGCCGTCCTCCGGTCGCGCAGGAAATCTCGGTAAAATCCATTTCCGACGCCTTGCCGCATCGCCGCACCGGCTCCAAGAATGCGCCGCGGCCACTCCACCGCCACGAAAAGACGGGGCGCGAATCCTCCCCGGGCCGTACGCCGCCCAAGCCGATTGAGGGCCGCGGCGAACACCCGGATGCCGCCGATGTCATTTCCGCCCGGACCCAGAAACTTGGCACCTTCTTTCATTTGTAACCCGTTTCAATTTCGCCATGGAATTTTCCGAACTCGTCCGCGCGCGCCACAGCGTGCGCCACTATGACGCCTCCCGCACGCTCTCGCAGGCGGAGGTAATCGCACTCATTCGTGAAGCGCAGGAGGCGCCTTCGTGGAAAAATATACAGAGTGTTCGCTACTATGCGGTCATCGACCCCGAAGAAAAGAAAGCCTTTGCCGAGGCTTGCCTGCCGCCGTTCAATGTGAAAAATGTGAACGGTGCCGCCGCGCTGATTGCGATTACCTTCGTGCCGGAACTCTCGGGCTTCCGGATGTCCCTGGAGGACGGGGGTCCTGTTCCGGCCAACGAAATGGCTGACATGTGGGGCACCTACGATGCCGGGCTGGCCACGGCCCATCTGCTTCTCGCGGCAAAGAATCGCGGCCTCGATTCGCTCGTGCTCGGGATTCGCGACGCCTTTGCCATCGGCGAGATGTTGCGTATAGACAGGGATATCGTGGTCTCCGTCGTCGCCATCGGATATGCCGCCGCCGATGTGCCGCCGACAAAGCCCCCGCGCCTGCCCGTCGAGAAGGTTCTCCGTTTTCCGGGGGTGAGGCCCCCAAGGACCCCGGGCCATCCCCAGGTCTGAGCCCCGCCCGCGATCGCTTGATCTGCTGCCACAAAACGCCTTCCGGCACCGATGCCATCGGTACCGGAGGGCGTTTTCATGTACGGCGACGCATAATCCGTCGGCTAAGGCCGGTCGGATTCTCAGGCGGCAGTTTGCCGCCCGCCCGGCAGTTGAGCCGGCACATTGCCAGCTGCCTTAGGGGAGAGCTGCAAAGGCTTCGGAAAGCACGGTCTTGAGCGCCGTGTCGCGGCTCGTTTTGTCCGGAGAGCCCATTTGGACGATGATGATGCGATGCCCGCCGCGTTTCACGCTTACCGAAATGGAGTAGCCGGCGCGGCGCGTGTAGCCCGTTTTGAGTCCGTCGCATCCCGGCAGTTTCTCCTTCAACAGCGGGTTGTGGGTGCGCATTTCAAACGGCTGGGGTGCGTTGGAACGAAACAGACGGAAGGATTCGCCCGTGTAGCGGAAGATGTCCGGGTGTTTGCTCAGTTCGGCGGAGAGAATGGCCATGTCGCGCGGCGTGGTGACGTCGGCAACATCCTTGGAGCCGGAAAGACCATGCACCGTGGCGAATTTCGTGTTCACCATGCCGAGTTCGGCGGCGCGGCGGTTCATCCGGATGACGAGCGCTTCGCACGTTCCGAAAACATGCTCGGCGATGGCGACCGCCGCATCATTGGCGGATTGAATCATCAGCGCATAGAGCAGCTCCTCGAGCGGAAAACTTTCCCGCGGATCGAGGTACACCTGCGAGCCGCCCATGGAGTAGGCGCGTTCGGAGACGGCGACCGTATCCTGCAGCGTGACCTTGCCCGCCTCGACGGCTTCCTGTACGAGCAGGAGCGTCATGAGCTTCGTCATGCTGGCCGGGATGCACAGACGGTCGGCCTGCTGTTCCACGAGAACAGTGCCGGTATCCGCATCCACGGCAATGCATCCGCGATAAGGCGCTTCGGAAATGGGCTGTTTTCCGGGCGCCGCCATGGCTTCGATTTCTTCGGCCGTGTGCCGGACGCCCGTCGTCGCAGCCAGTTGCTTCACCGGGTCTGGCGGCGGAGGGGGCGGCAGAGGGGGTTCGGGCTGAGAAACCGCGGCAACGGGAACGGGGGCGGCTTCCGGTGCAGGCATTTCCTCCGGTTCCGGAGCGCGGGAGCAGGAGAGGGACAGCAGACAGCCCAGCAGGGCGGGAACAAAAATCGGACGGACAGGTTTCATGGTCGGCGATGCGCGAAGAGTCGAAGAAAGCGGTTTCAAGTAAATCAAATCAGTCCCTCTTTGACAATTCTTTTGCGCGCGCAGAACCCACACGCAGAGCCCCGGAGCGAAGTCGCGCGGAGAGAGAGTGAGCGCAGCACTCCCAGCAGCCTCAGTAGCCTCAGCACTCCCAGCACTCCCGGTAACCTCAGTGGCCCCAGCACTCCCAGTAGCCTCAGCAGCCTCAGTAGCCTCAGCACTCCCAGCACTCCCGGTAACCTCAGTGGCCCCAGCACTCCCAGTAGCCCCAGTAGCCTCAGTGGCCTCAGTAGCCCCATCTGCCTCATCAAAAGGCACGTCCGTGCCCCCCAGTGGCCCCAGATGGCAGCGAAGCCTGCGAGGGCGGCGGCTAAGGGCGGAGAAGGGCGGGAACGCCCCGGATTCTGACAGGTAAATTTGCTTGAAACGCGGCTCCAGTAACGGAAAATGCAGAAAAAGCAGTTGACCCGGTGTTTTCCGTTTGTTTTTGTGCCGCTTTTTTGCTACGCTTTTGCCTGTTGTCACCGCTTGGGGCTATAGCTCAGCTGGTAGAGCGTTTGAATGGCATTCAAAAGGTCAGGAGTTCGATCCTCCTTAGCTCCACCAAGTTTTTCGACAACAGAGGCGCATACGCGCCGAACGATGGCCGTACCGAATTTCTTCGGTGCGGCTTTTCTGTTTTCAGCGCCTGGTCGCAGCCAGCGCAGCGGAGGCCGGCGCGGCGAGCCAAAACAGGACGAACAGGACGAACACGACGTACAGGACGAACACGACGTACAGGACGAACACGACGTACAGGACGGCTCGCTCTTGCGAGCAGCGAAGCCGATGCGACGAGTCAGCGGAGCGAAGGCGGCGGGGCACTCCCAGTGGTCCCGGTGTACCAGCCCCCGATGATTCCGTCCTGTCTGCGGCGCCCGGGGCCGGTCGGTTAACGCCGACCGGCAGAAATGGCGGCATCGCCGCCCCGACCGGCAGAAATGGGGGCTTCGCCCCCCGCCCGGTTGCTGCGGGGTTATCAAGGGCTTTTGATAAACCGTTGATAAACGGAATAAAATATTGAAATTTCAACGGTAACAGCCTGTTGAAAACTTGGAATTCTGGCGAGTTATCAACAGAAATATCAACACGTGTTGATAAGTTTTTCTTGAGTCTGCGCCCGGTTTGGGGCACACTTGGGGTCATGCAGGAGCAACCTTCAAAAACAATCTATCGGATGCTGCGCGATGCGCGGCGCGCAAAAGGACTGACCCAGTCGGCACTGGCGCAACAGGCAGGCTGTACGCAGTCGGCTCTTTCCATGATGGAACTGGGACGCGCTACGGCGCTTTCGCGCGAGACGCTCCAGAAAGTTGCCGACATTCTCGGGGTGCAACTTCCGGAACCGGAAAATCCGGGCTCTCCCGGCGAGACGGGTTTGACCGTCCCCGGTCATGCCATCTGCCCCAATCCGCTTTGCCTTTCGAATCGGCCGTACTGGATTGGCGAAGAACTCTTTTTCCTGCCGACCGGTCGCGCCGGAGACGGCCATTACTGCGCATTGTGCGGTGAAGTCCTGATCCGCAACTGTCCGCATTGCGGTGCACCTCTGCGTACGCCCGGCGGATGCTGCACCGCCTGCGGTCAGCCGCTGCTGTCCGGCGAGGGCATTGCAGACAATCTCCACGTCTGGTCCGCCCGCCAGAACGAAACCATCTCCCACCTCTTCTAGTCGGGGCGGGGCGGCGGTGCCGCCTCTTCTGCCGGGCGGGGCGGCGAAGCCGCCTCTTCTGCCGGTCGGCGTTAACCGACCGGCCCCGGGTGCCGCTGACAGGGCGGAATCATCGCGGGCTGGTACTCTGGAACTGCCGGAACCACAGGGGGTGACCAGCCGACTCTGCTCCGCTGACTTCGCTTGCGTTGCCTACGTCACGCGCAAAGGCGAGCCGTCCTGTCTGTCCTGTTCGTCCTGTTTTGGCTCACCTTGGCCGGAACGCTGTGGAGACGCAAAACGGGGCGGCCGTCCCTCCGGAGAACTCTGCAGCCGGTTGGCATGGCAGGCGGACGGAATTTTTGGTAGCATGACGCACCATGAATTCCCACAGTTATTTGGTGACGTGCATTCTCACGGATCGCGTCGGCATCCTTCGGGATGTTTCCGGAGCCCTGTTTCAGGCAGGGGCCAACCTTACCGATGTGCGCCAGAATGTGATTGGCGGACAGTTCGTTCTCTTTGCCATTGCGGATTTTGCCGAGGCGCAGGAGCCGTCGGCCGTGGCACGCCTGATTACGGATGCCCTCCCGGAAAAGGAGGACGCTTCCGTGCGGGTGCGCCCGTGCGATCCGCATCCGGCTTCGCCGCGGAGCCCCGCCGCCGACGGCGCAGAGCGCTACGTCGTGGCCGTGACCGGTCCCGATGCCCCCGGACGCATCTTTCGCATGGCGGAGATTTTTGCCCGGTGCCACGTCAATGTGGAGGATTGGCGGCACGATTTCAGCGTGCCGGAACACACGCTGACCATCGGCGTGGTGACGGTGCCCGCGACGTGCGATTGCGTCGCGTTGCGCGAATCCCTCCGGGAGGCTTTCCGCGAGGACGGGCTTGCCGTCTCCCTGCTTCACGAAAACATTTTCCGCGCCACCAACGAGGTCGGGCCGATTGCCCAGCTTCTCCGGAACCGGAACAACGGAGTTTCCCGCAATGCTTGAAACGGCTGATCTTTCTGCGACGTTGCGCATGATTGGCGAGGAAAACCTCGATGTGCGCACCGTCACGCTCGGCGTCAATCTCAATGGATGCGCCTGTTCTTCGCCCACGCAACTTGCGCAGCGGGTGTACGACCGCCTGTGCAATGCGGCCGCGCGCGTCGTGCCCGTCGCCAACGAAATCGGCGCACGCTACGGCGTGCAGATCGTCAATAAGCGCCTCGCCGTTTCCGCGGCGTCCATCCTGCTCGAGCAGCATCCGGACAATCCGGATGCCGCGCTGGCGCTGGCCAAGGCGATGGACCGCGCCTGCGACACCGTCGGCATCGATTTGCTCGGCGGGTTCTCCGCCGCCGTCCACAAGGGCATGACGCCCGGCGAGCGCACGCTCATTGACGCGCTTCCCATCTGCCTGGCGGAGACGAAGCACGTCTGCTCCTCCGTCAACATCGGCACCACGCGCGCCGGCATCAATGCAGGGGCGGTTTCGATGATTTCGCGCAAGATTCTGGACATTGCGCAGGCTACGGAGGCGCAGCGCGGGTTCGGCGCCGCCAAACTCGTCGTTTTTGCGAATCAGCCGGAGGACAATCCGTTCATGGCCGGCGCCCTGCTGGGGCCCGGCGAACCGGATGCCGTGCTCAATGTCGGCGTTTCGGGTCCGGGCGTCGTCAAGCGCGCGCTGGACCGTCTCTTTGCGGTCAATCCCGATTGCACGCTCGATGAAATCGCCGAGGAGGTCAAGCATACGGCGTTTCGCGTGACGCGGGTCGGCGAACTGATCGGTCACGAAGTCGCCAAACGCCTCGGCGTGCCTTTCGGCATCCTCGATCTGGCGCTTGCGCCCACCCCGCGCGTGGGCGATTCCGTCGGCGAAATCTACCAGGCCATGGGCATCACGAAACTGGGCGCGCCGGGAACGACCGCCGCCGTCATGCTGCTCAATGACGCCGTCAAGAAGGGCGGTGCCTTCGCCTCGTCGTCCGTGGGCGGTCTGTCCGGCGCTTTCATTCCCGTGATGGAAGACCACGCCATCGAGGAGGCCTGCACCGCCGGTACGCTTTCGCTGGAAAAACTCGAGGCCATGACGGCGGTCTGCTCGGTGGGGCTCGATATGTTCCTGCTCCCCGGCGACTCCGCACCGGAGACGATTGCCGGGATTATCCTCGACGAAGCCGCCATCGGCGTCACCAACCGTAAGACGACCGGCGTGCGCGTCATCCCCGTGCCCGGCGCCAGGGCGGGTGAATACGTGAGCTTCGGCGGTCTGTTCGGGGCCGGTACGGTGATGTCGCCGGTGTGTCCCGACGGCAATGCCGCGTTCGTGCGGCATGGCGGACACATCCCTGCGCCCATTCACGCGCTTTCGAACTGACGTGCGGGCGCTTCCCGCTTCCATCCGCCCCCCCTTCTCCCGTGAAACCATCCGACATCCCGGCGGTTCATGCGGCCCTGATGAAGGATTTCGCCGCAAACCCCGCCCCCGTCATCGATCTGATGGGGGCGCAGGGGGCTTCGCCGTTTCGCATTCTGCTGGCGACGATTCTGAGCGCCCGCACCAAGGATGCGTGTACGGCAAAGGTCGTCCGCGAGCAATTGTTCCCCGTGGTTTCGTCGTGGGATGACATCCGGCGGCTTTCCGTCGATGAGCTCGCCCGGCTCATTTATCCGGTCGGTTTTTACCGGCAGAAGGCTGCCGCCATCAAGCAGATTCCCGATGAACTGGATGCCCGCTTCGGGGGCGAAATTCCGGATGACGTGGATGCACTGGCTACGCTGCCCGGCGTCGGACGCAAAACGGCCAATCTCGTCGTGGCCGTCGCTTTCCACAAGCCCGCCATCTGCGTCGATGTCCACGTCCACCGGATCATGAACCGGCTGGGATTGCTCGTCACAAAGACGCCGCTCGATACGGAGATGGCGCTGCGCAAGGTGCTGCCGGTCGAGTACTGGATGACGTGGAACGCGTGTTTTGTCTCGTTTGGTCAGCGCGAATGCACGCCGCGCAATCCGCATTGCGACGGCTGCATTTTACGCGCATGGTGTGACCGCAAGCTCTAAGCGCGGCGGCTCATCCCGCGCCCCGTGTCCGCGGCGGCGGAGTCGCGCGGCTTACAGGTCGACGGCCGTTTCGCCGGTCAAGGCGAGGCGCGCATAGGCTTGTCCGCTGTGCAGTTCCCGCAGCAGAAACACCCCGTCCGCATATTCAGCGAAGGAGGGGACGGAGCCGTTCTTCGGGAGCGAAATCGAGCCTGGATTGAGCAGAATGCGCGCGCCGCTCCGCTCCAGTACGGGAATATGCGTGTGACCCGTCGCCACAATCGTGTTCTCGGGGAGCGGCGGCAGGTGTTCGGCGTCGTATTTGTGACCGTGCGTCAGGAAAAACCGGCGTCCGTCAGCAAAGAGCGTGGCATACGTTTCCATGCACGGGAATTTCAGCAGCATCTGATCGACTTCCGCATCGCAATTTCCCCGGACCGCCAGCATGAGCGGCGCCAGCCGGTTCAGAATCGCAACCGCTTCCTGCGGCGCATAATCTTGCTGAATTCCGTTGCGCGGTCCATGATACAGCGCATCCCCCAAAAAGCAGAGGATGTCCGGCTGCTCCGCATTCACGTGCCGCTCAAAGGCCAGGAGCGCTTCCGCATAGCCATGAGTATCAGAGAAAAAGAAAATACGCATATCTCAGTCGCCGGTCTCCCGTTTTTTTTCAACAGTTCGTCGCCTTCTCGGCAACTCCCTCCCATTCTACACAAATCTCCCCCTCCCGCCACCGGGCGGCGGTGCAGGCTTATCCCGGTTTTTTTCGGGGTGATTGATCCAGGCTTCTTGAAAAATGGCTCCTGCAGCATCTTTTCAAGACTAGATACTCTTGAATAGTCCGCCAATACTTTTTCACCCGAAAGTTCAGTA
>CASFKR010000111.1 GCA_949295265.1 uncultured Verrucomicrobiota bacterium | reverse complement strand
TCGTTTTGTCTTTCTTTGTCTTTTGCTGGGCATATAAACGCCGAAACACGTTCTTATTGACTTGATTTTCGATGGGTGTCATTTGCATAGCCCCCAAAGGATGATGGTAACATGTTAAATGACGCAACCTTAATTTTCCCTTTTCACTTTTCGGTAACCGTAATTATGACGCAACCCGGAATGCCGCTTCCGCGGTTGCATTTTCTGTTGATTTTTCGTACCATCACCGTATGCAAACCTATTGGATTCTCGTTCTCATCGGAGCCGCGCTTTTCGGGCTGGAGATTTTCCTCCCGATGGGCTTTGCCGGGCTCCTGGGCGGTTTTTTGTTTCTGATGGCCGCCTGGCATGCCGTGCAGCAGTTTTCCGGCATCCTGGGCATGGCGCTGGGTTTTCTCGCCGTCATCATCGCGTGCGGCATGGTTTATCTGGTGGTGCACGTCTTCCCGAAGTGCAAAGTGGGGCGCAACCTGACGCTCGGTGCCGACATGAAGGATTCGCGGGCGGACAACATCGGCCTGATGGACCTCAAGGGCAAGACAGGCGTGGCGAAAACGCTTCTGCGCCCGGCGGGCTACGCGGAAATCGGCGATCAGCGCATCGACGTCGTATCGTCCGGCATGGAAATTCCGGCGGGGACGCCCGTCCGCGTCACCGATGTGGAAGGCAACCGCGTCATTGTCGAGCCGGCTCCCCGGGATGATGAGCATGCGGGCGAATCTCCGTTCTGAGTTTTTTTTTGAAGGCCGGGCATCGGATCCCGGCTGAACGTTCCTTTCTGTTCACCGCTTAATCTGCAATCGCTACCATGTTTTCCAACGCTTTGATTTTCGTCATTATCGTCATTGTCTTTGTTATTCTGGCAATGGTGTTCAATGTGGTTGGCATCTGGGTCCGCGCCACGGTTTCGAATGCATACGTGTCGCTGTGGGCGCTCGTCGGCATGAAGTTCCGCCGGGTGAATCCCGCGCTCATCGTGGATGCACGCATCCGGCTGGTCAAGGCGGGCATTTCCATCCCGACGGACCTGCTGGAAGGGCACTTTCTCGCGGGCGGCGACGTGCTCAACGTCGTCAACGCCCTGATTGCGGCGGACAAGGCGGGCATCCGTCTCGATTTCAAGAAAGCCACGGCCATTGATCTGGCGGGGCGCGATGTGCTCGAGGCGGTTCGCACCTCGGTGAACCCGAAGGTCATCGACTGTCCGCCGCCGCGCAACGGCACCAACGGCTCCGGTATGCTCGATGCCGTTGCGAAGGACGGCATCCGCCTGCTGGTGAAGGCGCGCGTCACGGTCCGTGCAAACATCGATCGCCTCGTCGGCGGTGCCAGCGAAGAGACGATTATCGCGCGTGTGGGTCAGGGCATTGTTTCGGCCATCGGCTCCTCGGCGACGTACAAAGACGTGCTGGAAAATCCGGACCGCATATCGGCGCACGTGCTGGCGGCGGGCCTGGATTCGCAGACGGGCTTTGAGATTGTCTCCATCGATATTGCCGACATTTCCGTGGCGGGCGTCAGCGACGTCGCCAACGTCGGCGCGCGACTGGAAACGGAGCGTGCCAATGCCGACAAGCAGCTGCGCCAGGCGGAGGCGGAAGGCCGCCGCGCCATGGCCGTCGCCATCGAGCAGGAAATGCGCGCCCGCGTCCAGGAAATGCAGGCGCGCGTCGTGGAAGCACGCGCACAGGTGCCCATCGCCATGGCGGAAGCGCTGCGCTCCGGAAATCTCGGTGTAATGGACTACTACCGGCTCCAGAACATCGAGTCCGATACGGATATGCGCCGCTCCATCGCCGTGCCCCCGCCCGAGAAATCGGGTGGCCGGAATGCCTGAGAACCGAGTGACTGACCTTTCTCCGCACAACCCATGATTTCCATCGACTTTCTCTTTTTCCTGATTTGGGTGGGAATCGTGGGTTTTATTGCCTCGCGGTCCAAGAAAAAACGGAAACAGCATCATCCCTTCCCGCCGGATATCTTCGAGGAAATGGAAGACGAAGAACCGCGCGATGCAGAGGATGCGCCGCGGCCCTTCCCGGCAAAACCGGCGTGGAATGATGATGAGGCGGATGGTGCGGAAACGATCGACACCATCCTGCGGCGCCACCGGGAACGCATGATGCGCGAGGCGGAAGCCGAAGCCGCGCCCCCCGCGCCCCCCGCGCCCGCATCGGCCCCGACACCGGCTGCGCGGCCGCAACCCGCCCCCGCGCCCTCCCCCGCTCCGATGCCCGTCCAGCCCGCAACGGAAGCACCGCAACCGCAGCCCCTCGCCGAAACCGCAGCAGAGCCGCCGCTCGAAGAGCCGCCTGCTGTGCCGGATCTTCCCGAGCCCTCCGATGTCGCCCTTCCGGCGGAACCCGCAGCCGCCCCGATGGTTGCGGAACCGGCCGCACAAACGGGCGCAGCACCCTTCGAACCCGTCCAGCCTGCGGAAACGCCCGTGCAACGGCGCCACACCCCTGCCACGGTGCAGAACCGCTCCACGGCAAGGCGCGTCACCCCCGCAGACATGAATCCGGAGTCGCTCCGCCGCGCTGTCCTGATGGCGGAAATTCTCGGCAAACCGGTCGGCCTCCGCTGATTCCCCTTCCAGCCACGAATCGCCCCGGCGATTCGTGGCTCTCTTTTTGTCCCCCTTCCTTCCAACCCGTCCGTTTTCCGTCCGGAAACGGTTTTGCTTTCCTCCCGTACGCATGTCGTACCACCTCCACCGCGAAGCCGCCTGTGCCGAATTTGACGATCAGGCGCGGCTTCTTTCCCTGACCACCTCCGGAGCTCCCGCCAATCCCGTCACGGAACCGTTTGCCTACGGCTTCCGGATGACGCTCCGCCTCGGCGACTGCATGGAGACGCTCGTTTCCCCGGAGCGGCAAGCCCGGCCGGACATCCAGGCGGACGGCGACACCCTCCGCATCCGGCACGATACGCTGGTGGCATTCGACGGGCAACGCCTGCACACGCTGCCCATCGCGCTCACGCTGACTGTTTCGCTGGGCGCGGATGAGCGGCTCACCTTTGGCGCAACCATCCGGAACGATTCGGAAGCGCAGATTCTCGACTTCACCTACCCGTGCATCGGAAAAATCCGCACGCTGACGGGGCCCGCTCCGGCGCTGCTGATGCCTGCGCAGGCCGGGCTCCGCTACCAGAACATCGGACGCAACCTGGGCGGACGCGCCCGCGATTACGAAAACGGCTCCAACTCCATCTCGGCGCAGCATCCGGCCACCGCGTCCATGAGCTGGATGGCGCTCACCGATGATGTCTGCACGCTCTTCCTGAGCAGCCGGGACAGGAACTTCTTTCCGACGAACCTCCGTGTGCAGGGAGAACCCGGACAGGATACGGTGACGCTGAAGATCGAGCGGTATCTCTGCCTGAGCCCCGGGCAGTCGCTCGAGGTCGGCGATACGGTGCTCGACCTGTATGCGGGCACCTGGCACAAAGGCGCGCGCGACTATGCCGAATGGATGCGGGCATACCGTCCGGAGCACCCCATCCCGGAATGGATCCGCAACATGGCGGGGCTTTTCCTCGTCATCAACAAACAGCAGTTCGGCTTTGAGATGTGGCCGTACGACACGCTCGGCACGCTGCATCAGCATGCGAAGGCGAACGGGTGCGATACGCTCGGCCTCTTCGGCTGGTATCATTCCGGGCATGACAACCAGTACCCGGACCTCGAGGTCTCCCCGACGCTCGGCGGCGCCGACGCGCTCCGTGACCATATCGCCGCCGTGCAGAAGGACGGCGGGCACGTCTTCCTCTACTATCAGGGGCACCTGATTGACGAAACCTCGCCCTACTACCGAGAGGGCGACGGCCGTGAAGTCGCTTCCAAAAACATCTGGGGCAGCGCCTACGTGGACTTCTACTCCAAATCGCACTACTCCGACATGCTGCGCGACTATTCCCGCAAAGTCTTCCACGTGGCGTGTCCCTCTTCGGAGAAATGGCGCAAGCTGATGGTCGAGCGCCAGAACTGGCTCGCCTCCTTCGGTGCGGACGGATGTCTCTACGACCAGATCGGCGGGTGCGCTTCGTACATCTGCTTCGACCCCACGCACAACCACCCGCTCAACAATCCGGCCCTGGCGCTGACGGGCGGGCGCCGCAAGCTGCTCGATGCGCTGCAAGCCAATTCCAAGCAGACCATCGGACCGGAATTCGCCTTTTTCTCCGAGCACATCACCGATCTGTATTCGGCGTATCTGGACGCCGTCCACGGCATCAATGCCGCGCCCGGCGGCGAAGGCGCCTTTGCGGCGGCAGCGGCGCATCCCGAAGAAGTGCGCACGCTCAACTACCCCGCCCTGTTCCGCTACTGCTTCCCGGACACCATCATCACCGTGCGCAACCCCTCGCCGCGCATCCCGCAGCGGATGGCCAACTACGCCCTCGCCTTCGGATTCCGTCCCGAAATGGAAATCCGCTACCAGACGGACCGCGAAGAGCTCCTCGCCGATGTCTATGCGGGGGAGCGGGTTTATGCGCAGAAACTTTCCGCGCTCCGGCTGCGGTATCCGCAGCTCCTGCTGCGCGGGCGGTTCGTGGACACCGACCTCATCGGGGCGTCCAATCCCGCGCTCATCGCCACCTCCTTCCTCGCGGAGGATGGTCAGTCGATGGCGGTGGTGCTGTGGAACGACACCGATGCGGCGCAGAGCACGCAGCCCTTCGCGCCCGTCGACGGCTGGCGGTTCCTCGAGTACGTGACGCCCGACGGCGCCGCGCCGGAACTTCCCGAAACGATGCCGGCGCGCGCCATCGCCGTCGCCCTTTTCCAAAAGGTCTGAGCGCGGCGCCGCGGGAAACCTGCTTCCGGACAAAATGAACCGCGCACCGCCCGGAGCGGCGCGCGGTTTTTGATTTACCGGGGTACAGCGCGAAAACGCCTTACGAGCCTTTCGGCAGGGGCTTGCCCGTGAGAAGCGCCTCAACCGCCTCCGGCGGCAGCGTGCGGCGGAACCCCGTCATGGAAACCATCGCCACCAGATTCCCGAGATCGTCCTCCACGCGGACCTCCGAAAAGAGGGTCGACCGCCCCTGATGCTGCGGAATGAGCGTGGCAATGAGCCGGGAGCCCTTGCAGGCGCCGATAAACTGAACGGAACTGGAAAGCGTGACGGTCACCGTATCCCGCGCAAAGGCATTCGCGCCAATGGCAAAGCAAAAATCGGCCAGCGTGTAAATGGCGCCGCCCATGACGCCCCCTGCGGCATTGCGGTGGTGGGGTTCGACGGTCATGGAGCAGACAACGCGCGGACCGGCGGCACCCTCTTGGGGCGGCTCCGCAACGTCAATCACAACCCCCGCCTGTTCGGTGGCAAAACGGTCCCGCAGGAAGAGCGTGCGGATTTCTTCGAGCGTCCGGAATACAATGGATTCCTGATGCGGCATGGTCAGCGGAAGGAGAAACGGCGTCCAAAAGGAAGCGGAATATCGTAATATTTGCCCAGATCATTCATCTCGCGCAGATACGCGCTGTTCGCCTGGCGGGCATAGGCGGCGACCAGATCGTACATGCGCACGAGCGCCCAGTCGTAGGCGATCTGCCTGTCGCCGGAACCGCGCGCAGGCTCGCCCAGATCCAGCGAGTAGACCATGTCGTACTTCTTTTTTCCGTTGACGCCGCGGGCCTGGAAGACGATTTCGCGGGTGCCGACGGGGGCGCGCCCCCAAAGCGAGAAAGGCCGGTCGAGATAGAGGTTTTCGGTCATGACCGGCGTAATGATGGCGTTCGAATAGGTGTCGAACGTGAAATGGATGTCGGAAAGCACGGGCGAGCCCGTCGTTTCGTAGAGCGCCTTGAACGTGTCCGGAATGGAAAACCGGTCGGCGGAGATGGCCGCCTGCCCGCCGCGATTGCAGAAGGAAAGCATCGAGAGCAGATAGCGGTCGGATTTGGGAGAAACGCCGATATTGAAGACCGAGAGCGAGCCGTCGTTCAGGCGGGAGAATTCGCCGATGATTTCGGAGTCGCGGCGGATGTCGCCGGCGGTCGCCACACCGTCGGTCAGCACGAAAACGATGGTCGCCCGGGCGGGATCGCGCGGGAGCTCGAGAACGCTCTTGACGGCATTGAAGATGTCGGTGTTGCCGGCCGCGCGGATGTTCTGCGTGAACGTCTTGGCGATTGCGATGTTTTCCGGCGTGGCGGGTGCCCAGGCTTTGCCGAACGCGTAGGAGTTGGTCGTGTTGAACGCGAGCACATTGATGCGGTCGGTGGGGCGGATGTCGCTGTCGAGAATCTGCTGAATCGCCAGGTTGCAGTGATGGAGGCGCTGCGCCGAAAGCGAAGCGGAGGCATCCTGCACAAAGAGAATGTCGCGCGGAATGGGCGGCAGCACATCGGCACCCTTGCGGCGGATGTCGACGCGGAAGTAGACATACCCGTCATCGCGCACCGGGCGGTACACCTGAATGCTCGGTGCCAGCACGTTTTCGATGGGCGTTGCAGGGGCGACGTCCTCCGGCGCTTCGGCAATGAAGCGGGAAACCTCCTCTTCGTGCGAAATGGGCTCCAGCGGCAGCGACTCCGGCTCCTCGGCGGGCGTCACCTCGAGCATGGCGGCAGGTACCTGCATTTCGCCGCGGCCCGGCTGCGGCATGGCATATTTGGCGATGAGCGAATCGCCGCGCCCTTCGAGCGTCACGGAAACGGTCTGCGGCGGCGCGATATCGGGCGCATTGGATACGCGCTCGATGGACGGCACCTCTTTGCGGGCAATGGCCGCGAGATCGTCGTTTGCGAAGCGGGAGGCAATCTCGAGAACGGTCTCGCGCGGCGTCCAGGGCGTTACCGACTCCGCCACATCCGGCGTGGCGGGCGGCGAAATCCCGGAGGACATCGCTTCCCCGATGCCCTGCGCGGTGGGCGGCGGCTCGAAGAGCGTGGCGGGCGCCTCGGTGTCGGCAGCCGCCAGGAGCGTCACGGGATCCTCCTCGGACGGGCGGTCGCGCGGCTCGAGGTCGGCACGCTCCACCGTCTCGGCAAATTGTTCCTGCGTGGGCGGCGGCTGCACGATGCGCGCCCGCACCGGCTCATCGCGCAAGCCTTCGCGCCAGGCTTCCGGATGCACGGTCTTCGGAGAGAAAAAGTCCAGACGCGCATCGCCGGCGGCCACGCCGATTCCCGTGTGAATCAGCACCGACAAAAGAACCGTCACGCCCGCAATGATGAGATGCGAGTCGTTGCGATCGGTATGGTCTGCGGTTAAAGAGCGAAACGGTAACGGCATAAGCGAAATCTACATTCAGGAGTTGTTCCGCCCATCGGGAAAGGCGCCGGCGTGCCCCCGTGGTTGCGGGTCGTCATCGGGAATCAGGCAGTCCTGCAGGGCTCCTCAGCGAATCCAGTACAGAAAATCAGGTTTCCGCGGCTTGGGCGTGGCAGCGGCTCCGGCGCGATAGCCCAGCGCGAGGTTGCCCACGCCGACATAGGCCTCCGCGCGGACGCCCAGCGCCGAGAGCAGCGCCTGCGCCTCCGGGCGTTCAAACGTCTCGCGGGCGCGGTGAATCCAGCACGCCCCAAGCCCCAACGCCTCTGCCGCCAGCATCATATTGCCCAGCGCCAGCGAGCCGTCTTCAACGGCGGTGGGACGTTCCCGGGCCGCCAGCGTGACCAGCACGCACGGCGCACCGTAAAACGGATCCGACCCTGCGGCCCCCATCACTTCGGCATTGATGCGCCGGAGCGTTTCGAGCGCCGCCGGCTGCGTCACCGCCACCACGATGGGTGACTGCATCCCCATGCCGGAAGCCGCCCAGGCGCCGACTTCCGCCACGCGCGCTATGAGCGCCTCCGGAACCGGGTCCGGACGATAGGCCCGGCAGCTGCGCCGGGCCTTCGCCAGCGCCATGAAATCATCCATCGTCATTTTTCAGCGGTCGGTTTCCTGGCGCTCTTTGCGCGCGGTTTACGCGGCTTTTTGGGCGCCGCTTCTGCGAGCTTCTCCGCCACATCCGGGCGGGGCGGGGCCACGGGCGGATCGAATGCCTCCGTGAAATCGAAAATATCCTTGAAGTCGGTCTCCCGGTCTTCCGGCTTTTTGCCGAAGACGCCCTCGCCGATGAGGCGGTAGACCATGGCGCCGAAATCGGCGGTCTCA
Source organism: uncultured Verrucomicrobiota bacterium (assembly GCA_949295265.1). Lineage (GTDB taxonomy): Bacteria > Verrucomicrobiota > Kiritimatiellia > RFP12 > UBA3636 > JAEDLN01. The sequence continues at coordinate 1,053 of CASFKR010000111.1, read as the reverse complement.
TAAATGCCCCATTGCGTGAAGACGAGCAAGGCAAGCGGACCGAACTGCGCCTGCGCATAATCGCGCAAACCCAGGCACAGCTCGCGGCCCGTGACGTGGTGATCCGTCCCGCGATCGCGTCCAAGCTTCGCCTGCGTCCATTCCAATCCGTCCTTCAGAAAGAAATAGGCGTCCGCATCGTAGTCAGAATTCCGGTCACAAATCCGTCCGACTGCATCTTCAAAAGATTGCTCATTCATACGGGAAAGGAGTATAGCCTGAGTCCCCTTTTCCCGCAACTGCGCGCTCAGGCGAGCGCGCGCGTATGCACGGCGACGGCGCACCGGCGGTGCAGACACCGCCCTTTTCCCGGACCGGCATCCACACCCTTTCGGACGCATCGCTCCGCAAGACCCGCCGTCCCGTCCGCCCGTGGCAGGGGCGTGGCACCAGAACGCGAAAGATTGAAATCATGAAAATCCGCACTGGGAGTCCATTTTCGAGATTTTTCCCGACAAGCGTCAACCGGGACTTGACCCAATCCGGAAAAACCGCTATCCTTCAACCCGTTTTCACGCTTCGTTGGAAACAATCCTGTTTTGGGGGATTAGCTCAGTTGGTTAGAGCGTTTGCTTGACATGCAAAAGGTCGGTGGTCCGAGTCCACTATCTCCCACCATTTTTGAGGATTCCTTCCTCTCCCGAAAGGCCGCGCGTTGCGCGGCTTTTTTGTTTTCGGAATCCTCATAGGAGCAGACATGGATGGTGGCGGGTTAAAATCATGCCTGATGCGCCCCTCTGTCACAAAGGGTTACCTGGCAAAGTAAATGCGACCAGGGCAGTCGCATTTACCATGAGAAGTTACATCGTGCGGAAACTTCCGGAAAAGTCGTGCAAACGTTGATTCACTGGCTTTCAGAAGCTGATTTTTGACGTCGGTCGGGATTGTCCCTTTAATTGCTTCCCAATCCTTAATCCGAAGTTCCAGAGGCTTTTAGCTGGAAAATATGACATAACATATTATTAATTTGTGATTTATACCTAATATACAAACTGAATTTCACTCCACTTGTTC
>CASFKR010000110.1 GCA_949295265.1 uncultured Verrucomicrobiota bacterium | reverse complement strand
GCCGGTCTGCCGCGACCAGACTTGAATGACTGTTGATACTCCAGCTCAACCGCCCGCCAATCAATCCTGTCGGCAAGCACAACCCACTCATCATCCTGAACGAGCGGCGTCCCGCAAGATTGATTGAACCCTTGGAAGGTCAACTGCTGCGTCTTTTAGCTCTTGTACATGCGAAAATACCCTGTCATGTGCAGGGAAAATCAAAGTCCCTTGAATTTAAGTTTGCACTTATTATACTATATCGAAAACATAATTCAAGCACCTATAAATATTTGTTAAGCAAGAATAATTACTGGGCAGACACTATGATAGATGAATGGAGCGGTTTTGCAGACCTGCTGGCCAACCTGATTGAAAAGTATGTTTCGGAATTGGATGTTGAGAACTTGCCCGCACCGGCAGTATCGTTTGATAATCAGGATGGCGCAGCAAATAAAAAAGACTCTGATTTCAATGCGGAAGCAATTGAAAGCAAAATTGCTGCATGATATAATAAACGTGATATAAGCGTCCAAACAAGAGGGCAAGTCTATTCCTTGTCCTCTTGGAACATAAAAACGGAATCAGTTAGGAGCGTGAACAAATGGCGGAAGATAAGAACAGACCGGATCAGAGCCAGGGCGAGATTGTAATTTATCAGGCCGAAGATGGACTTACAAAGGTAGAGTGCCGGTTTGTAGATGAAACCGTTTGGCTGACACAGCAGCAGATGGCGACTTCAACCTGTCGGAAATTCCGACAGGTTCGAATGGAGGGCAACCGGCAAGTAACCAGAGAGCTGCCTTTCTATAATCTGGACATGATCATTTCTTTAGGCTACAGGGTAAAATCCTTGATTGCCACCCAGTTCCGCCGGTGGGCTACGGAACGCCTGAAAGAGTATATGATCAAGGGCTTCACGATGGACGATGAGCGCCTGAAAAATTTGGGCGGTGGCAACTATTGGCGCGAGCTGCTGGAGCGGATTCGGGATATTCGTTCTTCGGAAAAAGTCATGTACCGTCAGGTGCTGGACCTCTACGCAACCAGTGTGGACTATAATCCAAGGAGTGCGGAATCTGTTGCGTTTTTTAAAATGGTGCAGAACAAGCTCCATTATGCGGCGCACGGACATACGGCTGCGGAAGTGATCTATGAGCGTGCCGATGCTGATAAGCCATTTATGGGGCTTACCACCTTTTCCGGCGATTTTCCCACGGCAAAAGATATTGGGATTGCCAAGAATTATCTGACAGAGGACGAACTGCGGGTTTTGAATCAGATGGTATCCGGTTATTTCGACTTTGCCGAGGTGCAGGCCATCCGTCACCGGCCCATGTATATGAGCGATTATGTGGAACAGCTGGATAACATTCTTCGGGCGACTGGGGAAGAAGTATTGACCCATGCAGGGAAAATCAGTCATGCACAGGCGATGGAAAAAGCAAAAGCAGAATATAAACGCTATCAGGCACAAACGCTTTCCCCTGTGGAGGAGGAATATCTGAAGACCATCAAACAGTTGGGAAAAACGGCTAAGACGGAAGCGGAAAAGCAGGATGATACTTCTGACCCAAAATAAAAGCGGTTAATCCAATTTTACGATTGGCACCACATGAGGAAGATTAAGATGCAGAAAGAGAAGATAAAAGTTTACACCTATACCAGAGTCTCCACCGCTATGCAGGTGGACGGCTACTCGTTGGATGCGCAGAAGGCCAAAATGAAAGCCTACGCAGACTATAACGATTATAAGATCGTTGGTGAATATGAAGATGCAGAAAAGTCCGGCAAATCCATTGAAGGACGGGCGCAATTCAGCCAGATGATGGAAGACATCAAATCCGGAAAAGACGGCGTGTCTTATGTTCTGGTGTTCAAATTGTCCCGTTTCGGCAGAAATGCGGCGGACGTGCTTTCTTCCCTTCAGGTCATGCAGGATTTTGGCGTCAATCTGGTATGCGTGGAAGATGGCATTGATTCTTCCAAGGACGCGGGCAAATTGATGATCTCTGTCCTGTCTGCTGTGGCGGAGATTGAGCGGGAAAATATTCGTGTCCAAACCATGGAGGGCCGCATTCAAAAGGCAAGGGAGGGTCGCTGGAATGGAGGCTTTGCCCCCTATGGGTATCAGCTGGTGGACGGGAAGCTAGTTATCAATGAGGAAGAAGCAGAGGCAATCCGCGCCATTTATGACCAATATGTGCATACGGATATCGGCGCAAACGGAATTGCAAAATATTTGGAAAACCACGGCATCCGTAAAATTCCCCGGCAGAATGGAAAGAATCCCCTGTTTGACGCACATTTGATACGTTTGATTTTGAAAAATCCGGTGTACTGCGGGAAAATCGCCTATGGCCGCCGCAAGACAGAAAAAGTTCGTGGCACAAGAAACGAATATAAACTGGTGGAGCAGGACAACTATTTGCTTGCAGACGGGCAGCATGAAGCGATTGTTTCGGAAGAAGTCTGGCAAGCGGCGCAGGTGAAGCTGCTGGCACAGGCCAAGAAATACGAACACGTCAACCGCGGGAAAGACGAGCACGTACATCTTCTTTCCGGCATTGTAAAGTGCCCAGTTTGCGGAGCTGGGATGTACGGGAACAAAAGCATCAAGCACAAGAAAGACGGCACCAAGTACAAGGATTTTTATTATTACGGATGCAAGCACCGCTCCATGATACGTGGACACAAGTGCGATTATAAAAAGCAGATTCGGGAAGAATTGCTGGACGATGCCGTGGCGGAAGTCATTGTAAAGCTGGTGAGCAATCCGAAATTTGCAGCCATGATGCAGGAAAAAATCAACATGAAAGTGGATACTGCCGCTATCGATCAGGAGATTGCAAACTACGAGAAGCAGCTTCGCCAGCACTATTCCGTCAAATCAAAGCTGTCGGAGGAAATTGATTCTCTTGATCCTGATGACCGGCACTATGTCCGGCGCAAGGCAGATCTTGATGACCGACTCTACAAGATGTATGATAAAATCGAGGATGCAGAGTCCCTGTTGATTGCCGCTAGAGCTAAAAAGCAGGCTGTTGAAGCGGAAAAGCTGACCGGCGACAATATCTATAAAGTCCTGATTTGCTTTGAGAAACTGTACGGCGTGATGAACGATGTGGAGCGGCGGCAGCTGATCGAGGCGCTGATCTCTGAGATTCAGATTTATCCGGAACGTCAACCCAATGGCCAGTGGCTGAAATCCATCAAATTTAAGCTGCCCATCATCGAGGAAGACATGAGTATCAGTTTGGACAACAAAGAACAAGCCGAAACGCTCGTACGCCTGACGCACCCCTGACCCCGCCGTTTCGCTCAGTCGGCTCTTCTCCGATTAATCCGGCAACGGATCAGCGCAACGCGTTGCGAAGAAAGGTTCTCCGCCTTTCCGGCAAATATGATACGTTGAACCCGGATAGGGGACGGATGGCATCGTGCTGTCAGCAGGTTCTGACCGGACGCTTCCGCACCCTCCGGATTTCATGAACTTCAGCAACAGCATCGAATTGACTATGACGGCAGAAAGCAACGCAGGAAAAATGAGATTGGGAATATCGGGCGCACGCATGGGATGGCGGGCCTTGCTGGCCGGCGTCGTTTTTGCGGCTTTTGCCGGCAGTGCAAATGCGCAGGACTGGTACTGGACGGGTGCTGCGTCGGCAAACTGGTCGAACCCCGCCAACTGGAACAGCGCCGCCGACGGTACCGGCACCGCGCCGGAGACGGTTCAAGACCTGTTCAACAAGTCCCTGCAGCTGCAAGCCGGGCCGAGTCTGCCGGAATATCAGGATATCCCTGACCTGGCCATCCGCGGTCTGCACCTGTACAGCAACCTCACATCGTTTGCGATTTCGGGCGAGCCGATTCAGCTCAACCGCATCTACAACCGCAATAATCCGCCGGAAGGCAATCTGACGGTGACCTTTTCGAATGATGTGGTGGTGGCGTCTTCCTCGACCTGGAATGTCTGCTCGCGGGTGCGCCTCGATTTCTACGGGACCGTTTCGGAAACGGGCGGGTCCCAGCGGATTGGCGGATACAGCGCCGGTTCGCTTGCTTTCTACGGGCCCGTGCATCTGACGGGCGGCTGGTATTCCCCCACGGTGAATATCTTCTTTTACGGGATGGAGAACATCGGGGCTTATCCGACGAATGCCGTCATGAGCTACATGGCCACCGGTTATGGCTCGTTTAAATTCAACCTGCCGGAAGGCGAGGAGACGTATGAGTACGAACTGGGGCCGAACATCGGCATCCAGACAACGGGGTCGCCCAATATCAATATTGCGGACAATGTGGTCGTCCGGGCGGAGGGTCCGGTCAACGAGGATACGCCCGGAAAGTCGATTAGAAAATCGGGCGGCGGAACGCTGATTCTGACGGCGGAGCCGCAACTCAAAGGCACCTTTTCCGTCGGTGACGGAATCGTGGATTTGCGGACGCCGGTCAACCATGGGGTGGGGCGTTTCTCGTTGATCGGCTCGCTGTTCCTCAACGGGAACGACGTTTCCGTGGACGAGTTTACTTTTTACAACGGCACAGGCGCCGGCGGGGGCGGTGTCATGGTGAACTCCGACCGCGAACGGACTTCGGTAATCAGGGGCACCATTACGAGTCTTGCCAACTGGTGGGCCGGGCATCAGTTCTGCGGCGGCGGGGATATTCGCCTCGAAGCGGATATCGCGCACACGAATACCTATCATCTGAGCAAACTCGGCGCCGGAAATCTGTATCTCACGGGCAGGACGTACGGCTGGACCGGGCACCTGGACTGCCATGCCGGCTCCCTTACGTGGGAATATGCCGGAGACGTCTCCGAGCGCATCGGCGATGAAGCCAGCATCCGCACGTGCGGGGATTACACGATGCTCGGCAATCCCGAGGCGGATACGGTGGAGCATATCGCCGCGCTGAACCTCGGCTCCGTCAACGTACCCAATCAGCTGGCCGTGACCATTGCGGGGCAGAACGGGTACAAGTCGGCGCTTTATGCGGCCGGGCTGAGCATTTCGGCCAATTCGCCTGTGAAGTTCCAACTCGGTGAAAATGGCGCTCTGTATGCCATCGCGGACAATGAGGCGACTGGATTCCTGCCGCCGAGCGCCATCTGCGGAAATTCGTTCGCACGCCTGGCCGATACGGCGGATACGGACGGATATCGTGCCATTGAGCCGGTGCCCGACGGCGCGTATGTGACGTCATTCGATACCACGACCGAAAATGAGCTCGTGGACGTGGTGGACGGCTTGTCGTTCGATGACTGGGAAGCGGCAGCCGCGCTGCGCTTCCGGACACCGCTGAGCGCACCGCTCTCTCTTCCGTATCCGCTCATGCTCCGCGGCGGGCGCGGCGGCAACGGTTATCTCGGCGCGATTCTCGTGACGCCGGAAGTCGGTGAGACGCCCATCGAAATTACGGGTCCGCAGTGGCTCTGCGGCGATGATGTGAACGGCACGCTTCACGTGCACCAGAACAATCCGGCGGCTCCGCTCATCATCGGTGCCCGGATCTGCAAGTGGTCTTCCGGGAACTCTTTCACGAAAAGCGGCGCGGGCGAACTGGTGCTCACCAACAGCGCGACCAAATTTACCGCCTTGTCCGTTTTCGGCGGGACGCTTTCCTTTACCAGCATCACGAATGCCGGTTACGCTTCCTCCGTCGGCGTCGGCTCCAGCATCCGTCTGGGAACCGCAACGCTGCGCTATATCGGCACGGGTGACGTGACCGACAAGTACATCAATCTCCGCGGACATGGCACACTGGACGCCTCCGGGACGGGGCCGCTGACGCTCACGGCTTCCACGTTCATCAACTGCGAAGCCGGTGCCGATCACGAGCTGACGCTTACGGGGACCGGGGAGGGCGTGACACTCGGCGTCCTCAATCTGCCGTATGGCCGGATTGTGAAGCGCGGGACGGGCCGCTGGACCCTTGCCGGAGACGGCGTGAACTGCTGGCGCGGTCTCGCCGTTGAGGAGGGTACGCTGAATCTGACGGGCCGGCTGGGCCGCGACGTCAAGGTGGCTGCTTTCGCCGTGCTCGAAGGCTCCGGCGCCATTGACCATGACCTCATCCTGGAGCCCGAAGCGATTCTCGGCTATCGCGCCGGAGAAGGCGGGCTTGCGGTCCGCGGCACGGCGCAGCTCAGCGATGCCGTGCTTCAGGTCGAGGGGACGCTCGGTACGGAGTATCAGGAACTGCTGACAGCCGGAAACGGCGTTGTCGGCTCGTTTGCGGTCGACCCCGAAGCCCGGTATCAGCTGCTCTATACGGAGTCGTCCGTGCTGGTCCGCAAGCAGCTCTCGACCCTGCTCTCCATCCACTGACAGCGCTTCTGCGTTGCTACATAGCCGGTGCACGCCGTGCGTGCGCCGGCTTGTTTTGTCTCCGCTTCACCCGGCGGGAGCCTGCAAATTCGTGCGGCTCTTCCGCGCCGGCTTTGCCGCGCGCCTGTTTGCGGCGAAGGCGGGTCTTCTGCGGGGATGAAGCGTTCCGGGGTTTCCGGAAAAGAATGGATGAGCGTGAAAATACAGGGATTTTAACGCGGAAAATATACTAGTCGTATAATGGGTTGACTTTCGGTACGGATTCTCCTACACTGTGCCTCGTGAATGCGCGCTGACAACATCGTCGGCAAGCGTCGGTTTTTACCGGATCGGACGAGAGAAATCGGATGAAAAAGCAACTTGCAATCGGCCTTTGCGCCATGGCTGTCTCGGCTTCCGCTGCAACCGTTACGTGGACGGGTGCTGCGGGTGACAATTTGTGGTGGACGGACGGAAACTGGGATTCGGGTGTCACGCCCGGCAATGCCTCCGCAGATGACATTGTGATTCCTGCCGGAGATGTGGTGTATGCGACTTCCGGGGACCTGAATCCGTCCGGTACGGTGACGCTCGGCAGCGGGGCGTCGTTCCTGCAAACGGTGCTTTCCTGGCCGAACATTCACACGACCCTGAACATCTCCGGCACGTGGAACTGGGGCAGTGCGGGTCAAATCCGCTACGGCAACGGCGCGGTCATCAACGTCCTGGAGGGCGGTTCGCTCATTCACAGCAATGTGGTGACGGCTTCCAGCACGGACACGCCGCCAGTCGTCAACATCCGGGGCGGTGAAGCGCTGTTCCAGAGTGTGGATGGCATCGGCAACTCCATTGAGTGGGTCGAAGGCGGCAGCATCAACGTCACGGATGGCGGGAAGGTGACCTTCCGGGGGCCTGCTGTCGGTGTGAACTGGAACCTCCTGCTTGAAGATGCCGTGTACGAAGGCTTTCTGCCGGTCAGCTCGACCGTGAACCTGACGATTCGCGGCTCCACTGAGGTTTCCGTGAGCGGCACGTATCTGTACGACAGCGGCGACTCGATTGAAGGCGGCACGGTGAGCGTGGGCGGCGAGTTCCAGTGGAATTCGAACAAGACGCTCTCGGGCGTCGACCTCACCTGCGGCATCCTCGCCTGCCAGACGGCGGGTTCCGTGCTGACGCTCAAGAGCGGCGCGATTACGACGACCTCTGCGGCCAACAACGGATTCTGGCAGGGCGGCGGCTCAATTGATTTCCCGCTGGGCTCGACGGCTGTCATCCGTTTCTACGGCATTGCCACCAATGCCGTGTATTCGAATTACGTCAGCGGCGGCGGCATTACCTACTGCGGCGAAACGATGTCGGAAGAGACGTTCGCCGACACGTTTACCGTGGAGGAGACCACGGATGAGGCGGGCAATACCTATGCGACAATCTACGTGACCCCGATGGCTGCGGGCGCGGCTTCGTGGAACGGGTATGCTTCCGTGACGCAGATGAGCAGCACGAGCGCCTCGGTTGTCGGCTCTGTGGCAACTGCGGGCGATGTCGCCGCCGACGTCTACCTGTACTGGGGCGAAATCAACGGCGGCACCGATGCCGCCGCCTGGGCGAACCGCGACAATCTCGGGACGGCCGCGGACGGCGCGGCGTACGGCGCGTCGGTGACGGTCGAAGAGGGTAAGGTCTACTACTTCGGCATGGCCATCGTCGATGCAGAGGGTGCGGCCACGTGGGCTGTCTTTGAGCAGAATGTCCAGCTCGCCAAGGAGAACGTCAACACGTTCCTCGGCAAGAGCACCGATGGTGCCGATGCAGCCAACTGGTCGCAGGGTTCCGTTCCGGATGCGGACGACACGATTTTCATTACGTCCGACGTTTCCACGGTCAACCTGACGTGGCCCGCCTCGATGACCGCCACGGTCGCCGGCTGGTATCAGCCCGTCAGCACCGCTTCGCGCGAGGTCGTTGTGACCTTCCAGACCACGCCCGAAGCTCCGCTTACCGTGACGGGCGACGTCGTTTTCGAAAAGGGCCGCTGGGTTCATGACGGGCCTTCCGCCGAACCCGTCTATGCCTTCGCGATGAACGTGGGCGGCAACATGATGGTCGGTACCGAAGCGGATATCAATGCGGGCGATGCCGGGCTCAACGTCGCGAGCGGCATGGCGCGCGGTTACCTCGATGCGGGTCCCGGCTATGCGGCGCGCGTGGCGGATGAGCTGGGGCTCGGCGCCTCTCACGGCGGCGAAGCCGGTGCCAACGGCGTCACCTACGGCAGCATTCTCAATCCGCTCTCGTACGGTTCGTCGGGTCACGGCGACAACGATTACTATGCCGGCGGCGGCGTCATCTCCCTCACGGTGAACGGCACGCTCACGCTCGACGGCGACATCTCTGCCGATGGCTTCGGCTACAACAACACGGACTCCTGCTTCGGTGCGAGCTCGGGCGGTTCCGTGAACATCATCGCCGGTGCGCTCGCCGGCATGGGCACCGTTTCCGCCGACGGCGGCAGCGCCGCCAGCTGCGGTTCCGGCGCGGGCGGCCGCGTCCGCTGCAAAATCCGGTCCGGCTCGTGGGACGATTCGGACGTCTCCTTTTCCGCCTTTGGCGGCTCCGGCAGCGCCTCTGGCTACAGCACCGCCGGTGCGGGTACCGTTCTGCTGCAGGATGCCGCGGATGACGCCGCCTCCGCCGGCCGGGTGGTTATCTCGAATGGCGCTGTCGTCGCGGGTGCGCTTTCCGGCGACACCGTTTATTGCACAGCCATTCCCGCCCGCGAGAATCCCGCCGAAGACCTCTCGTCCCTCCGTTTCGATCTTGCGGCAACGGCGCGTGTCCGCGCAACCGCCGCCTGTACGCTGGGCGATGTTCTCGCCGATGAAGGTGCCGCGCTCTATCTCGATGGCAACGATGTGAAGTGCGCTTCGCTCACGTATGCCAACCGGGTTTATCCGATGGGAACGTACACGGCGGCAACCCTCCCCGGGCTGCTCTCGGGCGACGGCACGCTCACCGTGCTGGTTTCCCCCTCCGTCATCACGCTCTACTGATGCATTTCCGCGGCTGCGGCAACTTCGCTGCGGCCGCGGCTCCCGCCGGGGGCTTGTGTGCCCGGTCTTCTGCCGAATACGCCGAGCCCCCGTTCATTCACCCAAGTTGTTATGATCTTGAATGAATCCTATGAACCGAAAAACGTTTGCGGCTTCCTGCGCCGCATTCACCGTACTGGCTTCGCTCGCCGCTGACGCTTCGGCGCAAGCCACCCGCTCCACCACCCGGCCGGCCGCCAAGGGTGCCCCCTCCGTCGTCAAAGTCGTCGAAACCGCCCCCGGGCACTATCAGCTCACCCGCAACGGGGAGGCGTTCTTCATCCGCGGCGTCGGCGGCAGCGGTCCCAAGGATGTGCTCAAGGCGCGCGGCGGCAACAGCTTCCGCACCTGGTCGTACACCGAGGGCAAAAAGGAATTTGCAGATGCCGACCGGTATGGGCTGGCCGTTTCGCTCGGCTATTGGGTCCGCCCGGAAAATCAGGGGCTAAGCTACAAAAACCAGCGTCAGCTCGATGAGCAGCTGCGCGAGGTCGAGCACATGGTTGCGCTCTACAAGGATGAG
>CASFKR010000109.1 GCA_949295265.1 uncultured Verrucomicrobiota bacterium | reverse complement strand
GCCTTCCCCGCCTCGATTGCAGCACCCGAACCCCGACCCGTCCAGGATTGCAAAAGTAAACGCATCGAATCAGGTGCGTTTACTTCGGCAATCAAGGTTGCGTAAAATTTTCGTTTCGAACGCCGCAACCCGCTTGAACAAAAAAAGCGGAGTACGGTAGAATTTGGGAAATTTCCTTGCGAAAAGCATCTTTTTTTATTCCTTTCGCACGAGAAAACCACCTGAACAATCGAACAACATGAGCACGGATAAACGCCAGTTCAATATCGCGATTTGCGGTTTGGGCGGCATGGGCAATTGGCACCGCGAGATTATTCAGCAAATCGAGGATTTGCATCTCGTGGGAACGTACGACATTCGGGAAGAGCGGCAGCAGTTTGCACGGGAACATGGCGTGACGCCATACCCGAGCTATGATGCGATGCTCGCCGATCCGAAGCTGGATATCGTGACCCTGGCGGTCCCGAACGATTTGCACAAGCCGCTGGCCATCAAAGCGATGCGCGCCGGCAAAAACGTGGTCTGCGAAAAGCCGGTCACGCTTTCGTGCGCCGATCTCTCCGCGATGATCGATGTCTCCGAGGCGACCGGAATGCTCTTTACGGTGCATCAGAACCGCCGCTGGGACGAAGATTATCTCACCGCCCGCAAAATCATCGAGGAAGATACGCTCGGACCCGTTTTCCGCATTGAATCGCGCGTGCTCGGGTGCCGCGGCATTCCGGGCGACTGGCGTCAGGAGCCCGAACACGGCGGCGGCATGATTCTTGACTGGGGCGTCCATCTCTTCGACCAGATTCTGCAGATGATCAAGGAGCCGCTCAAGACCGTCTATGCCACCGTGGATCATGTCACCAACGAGCTGGTGGATGACGGATTTTATGCGGACCTGACCTTTGAATCGGGGCTTATCGCCCACGTCGAAGTCGGCACGAGCCACTTCATCGGCAAGCCGCGCTGGACGCTTTACGGGCGCGATGGCTCCGCCTCCGTGGACTGGGGCGGACCCGAGGGCACGCAGGGCGAAATCGTCTGCGTGACCGACCGCTCGAAGAATGATGCCGTGCCGATCCGGACGGCGGCGGGTCTGACCAAGACCATGGCGCCGCGCACGGATGATACCATCAAGAAGTTCCCGATTCCGCATGTGCATTCCGATATCCATGACTTCTATAAGAACGTGATGGATGCGATCGACGGACTTCAGGAAATCAACGTGAAGCTCCCCGAAGTGATGCGCGTGATGCGGCTCATGGAAGCCGTGAAGGCGTCTGCCGAGACGAAGCAGATTGTTCCTTTCGAATAATCTTTCCATCCCTCCGTAACAAAAAAAAAAAAAGGACCTGTCCGTTGCTGTGCATCGGACAGGTCATTTTTCTTTGCGCAGCCGCATACGCCGTGCGCAACTCGTAGCGGCTTTACCGCCGCCGCCCCGGTTACTGGAATTTGAGGAAGGTTGGATTGTCAGAGAGGGGTGAATTCCAGTGGAGAGCCCAGTGGCGGACGCTGTTATTGACCAGAATGCCGAAGGTGGCGCGCCCCGGGTAGGATGCATCGGCCCGGTCTTCCTCCGTGAGAGCGGTGATGTAGTTCGCCCACCCGCTCTGATCCATCCGGCGGCACACGTAGAGACTGCGGCGGGCGGTTCCGGCGGAAAAGGCGCCCGAGCCGATTTCCGTCGGGGCTTTTCCGAGGAAGTAAACCGGCGTCGTCGAGGGGACGTTGCTGAATGCCGAGCCAACGATGCGGAAGGTGGCGTCCGGAAGCGTAATCTTTGTGAGCGCCGTGTTGGCAAAGCATAAATTGCCGATGTATTTGGTGTTCGGACTCATGAATTCCAGCGGTTTTGCCAGTGCCGCGCAGTCGGCAAAGGCCCGCGTGTAAACCGAGGTCACAGAATTCGGGAAGAAGGGCTCGATATTTGCCAGGGCACTGCATCCGTTGAACGCATACGTGCGGAAAATCTCCACCTTGTCGTTCAGCACCAGATTCGTGATGGATGCGCAGTTGTTGAAGCTGTAATCCGCAACCGTGATGATGCCGCTTCCGGTCAGATCAACAGAGGACAGTTTTCTGCAGTTCGAAAAGGAGGAGGAGGCTATGGTCGTCAGCATCGGGCAGGACAGCTTCAAATCTCCGGTCAGGCTCGTGCAATTACCAAAGGCCCCGCTGCGAACGGACTGCACCGTCTCCGGCAGGAACGGAGTGATTGTCTGCAGGCTGGTACAACCGGAAAATCCGAACTGATCAATCGTCTGCAGACCGGGGCTGAGGACCACATTGGTGACGCCACTGCAGCTGGAAAAGGCCCAGTTGCCGATGAATGTGATGCCGGAGCTTCCCATGTCAATGGAAGTGATGGACGAGCAACCGCTGAAGGCGGTTCCCTGAACGGACGTGATGGAAGGATTGCTGATGACCAGATTTCCGCCCAAATTCGCGCATCGCTGGAAAGCATTGTAGCCGATGGAGGTGACGGTTTCCGGCAGGAACGGTGTCACCGAAACCAGGGCGGAGCAGTCCAGAAACGCATAGGGGCCGATGGTGGCGAGGGCAGCCGGGAGCCGGACGGTGCGGAGTGCCGTGGCGGCCTGGAACGCCCGCGTGTTGAGCGTGGTGATGGAGTCCGGCAGAATGACGTCCGCCAAGTCCGTGCAGTCGCGGAATGCACTCTCTTCCACGCGGTTCAGGCGCAATCCCGTATCTTCCTCCACGCCGGTCAGATCGAGGATGCCGGACCCGGCGAGGGGCGCCTGCCAGTCCGCATCGACGCCGACGCCGCAGGTGCCGTCATCCGCCATACTCAGGCGCAGCGTCCAGTTGCCGTCGGTAATCTGGTAGGTGGTGCCTTCCACGATGGCCCAGGTGCGCCGGAAATGCGCATAGACCGTTTTGACCGAATCCATGGTAATGGTCAGCGGGCTGGCTCCTTCCATGCCCGTCGGCACATCACCATACCAGTACCGGAAGACGCTGGCCGACGAATCTCCGGCAACCGGTGTGAGCGAAACCTGTGTGCCGGCGGCATAGTAGCCGTCCGCTTCCGGTTCCGGCGAGACGGTGACGCTCTCCGAACCGCCGAACTCCAGCCCGGAGATCAGCGTATAGCCATCCTCCTCCCAGAGCCAGGTGAGCCGCTGCCCGCTGCCGTCGCCGACATAGGTGTAGCTGTTGGCGTTGAGGTTCGTGCTGTCCAGCGTCCAAGTGCCGTCGCTGTTGAGCTTTTCGAGGACGTAGCCCGCGCACCGGTAGCGGATGTTGTCCGCATAGCCGTTCGCCGGTGCCGTGAACGTGAGGTTGGTTCCCATCGGCAGGTCGGCAACCGTGCCGTAGGCGGGCGAGACGTCGAACCGGTCACCGGGCGAGCCTTGGACAACGACATAACCGGCGGTGCTTTCGGCGCCCAGCCAGACCAGTTCCATCAGCCCCGTGTCAAAGGTGCTGCCCGTCCACTTGGAAGACAGCGGGACGTATTTGTACGCCCTGTACGTGACCGGACTCGCCAGCGTAAATTCCAGCACGAACTGTGTGGAAGGCACCGTACTGTCGTAGGCGCCGGTTTCAAAGGGCCACTGAACGTCCGTCTGCTCATCGATGAGAACCCAGCCTGCCTCGTCTGCCGCGGCGGAAGCGTTTGCATGACCGTAAATCGCCCACGAGCGGGGAGCCCGCTCCTTATAAGCTGTCGAGGTGGAGAGCGAGTGCAGCCGGTAGCCTGAGACGGAAAATTGCTTGGTCAGTTCGTCCGGCAGACCGTATTTCAGGTAGGTGCCGTTTGCGATGCAACCCAGCCAGCGATCCTGATACCGGTCAGAATAGGTGACGCCGTCAAAGGCAATTTCCGGACCGTTTGCTTCATAATATTCCGTACCTGCCGCACCGCCGTCAATGATGGGCGAGAGCCCTTGCGCCTTCACCCATTCATCGAGGCTGACCGGATCCTGCGCCGGTACGGTGCCGATGCTGAGCAGGAGAGCCATTCCCATGTAAGCCAGATTTTTCAACATACACTTGTTTCCTTGATTGAATCCTGTGGAATATCGCGGGGAGGAAGAAGCGTTGGAGACGCTCCGGATTTTGCAGGATAACGGGCGCACGTGAGCCTCCAATTTCCTACCCACCATTTACTGTAGCACAAAAATCCGCGAAAGAGTCATCCCGATTTATGAAAAAGTTGGCGTTGTCCGTTTCATAAAAACCCCGGCACCAATGCAGGTGCCGGGGTTTCGAAGGTGTGGCGGCAAGGCATGGTTACGCTGGCGCTGTCGCCTCCGGAGCAGCGGGCATTACAGGCGGCAGTTTGCCGCCGTCCATGATGACGCGGGGGGTCGAGCTGAGCGGGAGCCCTTCGAAAACAAGCGAGTACTTGTCGCGACGATAGCTGAGCTTCCATACATCGCCCGTCAGCAAATCCACGAGAACCGGATTTTCCATGGGCGGCAACCCAGGTTCGTCATGGAGGAAGAGCGTGAAATCGGAAATTTCCTGGAAGGGATATTCGATGCTCACGGGCATGTAGTAGGTGAGAAGCTGCACGCCGTCGTCCCGCACAAAGAGTTTGCGCCAGAGTGCCACCTCTTCCAGATGCGGCAATTCCACGGTCGGCGGACGCGTCCTGCCCATAGAGCAGGTAATCATGGCATCGTGCGGACGCGGATGGTGCTGGAAAAGCGCCGCCACGTGGGCGAGCGCGTGGTAGGAGGGCTTGGGCGTGTAGCAGATGCCGTTGAGCACGCCTTGCCGCTGCACCTGGAAGGGATCGTGGGTCGAACGGCCGGTTTGGTAGCTCTTCTCCATGAAGTCGACCGTCATGTAGAACGAGGAGAGCTCGATTTCCAGCGCGTGGTCGATGAGGAAGCGGCGCATCAGCCAGTTCGCCTGTGCGAGGTACGATTCGCGGTGGGCGCGCTTCTGCCAGTAGCCTTCAGGGACCCAGTGCGGGTAGCCGCCTTCGCCTTGCCAGACTTGGATGTGACCGCCCCCGTGCGCCCGGAAGAGGCGCCGCAGGTAGCGGATGCACTCCGCGTATTCCGCATCGGGCAGCGAGGCGTAGGAGTGGATGGAGAAGAAATCCAGCTTCGGCAGAATCCATTCCTGCCGCGCAAAACTGTCCATGTACTCGTTGCGGAAGCCCGCGACGCAGGCGCCGATTTTCGCTTCGGGATGCGCCCGGCGAATCTGCTCCTGCGTCAGATCGAGGAGCCGTGCATATTCGGCGGGGTCGGCTTTTTTCGGCTGCCAGAAGCCGTTGTGGTTTGTTTCGTTCCAGATTTCGTAGTGGGTGATGCGGTCTTTGAAGTGCTCCGCCAGCGCATGGCAGTAGCGCTTCCAGGCTTCGAGGCATTCCTCGCCGTAGTAGAGCGGCACGTGGCCCACGGCCGTTTCGCCGTAGACGTCATCCATGTAGAGTTTGTTGCCGTAACCGACATTGAACCACGGGAGAATGCCGCGCCGCAGAAGGTTGTCCACGACGTCGTCGAGCCAGGCGAAGTCGTAGACGCCCTTGACCGTTTCGCACTTGCACCAGCCGGTCTGCACGCGGGCATGCTTGACGCCTGCCGCCTGCAGTTTGTCGTAGCAGAGCGCGGGATTGTAGAGACCGCGGTCGAGACACTCAAAGCCGATGCTGATGGCCGAACCCGTGATATCCTGCGAGGGAACGGGCTGCAGCTTGCCGAGGTAGACGGCGTCGTTTTCCATCGCAATCGGGCGGGGCAGTCCGAAGCAATCGCGTGCAAAGTTCGTGACCGCCTCCTCGACATCGGGGTAGAGTCTGTGCGGGCTGCTGCCGGGAATCCAGATGGCATGCCCGTCCTTCTCGCGCTCCAGATCGTAGAAATACGTGTGGATATCGGCGCCCAGTTCCGTGGCATACCGGGCAAACCGGTAGGCGCTTTCGCGCGGCACGATGACGTCGTTGAGGCAGTGGGTGAGCAGGATGGGCGGGCTGTCCTTGCGCAGATACGGCGCCGGAAACGCCTGCGGGTCGATGGGCCCGCTCGCAAAGAGCTTTTCGTAACGCTCCGGGAATGCGGCGGCATCCGGCTCCGGATCGGCTATGCCGGCAATCGAGATGATGCCAAGGACCTGCTCGCGCGGCATGCGCAACCCTGTCATCAGCGCGAGATGTCCGCCCGCCGAAACGCCGCACACCACAATGGGCTTGCCGGCCGTGACACGGATTTCTTCGGCATCGGCGCGCACGAAGAAGTCCGCCGCCGCGAGGCAGTCATCACCGCAGGCGGGCCAGGGCGCCTCGGTCGTCACCCGGTAATCGATGTTGAAGACGATGTACCCTTCGCGGCAGAAGCGGTCCGCCACGCCGGCCATGAAGTCCGCCGTCCCATGCCACCAGCCGCCCCCGTGAATGAGCATGATTTTCGGCGTATCGGCGGTGACCGGTTTTTCCGGGAGCCAGAGTTCTCCCTTGCAGGCAGGGGATGCGTCGGAATAGGTATGGTGGGTGATCATGAAATGGGATGGGGTAGGGCAGAAACGGCGGCGCGAATCAGCCGAGGATGGATTCGTCGGCAATGATCATCGGCCGCGATGCAATGGGAAGACCTTCGATGGAGATGCCGTGTTGATCGCGATGGAAGGCGAGCCGCCACACGTCGCCCGTCAGCAGGTCGATGAGAACCGGCTGTTTGAGCGGCGGTAAATCGGGTTCATCGTGGATGCCCATCGCACCGTCGGGAATCACCGGGTAGGTATGCTCGACTTGAACCGGCACGTAGTAGGCGATGAGCTGCTGTCCGTCGTCGCGCACGAAGCACTGGTGCACGCACGCAACCTCTTCGAGGTGCGGCAGGTCTTCCGTGGCGGGACGCGTGCGGCCCATGCCGATGTTGATCATGGAATCGTGCAGCCGCGGATTGCGCTGGAAGAGCGTCGCCGTATTGGCCATGGCGTGATAGGAGGGCTTGGGCGTGTAGCAGATGCCGTTGAGGATGCCCTGACGCGCCACCTCGAAGCGGTTGATGGAGACGCGCGCCGTTTCGTAGTCTTTCTGCATCATGTCCATCACGATGAAGATGGAAGTCATCTCCAGCCCGAGTGCGACATCGCCAATGAGCCGCCGCACAATCCAGTTGGCCTGCGCCGGATACGATTCCCGGCGTACCCGCGACTGCCAGTAGTTCTTGGGCACCCAGTGCGCGAAACCGCCTTCGCCCTGCCAGATGCGCACGTGGCTGCCGCCGTTTGCGTCGAGAAGCCGCCGCAGGTAGCGGACGGAATTCGCAAAGTCCTGCTCGGGAAGGACGGAATACGAGTGAATGGAGAAGAAATCCATTTTCCGGAGGATATCGCGCTGCCGGACAAACTCAAAGAGATAATCGTGGCGATAACCCGCAACGCAGCCGCCGATTTTGGCGTCCGGCTGGGCTTTGCGGATTTGCTCCTGCGTCAGATCGATGAGTTTCCCGTACTCCATGGGATCCGCCTTCCTGGGCTGCCAGAAGCCGTTGTCGTTTGTTTCGTTCCAGATTTCGTAGTGGGTGATGCGGTCTTTGAAGTGCTCCGCCAGTGCATGGCAGTAGCGCTTCCAGGCTTCGAGGCATTCCTCGCCGTAGTAGAGCGGTACGTGGCCGACGGCCGTTTCGCCGAATGCATCGGGCATGTAGAGCCGGTTGCCGAAACCGACGTTGAACCAGGGCTGGATGCCGCGCCGCAGCAGGTTGTCCACGATTGTGTCGAGCCACGTGAAATCGTATACGCCTTTGGTCTTTTCGCACTTGCACCAGCCGGTCTGCACGCGCGCGTTTTTGATGCCCGCCGCCTGCAGTTTGTCGTAGCAGAGCTCCGGCTCGTAGAGGTCGCGGTCGAGACATTCAAAGCCGATGCAGACGGGCGTCCCGGAAATCTCCTGCGAAGGAATGCGGCGGAGTTTGCCGAGGTAGGTCGCCTGATTTTCCATGGGGAGTGGCTCCGGCCGCCCCAGAATTTCGCGGATGAACGACTGCACCGCCTCCGCAATGTCGGGATAGAGCCGATGCGGCTCGATACCGGGAATCCAGATGGCATGACCCTCTCCGCAGCGTTCCAGATCGTACAGATACGTGCGCACATCCGCGCCGATCTGCATCGCGTATTTTGCGAAGTTGTACGCAGAGTCGCGCGGTACTACCGTGTCGTTGAGGCAGTGCGTCATGAGGATGGGCGGAGAGTCCTTGCGCAGATGCGCCGCCGGAAACGCCTGCGGGTCGATGGGACCGCCCCCGAACAGGATTTTATACCGGTCGGGATAAACTTCCGCATCGGGGCCCGGGTCGGCAATGCCGGAAACCGAGATGATACCGCGCACCTGTTCGCGCGGCATCCGCAGCCCTGTCATCATCGCCAGATGTCCGCCCGCCGACGCGCCAAACACGAAAATGGGCTTGCCGGCCGTGACCCGGATTTCCTCCGCTTCTGCCCGCACAAGGTCATCCGCCGCCGCGAGGCAGTCATCGCCGCAGGCGGGCCACGGTGACTCCGTCGAGAGCCGGTAGTCGATGTTGTAAACCACAAAGCCCAGCTCGCAGAAAAACGGAGCTACGCCGTCGAGCGAGTGCAGATCCATGGCACGCCAGCCGCCTCCGTGAATCAGCAGCATTTTCGGGGTGTCGGCGGTAATCGGCTCTTTCGGGAGCCAGAGCTCTCCTTTGCAGGCGGGAGAATCGGAACGGTAGACGCGGGTCGTTTTCATGAAGAAATTCAGTATATGCGGAATGAAAAACGGGAAGCACAGTCGCGTAATTACCGGCTGTTTTCCATAGAGAATACCCTTGTGACACCGTCCTGCGCAACCTTCATTCTGCCGCCAGGCTTATCCCGGATTTTTGAGCCACACGGAGGAAGGGAGTAGGGAAAAGAGAGCCAGCGGAGCGAAATCGCACGAGGAATTTTGAATTTTGAGCCACACGGACTTTGTCTCCACTACGTTCCGACCAAGGTGCTAAATAAGTACTTTTTCTCGGCGGCAGAGCCGCCAGGGCGAAGCCAGCGCAGCGGAGCCACACGGAGGAAGGGAGTAGGGAGAAGAGAGCCAGCGGAGCGAAATCGCGCGAGGAATTTTGAATTTTGAGCGACACGGCGGCAGAGCCGCCTGAACGAAGTCAGCGCAACCATTGGAGCGACGGCAAAGTTATTTTACTGAACTTTCGGGTGAAAAAGTATTGGCGGACTATTCATGAGTATCTAGTCTTGAAAAGAGGCTACAGGAGCCATCTTTCAAGAAATCTGGATCAATTATCCCGGAAAAACGGGATAAGCCTGCCGCCGCACTGCGACGTGCGGGCTTTGTGGAAACAGGCGACGGGACTTGCTGGATGGAAGGGATGGACAGAAGTCGCAAACGGCCTGCTGGCGTCCAGTCCTTTGAAGAACTCCGCACAGTGGGGTACCGCTATGTGGACAAGACGGATTTCGTCTGCAAACTGGCGACGGAAGGTAAACAGTACTTTTTGTCAGGCTTATCCCGGTTTTTCGGGATAATCCTGCGGAGCCGACGGGTTGTCCTGTACGTCCTGTTCGTCGTGTTTGTCGTGTCTGCGCTGGCTTTCCTTTTCGCGCCCTGACTGAGCCCCGCAAAACAAGAGGAGCCTACCCCTCTTTTTGCACGAAATCAAGCTTTTCAACGAACCATTTTCGCACGTTTTCAAGCTTTTCGAGTGATGTGTTTGCACAAACCATACCATCTCCCGGCAACTTTCGCATATCTCCAATCATCCCCGCCCTTTTCCTCCTCGCGCTGACCTCGCTCGTGCTCTCACCTCCGCACTTTTGTTCGACCCCTTCAGGGTCGGAATATGGGGGTATGCTCTACCTCGGGATTCGCTGACGCTCATCCCGAGGGGCACGGGTGTGCCATTTAAAGCATGTTTCGACCCACTTCGAGGGTCGTGGCGGCGTTGTCCGTTTTTTTCTGCGAGCGCGTTGCGCCTTTATCTGGCTCGCTTCGCCGCTCCTCTCCGCTCTGCGGGCTCCCCTCGCTACGCTGGTTTTGCAGCGGGCAGCGCCCGCAGAAAAAGTCCTTATTTGACACCTTGGTCGGAACGTTAGTGGAGACTCAAAAAGGGGCTTCGCCCCTCCGTGTGGCTCAATTATCTTAACTCATCGCGAGGCTGAGTTTCACAACCTTTCTCCGTGTGGCTCAAAAATCCTGGATAAGCCTTTTTGTCGCGTCCGCGCCACTTCGGCAAGCCCGTCGCTGGTACTGCCGATCGGGCGGCAAAAGCAGGGTGCTACTCGGCTTCGGGTGCCGAAAGGTTCACGAGGCGCGCTCCGCGGAAGTAGAGCACGTCGGGCGACCGCGCAATGCGGTAGATGTTATTGGTTTCGGGCGATAGCGGGACCGGATTCCCGAAGGCATCCCGGAAGGTGGGATTGCCTTCAAAGGTGAGTTCGAGCGCGGGTGCGTTGGTGGCGGATTCGTGACACCAGAAGGCGCCCGCCGCTTCGCCGGACGGACGTTTCCATTGCGGCCAGAAAACCGTTGCCGCGGCATTGGTCCACAGCTGCTCCAGACACTGTACGGAACCCGCCGGACGCGCCTCGATGAGCGTCCGCAGCGCAAGAACGGACGGTTTCGGCGTAAAATCCCAGTGGTGGATGCCGAAATGGTCTTCGCGTTCTTGATCATCGATTTCCGGCGCACGCCATTCGTAGATGAAAACCTTTTCCACACCCAGCCCAAAGAGGAGGAGATGTCCGCGCGGAAGCCATCGTGCGGCATTTTCCTCCGTGGTGGATCTGCGGTCTTCCGGCGCCGTTGGCCAGCCGCATTCGGTGACCCAGATCGGTTTATCGGCGCAACCGGATTCCTCCAGCAACTTGAGAAAGCGGTTATGACGTCCGAGCATGGCGGGTTCGGGCGCGCGGGGATAGGTGTAGATGTGGTAGTTGTGAATATCCACGACATCTCCGGCACCCAGACGGTAGGCCTCGCGGACGAACGGCAAATCGGTGTTGGACCAGCCGCCGGTCGTCAGGATGACCTTCGGATGAACATTGCGGATGGCCGCCGCCGCCGCACGGAGACAGCGCACGTAGTTCGTGGCATTTTCGAATTTATTCGTATGCCAGTCCGGTTCATTGATGATTTCCCAGACGGGCAGCTGCTGCGCGTAGCGCGCCGCCACGATGGCGACGAGATTCGTCCACGGTTCAATGTGCTCCCAAATGGGGCGTTGCCACATGGGCGGACGCGCCAGAATGGGCAGAAGTTGCACGCCGTTGGTTTCGGCGGCGCGCACTGCTGCATCGTACTGGTCCCACGTGCAGGGCGCGCCCGGCGTCCGCTGCCCCATGTCCACGAGATCGAAGTCGGCGCGCACCCAGCCGACGCCCGCCGCTGCGAGCGTCGTGCAGGTTTGCGCACGGTCCGGCCATTCGCCGCGCCGGTTCGGCCAGTTGCGCGTGATGTGGGCCGTGGCGCCATACGGGTTTTCCGCTGCAGGGGCGGGGAGAACCGCGAAGGCGGGGTACAGGCCTGCCGCAAGGAGAACGGCAAGCAGTCGGGACCGGCAGGATGGTTTGCGGACGTTCATGGGGGACGGGTTACCGGATGGTGAACAGGGCGGGGAAGACGGGCTGGAAGGCACGCAGGTCGCGCAGGAGGTAATCTTCCGGAACAGCAAAGTCGAAGAACCGGGCTTCGTCAATCGAGCCGCCCCACCAGCCGGCTGTCTGCGTGGCCTGGTAATAGCCGCGCTCGCCGCCGCCGATGACAAGCGCCGTGCCCATGCATTCGCTGGCGGTCCAGTTGGAAGGCCAGGAAACGGAGAATGCCGGCAGCACTTCGGAGGCCCCCCAGGGCGTCATGTACACGGTGTAGGTGTGTTCGGATGATTCTTCGGATCTGCAGACCGCGACCTGCATCCAGTCGCCGGGGGGCAGTTGAACGGCGGCCTCGGAAACAAAGTTTGTGTGTTTGCCTTCCCAATTCTGAAACGAGA
>CASFKR010000108.1 GCA_949295265.1 uncultured Verrucomicrobiota bacterium | reverse complement strand
GCAAAGTTATTTTACTGAACTTTCGGGTGAAAAAGTATTGGCGGACTATTCACGAGTATCTAGTCTTGAAAAGAGGTTACAGGAGCCATCTTTCAAGAACTCTGGATCAATTATCCCGGAAACCCGGGATAAGCCTAGTATGCCGGTTCAGCCCGGTTGTTCAGGGCTGCGGGGCGGGGCGGGGGAGGACGGCCCGGTAAATTTCGAGGAGGCGCGCCAAGTTGGCCGTGGGTTCGGATTCCGGAAAGAGCGTTCCGGGTTGCGTCCGGTACGGATGCGCCAGTATCTGTGCCATGGCGCGGGTCAGTGCATCTACATTGCCGTTCGGGAAGGTGCATCCGGCCTTGGACGCAACCAGTTCCGGTGCGACGCAGACGATATCCGACATCAGGACTGGCAAGCCGCACCGGTTCGCCTCCACTGCAGAGAGCGGAAAGTTTTCGTACAGCGCAGAGGGAAAAACAAGTGCAAGAGCTTCGTGCATGAGCGCATGCAAGGCGTCCGGCTGGAGAAAGCCGGGGAAGAGAACCGAAGCGGCATGTGGCGAGGCGGCGGCGCGTGCTGCAAGGTCTGCCCGCAGCGGGCCATCGCCAGCCATCACGAGAAACGCGCCTCGCGGCGTATCCGGGCGGTCGAACAGCCGCAACCAGGCTTCCAGCGCCAGCATCGGATTCTTTTCCGGTGAAAAGCGTCCGGCAAACAGGAAGAAGGGAGCCCCGGCCGGAAGCCCGGGAATCGCGATTTTCGCCCCCTTCGGTTCCGGGAATGACGGGATGAGGTTCGCCTTCACGAAGAGCTTTCGTTCCGGGATGCCAGCCCGGATGAAGAGCGCTTTGGAACGTTCCGTCAGCGTGATGTACGCCGAAATTTTATTGCGATAGGTGCCAATGGCGCGGTGAACCAGCAGGCGCGCCGCAACCGCCGCGGAAGCCGCCGCTGAGCCGCGATAGCATTTGCGGCAAATGCCGGGTAGCGGCGCGCGCCCGAGGCAGCGCTCGCAGACCTTGCCGTTCGGGATGTCGTAGAAATACCCGTTGAGACAGGCGACGCGGTAATTGTGAAGCGTCAGGACCGTCGGAACGCCCGCTTCCGCACACGCCCAAAAGACCGCCGGAGAGAGCGTCGGGAACGTGTTGTGACAATGCACGACATCCGGATGGAACGTGTCAATCATCTCGCGGATTTCACGGACGGCCGCCGGATTCCAGATGGTGTCGCGCAGGAGCCGCAACCGCGCGCCCACACCCGCATCGGAAATTTCGGTGTTGTTCTTTTCGAACCGCAAGACCGAATGTCCGGCCTGCTCGAGCAGCGCACACTCGTTGTCGAAGACGGAATCCTCGCCGCCGCGGACGCGGTAGTGGGCATGCACGACGGCGATGCGCAACGGGCGCGCATCGTCTTGCGGGTGTGCGGCTTCAGCGCTCATGGGAGGCTTCAACGGACGACGCGCACGAGGCGGCGGTTCTTCTTGCCCGCACCCAGCAGGAGGAGGGAGCCGTCGAGCAGGCGGTCTTCCGTCAGCGTGTCGGCGACACCGACGCGCTCATTATTCAGATAGAGGCCGCCGCCGTCGGCCATGCGGCGGGCTTCGCCGAGGCTCTTGAAGAGACCCGAAAGCTGCGCCACGCGGGTGACAGGCTGCCCCAGAATGTCGGCCAGGTTGAGTTCCTGCGAGGGTGCATCCTGGAAAATCGGGAGGAGGTCTTCGGCGGAAAGTCCCTTGAGCGAGCCGCCGAAAAGCGCTTGCGTCGCCTGTTGCGCCTTGCGGAGTCCCTCATCGCCGTGCACGCGGCGGACCACGTCTTCGGCGAGAACTTTCTGGGCCTCGCGCTTTTCGGGAGCCGTGCGGACGCATGCCTCGAGTTCCGCAATCTGCTCAAGCGGGAGGAAGGTGAACGCTTTCAGGTACCGGATGACGGAGGCGTCTTCGCTCCGCAGGAAAAACTGGTAGAACTGGTAGCAGGAGGTCTTCCGGCTGTCCAGATACATGGCATTGCCTTCCGACTTGCCGAACTTCTTGCCGGCGGAGTCGGTGATGAGCGGAATCGTTACACCGTAGCCGTCGACATTGCGCTGGTAATGCAGCAGGTCCGTACCGGCCGTGATGTTGCCCCATTGGTCGGAGCCGCCGATTTCAACGCGGCAGCCGTAGGTGTCGTACAGATGCAGAAAATCGTAGCCCTGCATCGTCTGGTAGCAGAACTCCGTAAAGGACATCCCGTTCGGCGAATTGAGACGCTGGCGGACCGATTCCTTGCCGAGCATGCTGCCCATGCGGAAGTACCGGCCGACGTCGCGCAGGTACGAAATGAAGGTGAATTTGCCGTGCCAGTCGAGGTTGTTGACGAGCGTGGCCTGCGCCGGTCCGGGGCCGAAATCCAGGAAGCGCGAGAGATTTTCGCGGATGCCTTCCACATTGTGCGCAATGGTTTCCTCCGATTGGAGGGCGCGCTCGGAGGTTTTGCCCGAGGGATCGCCGATCATCCCGGTCGCTCCACCGACGAGGGCGAGCACCTTGTGCCCGGCCCGCTGGTAGTGGCACAGCGTCATGATGGCGACGAAATTGCCCGCCTGCAGGCTGTCGGCGGAGGGGTCGAAGCCGCAGTAGACGACGGCCGGCTTGCGGAGAAGATCGTAGGCTTCGGGGCTGGTCCAGTTGTCGAACAGGCCGCGGGCCTTGAGGGTGTCGATGACGTGTTCCATGACGATGGAAGAATGCGTGGGAAGAAAAAGGGAGAACGGTGGCGGAGTCTACCAGAAAAGACCGGGGCGGGCAAAGACGCATGCGGCCGCCCTGTCCGCCGTCAGCGTTTCGCTGCGCCCAGCGGGCGCGCCGGAACCCCGCCGATCGTCACATGTCCGTCGAAAGGCTTGGTGACGACGGCGCCGGCCGCGACAATCGTGCGCGCGCCCAGGCAGGCGCCGTCCAGTACCATGACGTGCGCACCGATCCAGCAGTCCGGCCCGATGGTGAGCGGCCCCACCGTTTCCATGCCCGTTTGGCGGCAGAAGGGTACGGGGGACTTGCCGTCGTATTCCCCGCCCGAGAGCAGATACGAAAAGGAGCCGACCATCGTGCCCGCACCGAGCCGCAGCTCGTTCGATGAAAAGACGATGCAGTCGGCCGAAAGGCTCGCATTTTCTTCCACCGTGATGTTTCCGTTTTTGCAGTAGACGATGGTATTGCGCCCCACAAACACGTGGTCGCCGAGTTCAATGCCGCGATTGGTGGAGCCTTTGGCGTCGACGACGGCGCGGTCATCGAGCACAACGCCGTCCCCGAAGCGGATTTTCGAGGGATGGCGGAAGGTGACGTGACGGCCAATCAGAATTTTCCGGCCGCAAGCGCCGAAAAAAGGGCGGTAGAGAACCCCGCGGATGGCGTAGCCGAGCGCGCCGGGAATGCCCGAGAAGAGCAGTTGGCAGAGCTCCATCAGACACGCCTTCCAGCGCGGCATCGGTCCGTACGTCACCTCGAAATACTGAGCGGCGGCGGAGCGTCCCGGCTGGTTCAGGACGTCTTTGAGTTTGCCGGCTTCAGCGGGCGGCGGCTCGGGGGCGGGCGCATTCATGGTGCGGTGGCAGGGGCGTGTCACGGGTGGACGTTGGCGGGCGGCGGCTCGGGTGTTTCGGGAACCTCCGGAAGCATCCAGGGCGCGGGTTGACCGTTGGGCGGCGGCGAAAGCCGCGGCGCATCCCGCCGGACGGATACGTGGATGTGGGGCCCCGTTCCGCGGGCGTGTTCATAATACACCCAATCGAAGCCGGCTTGCCAGCAGAGTTTGGCCAGCGCTTCGTAGGCGGCGTGCATTTCGCGCTGCGGGAGCCGCTCCCCGTCGCGCCCGAAGGTGAGGTCGAGCGCGCGTCCCTCGCAGTGCAGCGAGCGTTTGGCGTGGATGCCGGCCGGGCGGAAGCATTCTTGCACGCGCAGATGCAGGTCCGGGCGGGCTGCCGCGGCGAGGTTGACGAGGCGGCGGAACGGGATTTCCATCGCCGCATGCATCGTGTGGTCATCCTCGGTATCGTTGTCCTTGGCGTCGTGGTCGCTTTCCCACCAGACGCGCGGATCGTCGACGTAAACGAGGTCGCGTCCGGCGGAAAAAGTATCCAGATCGATTTCTCCGGAGACTTCAATTTCGCGGGCTGCAGGCATGCGGGCATCGCGCTTGAAGGTTTCCGGAGCTTCCCGGACGGGCGTAAAGAGGTCGGGCCGGGGCGGTTGCGGCGCCTCCGGTGCGGTCTCTTTCGCGGCGGGGCGGAAGGTGCGCGCCAGCGCGAGCGCCACGAGCCCCGTCGCCAGAACGGCGAGGAGGATTCGCGGAACGGGCGAGCGGCGTTGCGGCTCGTCGAGCAGTTCGTGGTACCTCACAGCGCGGAAAGCTCCGCGCTGCGGGTTGCGGCGGCCTGAAGGGTCTTCGCGTAAACGGCGGCGACGTCCGAGCCGTCGAGGACCGCCATGCCGGCGGCCGTGGTGCCGCCCTTGGTGGCGACGGAGGCAATAAAGGCGGAGGCGTCCGGGGCGCCGGGACGCGTGAGCACCGCAGCCGTCCCGGCAAAGGTCTGCAACGCCAGCGTGGACGCTTCTTCGGCGGTGAAGCCCAGCGCCATGCCGCCTTCCATCATCGAGCGAAGAGCAAAGGCGATAAAGGCCGGACCCGATCCGGAAAGCGCCGTCACGGCATCCAGCTTTTCTTCAGGCAGGGGTAGGGCTTTCCCGAAGGACGTCAGAATGGTCTGCGTCAGCGCGACGTCCGCGTCCGTGGCGAGGGCACCGCGCGCGTATCCGCACATGCCCAGCCCGACGGAGACCCCCAGATTCGGCATCACGCGAATGAAGCGCGCGCCGGGCAGGAGCCCTTCCAGCCAGGCCAGACGGCGTCCGGCGGCAATCGAAAGAAAGAGCGGCTTTTGCACCGCATCGCGCGGAAGAGTGCTCAGCACGCCCGCCAGATCACCCGGCCGCACGGCGAGGATGATGACATCGGATGCGGCGGTCATTTCAGCCGGGGCGGCAACGCGTACCCCGAGCTCCGCCTGGAGCTGTTCCGCGCGCCCCGGTGCCGCATCGGCAATCAGGACGTCTTGCGGTGCGGCAAGGTTCCGGTTGATGAGGGCTTTGAGGATGGCGCCGCCCATGTGGCCGACGCCAATGAGGGAAATCGTCATGGTAAAATCAGGGACAAAGGCTCCAAACGGAGCCGGTCATTCAGGAGGAGAGAAAAGCTGCGGCACCGGATGGCGAGGCGCCGGGCGGCTCCGCTCAATAGGCCGCAGAGAGTTTTTCGCGCAATTGCTGCTGGAACGCGCGGAGATCCGCCTCGGAGGGGCGGTATCCCTTGTTCGCCTCGCCAAAGTCGAGCGCCAGACGGCCATCGCCCAGAACGCCCCATTCGCCGGTGACGCCATCGGAGCAGGTGAGCGTTCCCGAAAGCGCAAAGCCCGGGCGCTGGATGCGCGAAATTTCGACGGTGACGGCACCCGCCGCGGGCGGCGCGTCGTCGGCGGGCATTTCGTCCGGCAACGCCTCTTCCGAACCGGCGGGCAGTTCGTCTGCCGACGGATCCATCGCCGCATCCGGCGAATCGTAGCCCATGGGCGGCGCGGCAAGGGGATCCGCGGCGGGCTGCGCCGCGGCAAAGGGACCGGCTTGCGGTTGCGGGGGCGGGGGCGGCGCGGCTTTGGGCGGATTGCGTTCGGCCAGCTCTACGCCGAGATCAAGCATGAGAAAGCGCGTGTCCAGATAGCTGAGGTGAATCTCGCATTCCGTGGCGAGACGGGTCTGGATGTCCGAGAGGGATGCGCCCTCCGCGGCCCAGGCGCGGACCAGCGCCTCCTGTTCTTTTGTGAGTGTCATGGAGACTCCTTGAAAGGGATATACGGTTTGCACGAAGTGTACCAAAAACAGGACAGTGGAGCAATGCACGGCGCGCTGGGCCTGTGCGGAAGGGGTCGGGTTGAAGCGTTGTCTCAATTTCGTGAAAAATGGCTCCAGAAGCGGAGAATCAAGAATTTCTGCGAAAGGCGATGATTTTTGCTTGACGTGATGCCGTCCCAGATGATAGTGTTCGAAACCGTTCAACGCCAGTATAGCTCAGTTGGTAGAGCAGCGCATTCGTAATGCGCGGGTCGGTGGTCCGAGTCCACTTGCTGGCTCCATGTTTTTCCTTTTGTTTTGGTTGTTGGCGCCCGGATTTCCAGTCCGGGCGTTTTTCCTTTCCGGGGCGCAGACAAAGCGCCGGCTGCCGGGTGGGGGAGGCGCGTGCGGCATGAATGAGACGAAGTTCACCGGCAAAGCGGCGGTGTATCAGAAGAGCCGCCCCACCTATGCGGATGGTTTGTTCGCGGTTTTGGGGTCGGTGTTCGCCGATGTTTCGGCAGGCACGGTGGCGGACGTCGGTGCCGGGACGGGGATTCTGACGGCGCAGCTGCTGGCGCACGGCGTGGGCACCGTTTTTGCCGTGGAGCCCAACGATGAGATGCGCGCAGCGGCGGAGCGCACGTGCGCGGCCTGGCCGGGGTTTGTCTCCGTCCGCGGCACGGCGGAGGCGACGGGACTGCCCGCCGGAAGCGTGGACGCCGTGACGGCGGCGCAGGCGTTTCACTGGTTTGACGCGGCGCGGTTCCGGGCGGAGTGCCGCCGCATTCTGCGTCCGCAGGGGCGTGTCCTCATCGCGTACAACCACCGCGTGGAAAGTCCGCTGGTGCAGGCGAATGCGGCACTCAACGCACAGTTTTGTCCCGCCTTTACCGGGTTTTCCGGCGGTACGCATCAGAAGCCGGACAGGATTCGTTCCTTTTTCCGGGAGGGCGCGTGCGAGGAGCATTCGTTTGCAAATCCGTTCACGATGGATGAAGAGGGTTTTCTCGCCCGGAATTTCTCCTCCTCGTACGCGCCGCGTCCGGGGGATGCCGCGTATGCAGCCTATTGCGATGCGGTGCGCGCTCTGTTCGCCCGGTTTGCGGAGAACGGGCGCGTTTCGATGCCGTACGAAACGCATCTCTGGATGGGCGAACCGTGACGTCCATGGATGACCCGGAGCGTTTTGCCATGGTGACGCATCCCATTCCGCCCGTGTTTGATGCGCATGCACGGGTGCTCATTCTCGGGAGTTTTCCCTCGGTCCGTTCACGGGCGGTCGGGTTTTATTACGGGCACCCGCAGAACCGGTTCTGGAAGATGCTCGCCCGGGTGCTGGAGACGCCGGAGCCGGAAAACACGGCAGAGAAGAAGCAGTTCCTGCTGCGCCATCGGATTGCGCTCTGGGACGTGATCGGGCGATGCGAAATCACCGGCTCCGCCGATGCTTCCATCCGCGAAGCGATGCCAAACCCCATCGGCACGATTCTTGCCGCGGCGGACATCCGGCTCATTGTCTGCAACGGGCAAACCGCCTTCCGGCTCTATACGCGGCTGGTGGAGCCCGTAACGGGGCGCCCGGCAGTCGTGTTGCCTTCCACCAGCCCCGCCAATGCCGCATATCGCCTCGACCGGCTTGTCGCAGACTGGGGCGCGCGTCTGCTCCCCGTTCTCCGGTCCTGAACCGCAGGCTTATCCCGGATTTTTGAGCCACACGGAGTAGCCCCCTTCTGAAGTCTCCACGAACGTTCCGACCAAGGTGTCAAATAAGGACTTTTTCTCGGCGGCAGAGCCGCCTGAACGAATTCAGTGCAACCATGGGAGCGACGGCAAAGTTATTTTACTGAACTTTCGGGTGAAAAAGTATTGGCGGACTATCCACGAGTATCTAGTCTTGAAAAGAGGCTACAGGAGCCATCTTTCAAGAAATCTGGATCAATGATCCCCCGGGGAAAAAACGGGATAAACCTGGAACCGGGGACGGCTTGCCGCAGGACGGCGTTTTCTCTACAATGCGAACAGTCAGCGTTCCCCGAGTGACGCACCGTATCAAATCCCGTTTATCCCGCTTTTCGGATGACCTCCGTATCCCGTCCGCTTTCCCGCCTGTGTCTGATGGTCGCTTTCGCGCTTGCTGCGGCGGGTTGCGAAAATGAAGACAATCCGGTCGTCGCGTCCATCTTCGGCACCTCGTCGTCTTCATCGACCTCGTCCGGCTCGTCCTCGACGTCCTCGGGCACTTCTTCCAGCCAATCCGCCTTTGTCGGGACGTGGAGTCTCACGAGCAGCGACAACGATACGTGGTACATCCACTTTGACGCAGACAGTTCGTGGATGATTACCGACGGCTCGAGCCGCTCTTCGCGGCGGCGTGTCTACGGCACCTACACGACGAGCGGCAATTCGTTTTCGGGGAACATGACCAACGATGGCGTCGGTACGGGCCGCATTGAGGGCTCCATCAGCGGTACCTCCATTACGCTGGATTTTGTGGAGTACTGGCATTCGCCCCACAAGACCATCCGGTACACGGGCTCGAAACTCTGAGCCGCCGCCGGCAAACAGAACCGCGTCTGCCCCCGGCGTTCCGGGCGGGGCAGACGCGGCTCGTTTTTATTTTGTGTGTTGCACCCGGGTGCGCTACAGCGTGATGCGCGAGGCGACGTGCAGGACGGCGGATCGTTTTTCGGCGTAGGTCTGCGCACCCGCCACGGCCGCATAGCGCGGATGGTGCGAGGCGGTCATGCGGCGGAGGGAGAGGCGCAAATCGCCGGAATAATCATCGGACCAGCCCTGCCGATCGGCGAGGACGAGCGCGGAAGCGAGGGAGGCTTCATCCGGGGCGGGCGTATTCGTGGGCAGGGAGAGCCGCCGCCGGACGGAGGCGATGGCGCCGTCCACCGGCGTAAAAAGCTCCGGGTAGGCGCCGGAATCGTAGAGACGCAGCAGCGCGATGGCGGGCAGCGCGAGATTGTAGGGGCGGTTGTCCATCGGGAAACCGCCGTCGTCCCGCTGGTTGGCGCGGAGCCATGCGGCGGCGGCGCGCAGCGGCTCGGCATCGGGCGCCAGCCCCGCATCGAGGAGGCGGCAGACGGCCAGCCCCGTTGCTGCGGGCGCCATGGCGGAACCGCCCGTGGCGGGGATCCACGAGCCGTCGGGGCGCTGCCCGGCAAGGAGCGCTTCAACGTCGGCGGAGCGGCTTTCCGGCGCAGATGCAGCCGCAGGCGCGGCGGCAGCGAGCGCCGCTTCGGCGGGTGCGGTGCCCGCTTCCAGGGGAGCGCCGGGACGCAAGGCGAGCAGCAGGGCCGCTGCCGCCGCGGCGGAAGCGGTGAGCGCACCCAGGGCGCGGCGGCGCAGACGCGCCAGGCGGTTCCGGCGGTGCAGGGCCTGCGCGACCGCCG
>CASFKR010000107.1 GCA_949295265.1 uncultured Verrucomicrobiota bacterium | reverse complement strand
CGGCCTCCCCTTCGGCAGGGGCGGCGGGCGCCTCTTCTGCGGCCGGTGCGGGCGCGGCGGCGGCACCGCCGCGGCGCGCTTCCTGGAGCGCATTGCGGGCATCGCGCAGTTCTTCGATGGCGATGTTGCGGCGGAGGCGGGCCAGACCGATGACGGCCGAGGGAATCTGCGCCATCACATCGGCATCGCGGCGTTCCTTGGCGGCTTCGTTGAGGCGGCGCACGTAGGAGGCGCGCGCCGCCAGCTCCTTGTCGCGCTCGCCCAGGCGCTCGTAGCAGATGCCGAGCATGCGGTGGGCGGTCAGCGAGGAGGCGGAGCGGGTGTATTTCGTCGCCAGAATCTCAAAGAGACGCGCGGCTCCGGCGTAATCCGGCGGTTCCGCGGAGAAGAGCTTGCTCGCGTCGGCCATCAGCGAGGAGGCGGCCGTGGAGTGCTCCGGGTAGAGGGAGTAGAACAGCTGCTGGAGATGCTCCGAGGCAACCGTCATGTTACGCTCAGCGTAGAAACGGCTCAGGTCCTGCACCAGGTTGCCGGCCATTTCCATCGTCTCGCGGGGGCGGTTGGCAAAGCGCTCCGCCAGATAACCGGCGATGGCTTCGGAGTAGAGGCGGTAGTAATCCTGATCCTCACCGGCGGGAAGTCCGTCCGCATATTCCACGCAGGCGCGCGCCATTGTGTGGAGGCCCTGCACCGACTCGGGCATCTGCTCCGGGAAGGCGGCCAGCACGCGCTCATACGTGTTGATGGCATTCTCGAACTGGTTCTGGTGGTAGAGCATGTTCGCCGTCTGGAACTGCTTCTTGGCCACTTCCTGACGCTGTTGCGGCGTGATGTCGGAGGTCACCTCGAAGCCGAGGGCATCGAGCTCGGCGGTGATGCGCTCGCAGTGCGCCATGGCTTCCGGCGCCCAGGCGAAGGAGGGATACTGGACGTAGACGTTCGTCAGGTCGTTGAGCGCCTTGACGTACGCATCGGCGCCGCGGTCTTCTTCCTTGATGCGCTCCGATTCCACCTTGATGGTGGCGGCATGCTCGAGGATTTTGCGGCCTTCCGTCATCAGGAGGACGCCCGTCTGGTAGCGGGCTTCCGCCATCGGGGAAAGGTGGGAGTAATCTTGACCGTCGGCTTCGCCCTGCTGGCGGAGCTGCTCATCGATGTTGAGCAGCTGCTCGCGATAATCTTCGAGGAGCTTCTGGGCTTTGTCCAGATCGCCTTTCGCGACTTCCAGGTGCGCGAGGAGCGCCACGGCGCGGCCGAACCAGAGGTCCTGCTGCCAGAGCAAAGCTTCCACAACCTTGCGCGCATCGGCGAAATACTTGTCCTTTTGCGCCTTGTCCGTCGCGGCTTCGCCGAGCTTCACGAGGAGCTGGGCATGCTCGTATTGCACCTGGCGCTTCATGTCCGCCGGCATCGCCTTGATGGCCAGCAGGTTGCGGTACGCCGCCTCGGCACCCTTGTCATCCTTCAGGAAGACAAGCATCTGGGCATACTTGTAGGCGGATTGAAGGTAAAACTCCTGGATGCTCTCCGGCGGGTTGCCTTTGTATTTGGCAAAGAGACGCTTGTAGATATCCAGCGCGTCGTCGTAGCGGTTGCGCGCATACAGATAATCGGCCAGCGTGGTCCGCATGGACCAGACTTCCGGCGAATCCTGGTTGGGCTCGGCCTTGATGATTTTCTCCGCTTCATCGAACTTGCCGAGCATGAGAATCTGCTCGAGCTTCTTCACCTTGATGAGCGGGCGGGCGGCAGGGAACTTCGCTTCTACGGCACGGAGGACTTCCTCCGCGTAATCCGGCATCTGGGCATTGTTCAAAAGCTCGATATAACGGAGTTCCGTAAGGAGCTCGGGATTATTGGCGGAGCTCAGACCTTGAGCGTGCGCCATCCCGGCAGCGAGCCCCAGAATTGCCGCCACGGGCAGGGCTCGGCTCCAAATGGCTGTGTGACTGTTGAGCATGATTACTCCTGAAATCGACTTCCACGTTCCGTGTGACTTGCAAATTCGTCAACTACGCCTGCAGTGTAGCAGAATCCTTATGCGCCATCAAGACTTTTTGACACAAAAGTGCGTACTGGACAGGTAAAACCGTATTCTTTTGTACACACCCGTCTTCCGTTACCCGCCCGGCGGGGTCCCCGGCGAGGCCGGAAACCCGCCGTCAGGGGAGCGGCACCTGCGCCGTATCCCATTGACTGCGCTCAATATCGCCGCATCGGCGCAGGGAGCGGAACGGGAGCGTCATCGCCTCTCCGGCATCGGTTTCGGGGCCGGGCAGCCCCCCGATGATGATGTGGTCCACCACGGGGATGCCGAGCCATTTTCCCGCCTGGATCAGCTCCCGCGTCACCTGCAGATCCTGCGTGGAGGGCGCCGTATCGCCGGTGGGGTGGTTGTGCGCAACCACGATGGCATACGCTTTGTGGCGGATCGCCTCCTGAAAGACGTCGCGCGCATGCACGAGGGAGGAATCGGCGGTCCCGGAAAAGACTTCACTCTGGTGCCGGATGTGGCTCCGCAACCGGAAACGGCTGTCGAGCGGCAGCACGAAGAAGCCCTCCGTCGGGCGCGCCACAATGCACGGAAAGAGGTACCGTACCACATGCTCGGGATTCCGCATGTCAGCCTTCGCATCCGGCTCCACCGGCGCCTGATACGCGCGGCGCGCCAGTTCGAAGGCCGCCAGCAGCAGAAGCGTGCGGTTGGGGCCCACTCCTTTCCAGATGGGGACGTCCGCAATCAGCCCGTTCCGGAGCGCGAGAAGCGAGCCGCCCGCATCCTGGAGAATCTCCTGCGAAAGCGCAAGCACATTTTTCCCGGGAAGACCGGCCCCGAGGAGGATGGCGATGAGTTCGTAATCGTCCAGC
Source organism: uncultured Verrucomicrobiota bacterium (assembly GCA_949295265.1). Taxonomy (GTDB): domain Bacteria; phylum Verrucomicrobiota; class Kiritimatiellia; order RFP12; family UBA3636; genus JAEDLN01. The sequence continues at coordinate 6,425 of CASFKR010000107.1, read as the reverse complement.
GTTTCCGGCGCATCCAGCCGTTCCCGCGGGAGCGAACGCCGCGCGGGCTCCCGGGTCCCCGCCGGTTGCGCCGGGTTTTCACCGCTCGCGCCCGCATTCGCGCGCTCCGCCGCTTTGCGGAGACGGAGCGGGACGACCCCCTCGGCTTCCGACAAGGCCGACGGGCCGGACCGGACAATCCAATGCGGCTTTTCGGCTTTGTCGTATTCCGCAACGGGAATGTCGTTCAGCCCCAGCCCTTGCGCAAAATTCACTTGCCCGGTCCGCCGGAGCGAGATGAACGGCAGCCGCGAACTTCCCGAGGGATCCGTGCCCTGACCGACAACCAGCACATCCAGCAGGGGAATCCGGAGTTTGTCCCCTGCCCCGGCCAGCAGGCGTGCCCGTTCGCGGTCTTCTTCCGTCACCGTGGGCAAGGGTGCCGGATCCAGCCGCGCAAGAATCACAAAGCAACCGTCTTCGGCGACCGTTTCCCGGAAGACGGCGCGCAGCACGGCCCCCGGGTCCGTATCGGCCGTAGGGATGTATAACGCGCGCCGGGAGCGGGTTTTCATCTTCCGGTTGAGCACCACGGCGACGAGACCCTCGTGACCGGCTTCCGCGCGGGAAAACGCCTGCAGGTAGTCCACCACGCTCTCGGGCATCCGTAAATCCCAGTCCGGTTCCTGCAGTTCTTTGCGGATGCGCCGGGCGATTTCAAAGGCGGCGACGAGGCGCCCCGCCCGCGCTTCGCCGACGCCCGAAACATGGACCGATGCCCGTTTTCCTTCTCCGGGAAAAGCATCGCGCGGAAATGCCTCGACCATGTCCGACAAAGAGCCCTTGTAGCGCGCCAGCAGGGTTTCCGCCACTTCGAGGACCGATTGCTCGCGGGTGCCGGTCCCCAGCAGGACGGTCAACAGCTCCGCATCTCCGAGCGCCTCCACGCCTTCGCGCGCCAGCCGTTCCCGCGGGAGCTGGCTCCGGTCGGCAAACCGGTTCAGGTGCAGCCCTGTTTTCCGTACGCCGAGGCAGCCTGAGCAGGCCTCCACGAGGGCGCGCGTTTCCTCTGCGGAAAAACCCGCCGCCGTCAGTCCGTTCAAAAACGCCTTTGCCGATGCCTTCGGTTTTTCCTTCCGGAGGACAGCGACGAGCGGCGTCGGGGGATTTTTACGGGGTGACCGACCCTTCCGGGTCAACCGACCCTCGTCAGAAGTGGAGCGGGCGTTTGCCATGTTTCCTCCAAAGCGCGAGCACCTCATCTGCGGCGCGCGGGATATCCGCTTCGTCTGCGGGTCCCTGCACCCATTCCACGTGGAGCTGGTGCCGCCACCACGTGTTCTGCCGCTTCGCCAGCTGGCGGGTCCGAATGACCGTACGTTCGACGGCCTCGTCCAGGGTCATCGCGCCGTCGAGAAGCGCGGCGGCTTCCGCATAGCCGATGCCCTTGCCCGCGGTCGATTCGGAAAAGCCCGGGTATGCCTCGCGCAGACGGCGCACCTCTTCGGGCAGTCCTTCCGCGAACATCCGGCGGGCGCGGCGCTCGATGCGCGCATGCAGCGCGGCGGTGTCGAAGCACAGCCCGACCACCGTTTCCCCGGGTGCCGACAGCGATGGGCGCGCAGACGTGTTCCCCGCCTCCAGCTTTTCGAGGAGCCGGAGCAGGCGACGCGGATTTTCCGTGTGAACGCCCGCCGTGCTGCCGGGGGCGAGCGCCTCTGCGCGCGCCATCAGCGCGGCGGGGCCCTCTGCGGTCAATTGCGCCTCGAGGCGCGCGCGCAACGCGGGGTCGGCGGGCGGCGCGTCGATGCCGCGCAACAGCGCGTTGACGTACAGCCCCGTGCCCCCGGCAACCACGAGCGGCCGCCCCGCCGCCGCAACCGCCCGCACGGCAGGTTCGACCGCCCGACTCCAGGCTCCCACACTGAACGGCTCATCGGGCCGCGCCAGGTCCATGCCCAGCACCGTCACGCCTTCGCATTCCGCTTTCGTGGGTTTGGCGGTTCCGATGTCCATGCCGCGGTACACCAGCATGGAATCCGCCGAGAGCACACAGGCGCCCGTGCGCCGCGCAAGGGCATGCGCGACAGCCGTTTTGCCGACTGCCGTGCAACCCACCAGAAACGAGGCGTGCGGTGCAGAGGAATCCGTCATGCGCTCAGCGCCCCTTCCGGCGAATCGCCGCCGCCAGCTCCCGGAGCCGGAACTGCGACAAATCCGGCAAAATGAGATGCGCCGCCGAGACGTCCTGCCGCGGACGGTCCGGGCGAGAAAGCGCCACGGCGCCCATTCCGGCCGCCCGGGCTGCGGCAATGCCGACGGCGGAATCTTCGAAGACGACGCAGTCGCGCGGAGCGACGCCCAGCGCGCGGGCCGCCTGCAGGAAGCAGTCCGGCGCCGGCTTGCCGTGCGCGTAGTCCTGCGCGCCAAGGTAGAGCGTCACCGCATCCGCGGCGTCCATGATGCGGATGGCTTCTTCGATTTCCTCGCGCGGGGAGCCGCTCACGATGCAGCAGGGCGCGCGCCGCGAGAGGCGCCGCAACAGCGCGACCGACCCCGGGATGCGCACATCTTCGGCATCGCGCCGCCGATGGAAAAAGGGTGCCATCGCATCCGCCATTTCCTGCACGGAGAAGCGGGAAAGTTGAGGGAAGCGCGCCACGATATCCGCATACACCGAAGTCCAGGAGCGCCCGTAGACCGCCTGAAGCGCCCAGGCCGGCTCGACGGGACAGCCGATGGACGCAAGGTAGTCCGCCGTCGCCGGAACCCAGAGGATTTCCGTGTCGAGGAGCGTGCCGTCCAAATCAAACAAATAGGCTCTGCGATGCATATCGGAAAAAGCGGTCAGACCGACGTCAGCGGGCTTTGAGCGGGGCCACCGGGAACGCCGGGAAACCGTCCCGGTTCCAGAGCCGCATCTGCGGCGGATAGGCGTCCCAGGCGTAGCGGACGGCAACCGGTGCGGGCACTTCGGGACTCGACACGATGACCGTATCGCCGTCGAGGCGGGCTTCCGCCCAGACCCAGCGCCCGTCGCGCCCGCAAATCGCCCAGGCATGCGCGCCGAAATCATCGCCGCCGCGCAGTTCGAGCCCCTGCCCCACGTTCTTGAAGGAGACGCGGATGGCGCCGCCTTCGCGGCGGGCGCGCGTGGCGACCGGGCCCGTGCAGGGACCCTCCGCGCCGTAGCAGTACTTCGCCGCCAGCGCCTCGAGGCGCCGCGCGACTTCGCGCTTGTTTTTCGGGTGGACATCGGAGGCTTCGCCCACGTCGACCGCCGAGGCGATGTCGCACAGGCGGACCGAGCGGATTTTCTCCTGCTCCACGCGCATGTGCGAAAGCGACGTGTCCACCGGCTCGGCCGTGACCCAGAAATCCTCCGGAAGCGGCTTCTCCGGCGTATGCTGCAAAAAGCCCGCCAGTTCGACGCACAGGAACACCATGTCCGGATTGCGCGTGGCGCGGCGCCAGCTGTCGACCAGCGCTTTCTGCAGGCGGTGGTAGCGGTCGTATTCACCCGAGTTGGCGCAGCCCTGATACCAGAGCGCGCCGCGGAACGTCAGGGAATGGAACGGCCAGAACATTGCATTGAAGAGCGTCGAGGGCACCCCGAACTGGAACCGATCCGCCGTGGCGACGCTCGAGAGGACCGGCGGCTCCGGGCGGGGGCCGACGTTGGCCGCCGGGCGGAGTTCCACGCGCTCGAGCCAGGCGTCTTCCGCCGGTACCGCCATGCGGCCGCTTTCCGCATGGCGCAGCGAGCACGCGCCCAGGCCGCCCGTCGAGGTGTGGTTTTGCACGCGGACGGCCAGGGTATGCCGCCCGGGCTGCAACCGGGCGGCGGCAATGTTGAAGGAGCGGAATTGCATCCAGTATCCCGGAACGTCGGTCTTTGCTTCGCCTGCCGGTTCGCCGTCCCAGAACACTTCGCCGCAGTCGTTGATGAAGGCGAAGCACAGCTCGCAGTCCCCGGCCGGCCAGTCGGCGGGGATGTCCAGCGTCGCGCGGTACCAGACGACGCCCGAGGAGGAGAGTGCCGAGGCGCCCGCCTCGATGCGCGAAAACGGAATCGCTTTCCAGTCCGCCTCATCCGCATCCGGTTGCGCCCACGTGCGCAACGCCTCCGCCGTGACCGCCGGGTTGCTCTTCAGAAAGGCTTCGTGCCAGGCCGCAAACGTGGCGCAGATTTTCTCATACTGCTTGCGGCGCTCCGCCGTGGCACGCTTGCCGGACGGCTTCCGGGCCTGCTGCAGCATGCGCAGCTCCTTCTCCAGCCGATGGCGGCGAAGCGTCTCTTCATCAATCCACGGCTCAATCCGGCAGCCGCCCCAGTTCGAATGGATGAGCCCGACCGGCACGCCCAGCCGCTTCCGCAACCGCTGTCCGAACAGGTAGCCGACCGCGCTGAAAGGTGCAACCGCCTCCGCGGAATCCGCCGTCTTCCAGCAGGTGCCCGTCGGCGCCTGCTCGCACGGACCGTCCGGCGACACCGCAAACGGCATCCGGTACAGCCGCAGCAGCGGGTCGTCCGCCGCAGCCGCCACTTCGACCCCGTCCGTGAGCTGGAAAAACGGATTGCCGCAATGGACCGGAAATTCCATGTTGGACTGTCCGCCGAGGAACCAGACCTCGCCCACCATCACATCGCGCAGCACAATCGCCGTGCCCGTGGTGGAGACAATCCGGATTTCATAGGGCCCGCCCGCCTCCAGCGGCGCCAGTTCAATCTCCCAGCGCCCGTCCTTCCGGGTTACCGCTTCGCCATGCCGGCACAACTGCCCCCCGTTCATATCGGCATAAACCAGCGATCCGGCCGGAGCCGTACCGACCAGCCGAATCGGTTTTTCCCGTTGGAAAACCATGTGGTCGCCGTAGGTGTTGGGAATGCAGAAAGAAGCGTTCATGAAAGGAGAATGGGGTAAAAAAGGTTGCTGCATCTTCACGGGTTCCGCGGTCAAGCCGAAATCGGTTCATTTTCCGCAAAGATGCGTTCTGCTGTATGGTACCAGACGCCCCATCCAGCGGCAAACCGCCCCCCGCGCTTTTTCTTCCCCGGGCGGGGTCGACGGAAAACAGCGCAATTTTTGGCGCACGCTCTCCGGTTGAAGGGCTTCAAACGGTTTTGGTACCATCGGTGAAAGACTTTCACCCCGGCTCCTGCTGCTATGACGGACAAGATTTACCTGAACTCGAATGAACTGACGAAGGATTCCTTCCGGTTGGCCAAGAAGATTTACGATTCCGGGTTCAATCCGGACGTCATCATCGGTCTCTGGCGCGGCGGAACGCCCGTGGGAATCGCCGTGCACGAATTTCTGCACTACAAAGGCGTCAACTGCTATCACACGGCCGTCAAAACCTCGAGCTACACGGGCATCGACCAGCATGGCGCCACCGTCATCGAGAATCTCGAACCCGTTTTGAAGCGGCTGACCCCGGAATCGCGGGTACTCATCGTCGATGATATCTTCGACAGCGGAAATACCGCCGCCGCCGTCAAGGATGCCCTCTCCCCCTACACGAACAATCTCCGGTTCGCCATGCTGTACTACAAGCCGCAACGGAGCCAGCATCCCTTCGGACCCGATTACTTCCTGAAGGAAACGAACGAGTGGCTCGTGTTTCCGCATGAGCTCATGGGCTTGACCCCCGAAGAGGTCTGCGAAAAGGATCCCGAGCTGTACACCCTGCTCGAACTCTCCTGAAGAGAGAAACCAAACAAAACAAAGCCACACCCGTGGCCCACAACCGTGGCGCGTGCGCGTGGCTTATTTGCCGAATTTGCGGTCGAGTTCCCGCAAAGAGGTGAAAATCATGGTCGGCCGCCCCGCCGGGGAAGCATACGGCAGACGGCAGGCCGCCAGCGCGCGCAACAGCTCCGTGAGCTCGCGCGCATCCAGCGCTTTGCCGGTCCGCACCGCGCCCCGTGATGCAGCGGCGGCCACGAGTTCTTCGCGCCAATGCTGCCGCCCCTTGCGCGGGCCCGTCTCCTCCAGCGCCAGCGCCGTCTCTTCGAGAATCGCCTTCGCGGATGCCCCGGCGACGATATCGGGCATGGCATGGATGACAAAGCTGTCGCCGCCGAAATCCTCGACATCGAAACCCATGCTGGAGAGCACCGGCAGTAGCGTGCGGACCCGCCGCGCGTCGAGCGGCGCCATGGCGACGGTCTGCGGCAGCAGCAGTTTCTGCGAAACCGGGGTCTCCCGCTCCGTCTGCTTGAGCAGGCGTTCGTAGATGACGCGCTCATGCGCGGCGGCCGGATCGACAATCGTGTACCCGCCTTCCGTTTCCAAAAAGACGTACCCTGAACGGAGCCGCCCCAGAATCCGGAAACTCGTCCAGGGCGTAGTCGCCGGAGCCGACGGCGCAGCCGCGGCCGCGGCCGGTGCGGGCTGTGGCAGGGGCGTGGCAGACGGCGGCGCGGCCGGTTGCGGTGCCGG
>CASFKR010000106.1 GCA_949295265.1 uncultured Verrucomicrobiota bacterium | reverse complement strand
GAAGACCGGCCCCTCCGGCTGTGGCAGGGGCGTGGCATCGGGATCGAAGCGTCCGGCTTCCGCTTCGCGTTCGAAATGGTCGTCCCAGTCGCCGGAGCCTTCGTGGTCGGCCGCATCCCGGAGCGCATCCAGCGAGGAGGAACCGTCCGGTTCTTCCAGGCTGATGGCGGGGTTGCAGTCGGCTTCGCGCCGGATGTAGGGCGCGAGCTCCATCGTATTGGTCTGCAGCAGGTCCAGACCCTGATGCTGCTGAGGCGTGAGGGTCTGCTGCTGGCGCTGCTGTTGGGAAAGACCGAACGAGGGCATGGAAACGGTGGAAAAGCGGAAACGGAGAAGGAAAAGGCGAGGAATCAGGAGCGGCGATGCGGGGCGGCGGTGCCGCTGCGCATCGACAGGGAGATGCGCTGCCGGCGCCGGTCGACGGAGAGGACGCGCACGCGGACGGTCTGGCCGACCTTGACGACTTCGCGCGGGTCTTTCGTGAAGGCGTCGCGCAGTTCGGAAACGTGGACGAGCCCATCCTGGTGGACGCCGATATCGACGAAGGCGCCGAAATTGGCGACGTTGGTGACGATGCCCGGCAGCATCATGCCGGGCGTGAGGTCGTCGATGGTGTGGACCGATTCGTCGAAGGAAAAGACCTCGAAGCGGTCGCGCGGGTCGCGCCCCGGGCGCGCGAGTTCGATGACGATGTCGCGGAGCGTGGGGAGCCCCACGCCGTCGGAGCAGTAGCGCTGGAGGTCGAGCGATTTTGCGCGTTCCGGATGCTGCAGCAGTTCGGGGACGGAGCACTGCAGATCGGCCGCCATGCGCTCCACGAGCGGATACGATTCCGGGTGGACCGCCGAGGCGTCCAGCGGGGTGTCGCCGCCGCGGATGCGCAGGAAGCCCGCGGACTGCTCGAAGGCGCGCGGTCCCATGCGCGGAACGTCCATCAGCGCTTTGCGGTTGGCAAAGGGACCGTGCGCATCGCGCCAGGCGACGATGTTCGCGGCGAGGGCCGGCCCCAGCCCGGAGACGTGCGTGAGCAGCTGTTTGGAGGCGGTGTTGACGTCGACGCCGACGGCATTGACGCACGAAAGCACCGTGTCGTCGAGCGCGCGCCGCAGGTGCGTCTGATCCACATCGTGCTGATACTGTCCGACGCCGATGGATTTGGGATCGAGCTTGACGAGTTCCGCGAGCGGATCCATGAGGCGGCGGCCGATGGAGACGGCGCCGCGGACGGTGACGTCCTTGTCGGGGAACTCTTCGCGCGCCACTTCGGACGCCGAGTAGACGGAGGCGCCGGATTCGCTCACGGAGACGATGACGGTGCCTTCCGGGAAGGGGAGCGAGCGGACGAAGGCGAGCGTCTCGCGGCCGTACGTGCCGTTGCCGACGGCGATGGCGGCAATGGCGTGGCGCGCGCCCATTTCGAGCAGCGTATCGGCGGCGGCGCGGCGCTCCGCGTCGGAGCGCGAAAGCTGGACGACGCAGTCTTCGAGCAGTTTGCCCTGCGGGTCGAGTGCGACGACCTTGCAGCCGGTGCGGATGCCGGGATCGAGCGCGAGCACGGCTTTGCGCCCGAGGGGCGGCGCCATGAGCAGTTCGCGCAGGTTGTCGACGAAGACGGCGATGGCCTCGTTGGAGGCGCGCGTGAAGGCTGCGAGGCGCGCCTCCACCTCCATGGCGGGGGCGAGGAGGCGCGTGTACGCCGCATCGCACGCCTGCGCCACCTGCTGCGCCGCAGCGGTGTCGCCCAGCACGAAATGCTCGCGCACCAGCGCCTGCGCCGCATCGCGCGGCGGCCGGAAGCTGACGTTCAGGATGCCTTCCTTTTCGCCGCGCAGGAGGGCGAGGAGGCGGTGCCCGGGGATGTCGGCGAGCGGTTCGGCGGCATCGAAATAGTCGGAGAATTTGGCGCCCGCCTCTTCCTTGCCGGGAATGACGGCGGAGGCTGCGGTGACGTTTTCCTCGAAGAAGGCGCGCAGGTCGGCGCGCACTTCGGGCGTTTCCGCGACGGCTTCGGCGATGATGTCGCGCGCGCCGGAAAGCACGGTCTCTGCGTCGGGCAGTTCTTTGGCGGGGTCGATGTAGGCGGCGGCTTCCTGCTCGGGTCGGAGCGCGGCGTCTTCCTGTCCCGTGAGGAGGCGCTCCGCAAGCGGGGAGAGACCCAGCTCGCGGGCTTTCTGGGCGCGCGTGCGGCGCTTGGGGCGGTACGGCAGATAGAGGTCCTCAAGCGCGGAGAGCGTGGCGGCGCCGTCGATGGCGGTGCGGAGTTCATCGGTGAGCAGGTTGCGCTCTTCGAGGGAGCGGAGAATCGCGGCGCGGCGCTCGTCGATTTCGGCGAGGCGCGCCAGGTTGTCGCGCACGGCGGCGATGGCGACTTCATCGAGCTCGCCGGTCGCTTCCTTGCGGTAGCGGGCGATGAAGGGGATGGTCGCGCCGTTTTCAAGGAGCTGGGCGACGGCGGCGACTTGCGCGGGGCGGAGGTTGAGGGCGCGGGCTGCGGTTTCGGCGTGGGTCATGAAGCGGGGAAAGGGCAGAGAAGAGGAGGGCGGTCAGGAATGGCTCAGGGAAGCGTGTGGAGGCGCACCGGTTGCGGGACGCATTCGCCATCCTGATTGATGAAAGCGGTCGTGAAGGTGCCGTCCGGCTGGAAGGTGACGGCGCCGCAGAGGTAGAGGGCGCGTTTACCGGGGGAGGGCGGACGGAGGTCCGAGGAGCAGAGCACCGGGCAGGGCGCGCCGAGGGTGTCGTGCGGACCGCCGGGCTGTTCGAAGAAGCATTCGTGCAGATGCCCGGTCAGCCACAACTGAGCATCGAGCGCGCGCAGCGCGCGGCACCAGGCGGCAAAGCGCGGCTGCTCGATGTCGAAGGGCGGCTCCAGCCGGTGCGCAAAGGGATTGTGGCTGATGATGAGGCGGATGGGCGCGTCGCGCCATGCGCCCGAGGCGATGACGGCGTCGAGGAAGGCATCTTCTTCGCGCCGGAAGGCTTCGCAGCAGACGGTGTGACCGTACTCGGCATGGTCGTCGGACTTGTCTTCGCCTGTATCCAGAACGATGCCCCACACCGGGCCCGTGCGGAATGTGTAGTACGATTTGCCGGCGGCGGTCGGCGTGTATTCCGGGAGGTCTTCCGCATGGATGCCGCGCATGTCGTGATTGCCGCGGACAAAGACGCAGGGGCGGGCGCCGCCCGTGATGCGCCCCGCAATGCTGTAGATGTTCAGCAGATGGCTGAGCGCTCCGGCATGCTCGAGAATGTCGCCGTTGAGAATGAGCAGGTCCAGGGAGTCACCGAAATACGCGCCTGCGGTGACGGGCTCGTCGACGAGGTTGTGCGCATCGGCGAGGTTGATGATGCGCACGGGTTTCCCCGCCGGGATGGGGCGGAAGGACCAGGACGTCACCTGCTCGGGACCCGTCTCGCTGAAGTAGGGACGCCGGTCCAGGATGGGGCGCAACCGGACCGTGTAGCCGCCCGCGCGGTCGAGCGCCGCTGCCGGAACGTGCGCGATGTGGATGCGCCGCCGCGAGCGCAGGACGCCGTTGGCGTGGTCGCAGCAGCACAGGCCGCCCACGTCGACCATCATCGTGCAGTCGCCGGAGACGGCAACGCAGATCTGGTATTCGTCTTCGACGGCGAATACGGAGGGCGGAGCCAGCAGAAGCGGAGCGGCGGTGTCAGGCATGGCGGACAGGGGTCGGGCGGGGTGCGGTCGTGGCGCGCGGCGGCGGGCGGTCCGGTCAGAAGAGGTGTTTGATGACACCGAGGAAGCCCTGCTTCCACGGGACGCGGTGCGAAACGCCGCTCTGCGCCTTGAACTGGTCCAGGTGCGCCACATACCAGTCGTAGTTGCGCACGAGCGCCTGCTTGTTCGAGTATTGCGGACGGTACCCCAGCTTCGCTTTGGCGCGGTCAATCGACACAAAGGAGTCGGTGCAGGCGGTTTCGTACACCCACATGTAGAGCGGGGAGAGGTGGAGTTTTTCGAGGAGGCGGAGCCCGAAAATGACCGGCTTGGCGGGGAAGGGGATGATGCGCTTGCCGTGGCCCGCGCGGTCGAGCACCGCCTGGTAGTCTTCGCCCATCGTGGTGTATTCCTCCGCGCCGATGTTGAAGGTGTCGTTGACGGCCTCGCGGTCGAGCGTCAGGCAGGCCCAGATGGCTTCGCACAGGTCATCCACGTCCATGAGCTGGTAGCGGTTTTTGCCGTTGCCGATCATCGGGAAGTTGTGGCCCGTGTACGCCCAGTCGTAAAAGAGCGCAAACACGCCGAGCCGCTCGGGGCCAACAAAGGATTTGGGGCGCAGAATGGAGATGCACAGCCCGCGGTCGCGGAATTCGCGGCAGACGCCTTCCGCCTCGACCTTGGCTTTGCCGTAGGGGCCCACGCCTTCGAGCTTGTCATCTTCGAAGAGCGGATGGTGGTCGGGGATGCCGTAGACGGCGGTCGAGGAAATCTGCACGACGCGCTTCACGCCGTTTTCCTGTGCGGCGAGCATCACATTGCGGGTGCCGTCGACGTCCGTGGTGCGGATATCTTCCGGCGAATAGAGCGGGAGGGCCGCGGCGCAGTGCACGACGCAGTCATAGCCTTGCATCGCCTTCCGGAGCGTATCCATGTCCCGGATGTCATTTTTGAAGCAGCGGATGACGTCGCGCTCGGGATAATCGAAGTCGGCAATGTCGTAGGAGGCGATTTCTTCGGCACCATGCTTCTGGAGCGAGCGGATCAGGTTGATCCCGAGAAATCCGGCACCGCCGGTCACAAAGACTTTCATGAGAAAACAGAGAAAAACAGGTGGAACGAAACCGCCTGGCAAGCAAGCTGGTCAGGCGGCGCAACAGGTTGGCATTGAATTTGCTTAAATGATACGGAAGCCCCCCGGAAAAAGCAATGCGCGGCAGTGCGTAGGCGGTGCGGCAGCAGCGCGGCAACAGCGGCGCGGTGCTATCACTGCGCTGGAAGCCCCACCGATATCTGGGGCTACTGGGGCCACTGGGGGCACGGGTGTGCCTTTTGATGGGGCCATTGAGGCCACGGAGGCCACTGGGGCTGCTGGGGCTGCTGGGGCCACTGAGGCCACTGGGGCTACTGGGGCTGCTTCCATCATGTGCGATGGCGAGCCGTCCTGTCTGTCGTGTTTGTCGTCTTTGTCCTGTACGTCCTGTTCGTCCTGTCTGCGGCTCGCTTCCCCGCCGCCCCCGCCCTCGGAGTGGGCGGGTCGACTGCCAAGGCCGGACGGTCTAACGCCGACCGGCACCACCAGCGGGGGTTCCCCGCCGCCGCCCCGCCGCCGCGCGGCATTGCAAAGCGGAAGGCGGGTTCGGTAAAATCTGGGGCGTCTTCATTGCTGTTCGCCTTCCAGTTCCTCACAATCCAACCATGTTCCGTTATGCTCAGCCGATTCTCTCTTCGTCTTTATGCCGTTTGTACGGCCGAGCGCGCGCAAACCCTGCGTGCAGCCGGTGAAATGTCTTCCGTTGAAAACGCCGCCGGGGCGGAGTCCGCCGCCCTTGAGGACTGATTGCGGCTTCTTCTTTGCCGGCGCACCTTCCGTGGCGCCGCGCTCCTGCAATTTTCACGCAATTTCTGTATGAACAGACACAGCATCGTTCCGGGTGCGCTTCAAGCCCCGGCGGCGCAGGTCGCCGCCCTTTTCTCCGTCCATTTCATGGCGGATATGCTCGGCGGGCTCCTGCCGGGACTTCTTCCGGTCGCGCTCACCCATTTCGGGATGGACCTGGGCATGGGTGTGGTCATCATCACCTGCATGGGCATCGGCAGCAACCTGCTGCAGATTCCCATCTCCGCGGTGGGACGCCAAACGCGCTCGCCCGCACTGCTGATTCTCGGGCTGGCGATGGCGGGGCTGATTGTCCTGCTGGCGGTGCTGCCGGCATCGACGCCGTTCGCGGCGCTGTGTCTGCTGATGCTGGTTGTGGGCGCGGGCATTGCGCTCGTGCATCCGCACGGGTTGCGCGGCATCCAGCAGATCCGGCAGATCGCCTCGAGTATTTCCGTATCGGCGTTCATGACGGGCGGCTTTTTCGGCAGTGCCGTGGGTCCCTGGGTCAGCGCGCTGCTCGTGGGCAGTCTCGGTCTGCGGGGTCTGTACTGGATGCTGCTGCCGCTATTGCTCGTGATGTTCGCCCTGCCGGCATGCCGCATCCGGCTCGAGCCGGATCAGTCGGCGTCTGCAGTCGGTGGAACCTCCGGCGGGACCTCTCCCCGCGCGTCTGCGCTGTCCGATGCGGTCTGCCCGTGGAGCTTTTTGAGTCTGTGCGTGATTGCGACGCTGCTGAACACGGGAACCATAACCATCCAGGCGCTCCTGCCGTCGTATCTGGTGGCGCTCGACCATCCGCTTTCGTTCGGCGGCTTCTGTGCGATGCTCTTCGGTGCCGGGTCGGCAGCCGGGTCGATTGCCATCGGTTTCCTTGTGCAGAAATACCGGACCGCTCCCTTTGTGCTGGGCGGACTCCTCCTGGGCATTCCGGTCCTGTTTCTCTATTTTCTGCTGGCGGGGCAGACGGCGGCGTGTCTGCTCATCTTTCTGGGCGGGCTGCTGGCGAGTTCCTGCTTCCCGATTCTGGTTTCGCTTGCGCGGGGTGCCAGCGGATCGCTGCCGATGAGCACGCGCATGGGCCTCATCGTGGGCGGCTCGTGGGGCATTGCGGGCATTGTGCTGCTGGGAATCGGTCAGCTGGCCGCCCGCTTCGGGCTGGCGCCGGTGATGCATCTGTCGTGGGTCTTTTATCTGCTCGCGCTGCTGACAACGTGGGCGACGATGCGCCGTCCCCGTGTGCAGTCGGCGTAGCGGCGGGGCTTTTCGGAAGGTTTTTGAAGATGTTCCGGGTTTATTCCTCCCCGCTGGGGAACATCCTCCTGCGTGCCGATGAATCGGGCCTGACCGGGCTCTGGTTCGAAGGTGCGCGCGGTGCACCCGCCGCTGCACCCGTCGCCGCATCTGCCGCATCTGCACCCGATGCGGCCTCCACCGCCGTGGCAGCGGCGTGTCATTGGCTCGATGACTATTTCTCCGGTGCCATTCCCGTCACGCAGGTACCGCTATCGCTGCAGGGTACCCCGTTCCAGCTGCGCGTCTGGTCGGCTCTGCGCACGCTCCCGTACGGTACCCTTCTCCCGTACGGCGAACTCGCCCGTCGGCTCGGCGTGCGCTCGCCGCGCGCCGTGGGTCAGGCGGTCGGACGCAATCCGGTTTCCCTCATCGTGCCGTGCCACCGCATCGTTGCCGCACACGGCCGTCTCGGCGGCTATGCGGGCGGCACCGAAATCAAGCGCCGCCTTCTTGCACTGGAAGGCCACGCCTTCTGAAACCCGTCCTTGCACGGCAAGCCTCTCACCGCGCTTCGCATCCGCCGCTTCGCTCCGCTGCCAACCTGCGCCCTCCGGTACTGGCGGTGAACCACCGTCTGTGGGCGCCCGCCGCGCGCTATTTATGGATTCAGTCCTGCCTCAGGGTTCGTTGGTGCTCATCCCTCGCTGTACAGTTCGGCCACCTTCGGGGGCATGGCCGCGCGTGCGTGGCACGGGCGCGGTGGCACGGGCGTGGCTCAGAGTTGTCGATAAGCCGTCCTGCGTCCTGTTCTCGTGTGGGGACCATTGCGCTGGCTTACGGGCGGGAAGGTTGAGCGGCATCGGGCAGGAGCGGTTCCGGGAGAAGACGGTCGATCTGCTTTGGAGCTATAAATGGGATTTGCTCATACCGGCCCTCAAGGTAGAGAAATCCACTGCTGGAATCTTCCGGGAATAAATCGAAGAAATCACGCTGAAGTACGGTGCCGTCGTTCAGGTGAAAAAGTTGGTAGATGTTCACCCGTTCACCGAACTCCCGGCGATAACCGTTCAGAAAGCGCAGTTTTTGAAAATCTTCCGGCATCGAAACGTCGACCAGAGGAGATGATACGTCCCATGGATGAGGTCCCGTAACGGAGAAAACATTGATACAACTTTGCGTTGGCGACGTCCAGATGCGGTAGATGTCATTGGTCCCCGCCAGAAAAACAGGAGGAATCGGAGGTGCACAGGTGGTCATTCCAATCATCTCCTTGGTCTTGTTGTATGTAATAAAATCTTTGGAATGACTCCGCAGGAACCTGATTGTATCGTCCAAATTCACTTGCCGGACTGATTCTTCGGGAGTAACCCACTGATTCTGCTCGTGCAGCCAGGTCCGCCACTCGGCGTTATCGTTTGTCAGTGTTGAGAATTCGTTGGTTGTAATCAGTGCGTCTTCCGTTCCGTCTCCGTTCAGGTCGGCTGAAATCATATACACGGAATTTGTTGAAAATCCGTGTGCCGCGAGTGTTTCAGCCAACTGTTCCCGTTTTGCCTGTGAAAGTGTATTCGTGTGAAAGGCGATGCGATAACTTCCATGTTCAGCCAGTCTGGGTTCTGCGATTTGAACGGGAACTGCGTTTGAGCCTTGAAAAATATCCATGGGCATCGTACGGACCCAAGACCGAAATCCCGGGTCGGCAATCATATCCCGAATGCCACCGGGGAATTCTTGATTCGTCAGTGAGCCGTCCGGTTGGACAAGCAATACGGAATAGTTGGCTTTTTTACGGAATTTCCGGTATTTGTAGTTCAGGTTTGTATAGGTGCCATGGTTTTCGATAGGCGAGATGGTTGAATAAGCTCCATAGGAAGGACATGTCTCCGGCGGCCCGGGTATCTCGGAAGGGGTGGATGTCGGCGGAGTACTGAAGGAAATATGCATTTTCCGCAGCACGGAAAGCCATTCTATCCATTGATTCCGGGAAATGGAGGGCGTTAAAGGGACGCCGGGAACATCGGAGTACATGGACGAGAAAAACAGTTCGTCAAAGGAATCATAGTCGCTTCCTGCCCTCCATGGCGTCAGCGATGGTATCTCACAGGGTCTGAATCCGAAACTGGTGGTTTCCACCAGACATTTCTGATTGAGGATTGTGCCCAAATAAACATTCGTGCGTATCTTTTGCCATGTATTGGAGCGGAACGTATAAAGATAAAGACCGAAACCTCCATCTCTTCCTGCATAGTCTCCGACCAATAAATCCGGTATTCCGTCCTCATTGATATCGAATTCACTGACATAAACCTCCCAATACGAAATCCATTCCTTTTCCCACGGGAACCGCCTTGGGGTAACCGTTTGAGAAATGAACAAGTCGCTGATGGGCGATGTGTCTTTGTTGTAAATGTCTCGGATAAAGGTCTGCTTCTCTTCTGTTGTGTAACAAAACGCCAAGTTGACCATCCAGCCGAGCCATAGAACGGCTCCAACAGAAATTCCTTTCATTTTCACTGTCATCCCATAGGATTTCAGCAAGCTACAAAAAATCGGTTGCCGTAATTGCTTTCCCATGCAAGAATGCATGGTGGTATGAAAACGAACAC
>CASFKR010000105.1 GCA_949295265.1 uncultured Verrucomicrobiota bacterium | reverse complement strand
TCAAGGACCACTGTTTTTATATCACGTGGAGCGATTTGAACTGCGATCTCGCCGGTTTCCATTCGCGGGATGAGATCAAAGAAAAGTTGAGGGAAATTTATCCGGACGTGAAAACCAATACCATCCGCATCTGGGCTTCCCAGATCTGGATGGGGTCCCATGAAATCAGCGCCGGAGATTGGGTGATTCTCCCCCTGAAATCGCAACCCTCGATCTGGATCGGGGAAGTGGTGCAGGGATATCAATTCGACCCGGCCGCGACAAGCCCTTATTTTCACCGGATTTCCGTGAAATGGATCGGCGAAAATATTCCCCGGTCGAACTTTGCGCAGGATCTGCTCGAGGTCGACGAGGCGCGAAGCCCGGGCGCAGCGGATGAGCGCCGTCTCGAGAAGCGTGCGCTGCGAAAGCGCCAGCCGGAGCGTGCCATCCACCTTGATGAGCTCTTCCACAATGGCAAGAACCGCCGAGCCGGATACGCCCTTTGCCTGCGCCCGGAGCGTCTCCTGCTGGCTTTCCGTCAGGTCGAGACTCGCCGTGTCGCCTTTGAGCTCGATGCACACCAGCAGATTCCGGAAATGGTCAATCAGCTCCGAGGTCAGCCGCCGGAGGTCCTTCCCGGATGCATCCAGGTCGTCCAGCGTCCGGATGACGCCTGCAATGTCGCAGGAGAGAATCGATGCGGCGAGCGATTCGATGAGCGAGCGGGAAACGAGCCCGAAAACGCCGAGCACGTCTTCCTCGCCGATGGTACGCCCCGTAAAGGCAATCAGCTGATCGAGCGCGGATTCGGCATCGCGCATCCCGCCGTCGGCACCGCGCGCAATGGCCAGGAGCGCGTCATCCGTCGCCTCGACGCCTTCCGCCTCGCAGATGCGGCGGAGCTGTCCGCAGATGTCCGTGAGCGAAATTTTGCGCAGATCGAAGCGCTGGCAACGGGAGAGCACCGTACCGATGACCTTGTCCGGCTCTGTTGTCGCAAAGAGGAATTTTACGTACGGCGGGGGCTCCTCGAGCGTCTTGAGCAGCGCATTGAAAGCCGCCACCGAAAGCATGTGAACTTCGTCGATGTAGAAGATCCGGAATTTACCTTCGATGGGGACATTGTGAATCAGGTCGATGATGCGGCTCTGCACATCCTCGACTTTGTTGTTGGAGGCGCCGTCGATTTCGGTGACATCGAACGAATTGCCGTCCATGATGGCGCGGCAGGCGGGGCATTGACCGCACGGGTGGTCGGTGGGCCCCTCCTTGCAGTTGAGCGCCTTGGCGAAAATGCGCGCCAGGGTCGTCTTGCCCGTTCCGCGGGGACCTGCGAACAGGTATGCCTGCGCAATCCGGCCGCTGTCAATCGCATTGCGGAGCGTCCGGACGACGTGATCCTGCCCCACCACCTCTTCAAAGGTGCGGGGTCTCCATTTGCGCGCAATTACTTCGTAAGACATACCTGTTTGCTCCTTAAGGGATAACCTTTTTCATTCTACCGTATCAGCCTCCGGGAGGCAACCGCGGCAGCGCCCGGATTTCCGTAGTATGCAGAAGTAAACGCACCGTTGCTAAAGTAAACGCACCTCCTCAGCCTTCCCAGCCTCGATTGCAGCACCCGAACCCCGACCCGTCCAGGATTGCAAAAGTAAACGCATCGAATCAGGTGCGTTTACTTCGGCAATCAAGGGCGTTCGGATTTCTCCCGGTTTCCGCGGGGCTTCTTTGACGCACTCCGGGGGAAATGATAGGATTCTGCGCTCAACATCGAGAAGGATTCCGCCCGCCCTTCCGCCCACGCCGGTCACCGTCTGCATCAGGCCTTGTTTCGACCGGCTTGCGGCGGACGGCATGCCCCCACCATGAAGGCTTCCCACAAAAAACGGCTGCTGAAAAAAGCGGCTGAACTGGACCGGAAACGGGCTGCCCTTCGCAAGGCGGAATCCGCACCACAGACTTTTCGGGACTACCATATGTGCAAACAGGAACAGCGGAATCTGGAACATGAGGCGCAAGAACTCCGGGAGGAGTTCAACAAAGCCATCCAGGAAACCGATCAGGAAAAACAGGCGGCCGTGGATGAAAACACGCGCCTGAGCGCCGAGCTCGAAGCCCGCAACCGGGAACTCAAAGAAGCCCGCGAGCAACTGGGCGCGCTCCGCGCCGATTTCGACAATTACCGCAAAATTGCCGAAGAACACCAGAAGAAATTCATCGAAGAAACGAACGCCAAGTTCAAAGACAAAATAGCGGAGATGCGCGCGGACAGCACGCGCACGCGCGAACGGCTCGAGCGCACCCTCGACCAGAAGGTTGCCGAAGCGGCGGATAAAATCCTGAAGGACTTCTTCCCGGTGCTCGACGGCATCGACCTGGCGCTGGCGAATCTCCGCCAGAAAGCGCAGGAAGACGACCCCTATCTGAAAGGCTTTGAAACGACGCGCCAGCAGCTGCTCGGCTTCCTCGCCAAACAGGGCATCAAGCCGATGCCCGAGCTCGTCGGCAAGCCGTACGACCCGAATCTGGCCGAAGCCATGTCCGTGCTGGAACTGCCCGGCAAAGAACCGGGCTCTGTGCTTTTCCTGCAGCGGCAGGGCTATCTGCGCGGCGACAAGGTCGTGCGCGCGGCGCAGGTCGTCATCCAGAAGGAAGACGACAGTGCCACGCCCCTGCCACCGGCGGCGGAAGCGACGGAGGCGGAGGCCGCGCCGGCGCCGGCGGAAGAGGCGAAAGCCGCGGAACCGGCGCCGGAGGCAGTGCCGGAGACAAGAGCGGAAGCGCAAACGGAGGCGTAAGGCATGAGCGACGAAACGGATTACTACAAGATTCTCGGCGTGGAGCGCACGGCTTCCGCCGATGAAATCAAGAAGGCGTACCGGAAATTCGCCATGAAGTACCACCCGGACCGCAATCCGGGCAACAAAGAAGCCGAGGAGATGTTCAAGAAAGGCTCCGAGGCGTATGAAGTGCTTTCCGATCCGGACAAGCGGGCGCACTACGACCGCTTCGGTGCCGAGGGCATGAAGTCGCAGTTCGGTCCCGGCGGCTTCAATTTCGAGCGCGACTTCTCGCACTTTGGCGACCTCAACGACATTTTCTCGCAGCTGTTCGGTCAGGCTGCCGGCGGCGGCCGGCGCGGCGCCGGAAGCATTTTCGACTTCTTCGGTGGCGGTGCGGAAGAGGCGGAAGACCCCAACGGGCCGGAGCGCGGGCGCGACCTGCGCTACGACATTGCCATTGACCTGGAGGACGTCATCGTCGGTTCCTCCAAGGAAATCACGCTCACGAACGAAAAAGACTGTCCGGAATGCAACGGCACGGGCGCGGCCAAAGGCACGCAGCCTGAGACGTGCAAACAGTGCCATGGCTCCGGCTTCGTCACGATGCGCCAGCACTACTTCCAGGTGCGCCAGCCCTGCCCGGTCTGCAACGGCAAGGGCACGGTTGTGCGGCGGCCCTGCCGCAACTGCTCCGGCACGGGGCGGGTGCGCGACAAATCGACGATTCTGCTGCACATCCCGAAAGGGGTGGAATCCGGCACGCATCTGCGGATGTCCGGGCGCGGCGAAGGCGGCCGCCGGGGCGGACCCGCCGGCGACCTGCATGTCGTCATTCAGGTTCGCGAACACGAGCTCTTCGAACGGCAGGGCGACGACCTGCTCGTCACCGTGCCGATTCCGCCGGATCTGGCGACGCTGGGCGGCAACATCGAAGTCCCGACGCCCGACGGCTCGGCGGCGCTGAAGCTCTCGCCGGGCACGGCGGACGGCAAAGTCTTCCGTCTGCGGGGCAAAGGCTGCCCGATGCTGAACGGGCGCGGCGTCGGCGATCTGCTGGTCCGCGTTGTCATCGAAATCCCGACGCGGCTGAGTTCCGCCCAGAAAGCCGCCATGGAAGCGTTCCGCCAGGCATCGGCCGGCGAAGAGCGCTCCTATCCGGAAGCGCGTATTTTCCGCGACCGCATCGACGCCTTCCGGAAGCAGTGCGAAAGCCTCCGCTCCGCCTCGCACAAATAAACCCGCTGCCCAGGCATCCGGGCGGCGCGGTCCGCGCGGCCCCGGATGCAAAAGGAAAAAGCCCGCCGCCATGCCCTGCGTCTATCTGCCAACCGGAATTCCCGACGGCGGCGAACCTTTCGCCCTGCCGCCGGGGGCGGCGCACCATCTGCGCGACGTGCTCCGCGTCCGCGAAGGCGAGCGCATCCGGCTGCTCGACGGGCGCGGCGGCGCCTGCGATGCGGACGTCGCCTCGCTGAGCCGGCATGACGTCCTTGTGCGCCCTGCGGGAACGCGCCTTTCGCTGCCGCCGCCGCCCGTCCGCGTGACGCTCTTCCAATGCATCGCCAAACCGGCGCGCATGGACTGGCTCCTCGAAAAAGCGGCGGAACTGGGTGCCGCGGCCATTGTCCCCATCCTCTCGGCGCGCACCGTGGCGCGGCTGCGCGAGCGTGAAGTGCCCGAGCGCTGGCTGCGCATTCTCGAATCGGCGCTCTGCCAATGCGGTTCCGGGTGGATGCCCCGCATCGGGCCCGCCCTCGCCTGGACGGATGCGCGGGCAGCGATGCGCGCCTTTCCGGGACCGCTCTTCGTGGGCGCGCTGACGGGGCAGACCGTTCCCCTTGCGCGCGCCCTGGCGGCGCATGCGGACGCGCTTGCGCCCGGGCGCGACGTCGGCGTGCTCATCGGGCCGGAAGGCGACTTCACGCCGGAAGAACTCGCCGATGCCACGTCCCTGCCACAGGCGGTTCCCGTTTCGCTGGGCAACCGCGTCCTGCGCGTGGAAACGGCCGCCATTTATGCGCTGGCGAATCTGCTCTGCGCCGCAGAACCCTGACCCCGCCTCCCCTGCCCTGAACCATGGTCTTCAGCACGCTCACCTTCCTGACGCTGTTCCTGCCCGCCGTGCTTGGCGGCTGCTGGATTCTGGGTGCCGTGCTGACGTGGCGGGCGCGGCGCACCGGGCGCCCGATGAACTGGACGCCCGTCAATGCGCTCCTGCTCCTTTTCAGCCTGGTCTTCTACTTCTGGGGTGAAGGACTGGGCGTGGGCTGGCTCCTGCTGAGCATCGCCGTCAATGACGTTCTGGCGCGCGCGATTGCAGCGGCAACTTCGGCGCGACGGCGGAAAGGGCTGCTGGCGATCGACCTCGTCGCCAACCTCTGTTTTCTGGGCTGGTTCAAGTACGCGGGCTTCCTCGCCGGTTCGGTGAATGCGCTCCTCGCGCTGGGCGTGCCGGTACCCCATGTGCTGCTGCCGCTGGGCATCAGCTTCTACACCTTTCAGGCCATGAGCTACTGCGTCGACGTGTATCGGCGCGAAATTGTCCCCACGCACAACCCCATCGATTTTGCGTGCTACGTGGCGATGTTCCCGCAGCTGGTCGCGGGGCCCATTGTCCGGTATGTGGACGTTGCGGCGCAGCTGGTCTCGCGCACCATCACGCTGGAACAGGTGGCTTCCGGCTTCCGCCGGTTTCTGGTGGGGCTCGCCAAAAAGGTGCTCATCGCCAATACGGTCGCCTCGATGGCGGATGCCGTGTGGGCGCTGGCCGAACAGGGGCGGGGCATTCCGGCGGGCCTGACGGCACTGGGCGTGCTCTGCTACGCGCTGCAGATTTACTACGATTTCTCCGGTTATTCGGACATGGCCATCGGGCTGGGCCGGATGCTGGGCTTCCGCTTCCCGGAAAACTTCCTGCACCCGTACTGCTCCGCCTCGGTCCGGGAGTTCTGGCGCCGCTGGCATATTTCGCTCTCCTCGTGGTTCCGGGACTACCTGTACATCCCGCTGGGCGGCAACCGCAAGGGCAAAGTGCGCACAGGCGTCAACGGGCTGGCGGTCTTCGCTCTGTGCGGGCTGTGGCACGGCGCGAGCATCATGTTCCTGCTGTGGGGGCTCTGGCACGGGCTGTTCCTGATGCTGGAGCGGGTCCTGCCGCGGCGGCCGAAAGACGCGCCGCCGCGCCCTGCGGCGGTGCGGGCTGTGTGCCGACTGGGCGGGCATGTGTACACGGTCGCCGTTTTCCTGGCGGGTTGGGTCCTCTTCCGCTCGGAAACGTGGCTAGGCTTCCGCACCATCTGGCTGTCGCTTTTCGGCGCGCTGGAACCGGCGCCGGAGGCGCGGGCGCTGTGGCTGGACTGCCACCGGATGCTGCAGACGGCGGTGCTCGTCGGCATCGTGCTCGCCTACCCTGTCGTTCCCGCCCTGCGGCGGCTCGCGCTCCGGACGCTGGGCCCCACGCTCCTCACGCTGGGCGAATGGATCATCGCGACCGCGCTTGCCGTCTTTTCCATCCTGTTCCTGACGGGCAATTCCTACAATCCCTTTCTCTACTTCCGGTTCTGAAGCGGCCGTCCCGGCGGCGATGTTTTTTCTCCCCCTGTTTTGCGTCATGCGGAAAGTCGTCAATCTCCTCTTCCTTTGCCTCTGGGGCGTGCTGCTCTGCGCGCTCCCGCTGGCGAAGATTTCCGCAGACCACTTCGGAAAACCCGTCTTCAAACCGTTCCCACGATTTGAAAACCGGCATCCCAACGCGCTGCCCGATTTCAGCGAGACGCCGCTCCGCAACTGGGGCCGCAGTTTCGACGACTGGTACAACGACAACCATGCGTGGCGCACGGAGATGCTCGAAGCCTGCCGGCATATCCGCTTTGCGTGGTTTGACACGCCGATCGGGCGCGAAGTCCCCGGCGTCGACGGCTGGATTTTCCGCCGCGGGGACAAAGACTGGCCGGAACTGGACGACTATCTGGGCGCCTTCGAACTGACGGATGAGCATATTGAGAAGTGGCTCACCCTCATCGACGGCCGCATCGAATGGTGCGCCGCCCACGGTTCGCTCTATTTCCTCGTGCCCTCACCGGTCAAGGCACAGATCCGCCCCGACAAAATCCCCTACTACATCCGCGCGCACCGCGGGCAGAGCGTTGCCGCACAGATGCGCGAAGCCATCGCCGCCGCACCGGCACACATTCGGAATCATGTCATTTTCCTGGAGGACGATCTTGCCGAGGCCCTCGCGCAGGGCCGCGAAGTTTATTTCCGTGTGGACCACCACCTGAATGCCTACGGCACGTGGCTCCTCTACAACCGGCTCAACGAACGCATCCGCGCCTTCCATCCGGAGCTCGGCGAGATGCCGTTTTACGACGTGCCGCCTGAAAACGTCCTCACCAACGGCGCGTTTGGCTGCTACCCGGCGCAAAACACCAAGCCGGAAGATGAAGGCGGACGCCTCCATGTCTCCGCGCCCGGCGAAGCGCAGCGCCCCTCCGGGGAACTGCTGGCGCCGGGGCCGCTGCGCTACCCGAGCTGCAACATCCTCACGATGCGTCCCGGCGAAGGACTTTCCGTGCTGATGAGCCACGACTCCTATATGCGCTTCACGCTCTCCTCGTGGCGGGAAGAACCGGGCAGCGTGCGTTTTCCCTTTGCACCGGGCATCAACCGCGTGGAAGCCTACATTTTCCATCGCATCACGACCGGATTTCTGGAAACGGCCTTCGACCGCCGCATTCATGATATCGTGGTGGAGCAATTCCCCGAAGTCCGCTTGAACCGCAATCCCATCGGGTTCGAATTTGCCATGAAGAATGCCGCCCTGTATGCGCGTGCGCAAGACTGGGACGGAAAACCCCTCCCGGCAGGCAGCGATGGCGTGGCGCGCATCATTTTCGACAACGTGACGGCCCATTCGACCAATCAGGTCTCTGTTGTCCTCCGGCAGGGAGACGAAGAGGCGGGTCGCCAGCCGCTCCGCCCGGGCGTACGCCGCGCCCTCTGGTTCCCGCTGAAGAACCTCCCGGCGAATCCCGCCCTCACCGTTGAAATCGAAAACGGCGACGCCTCCGCAACCAACCTGACGCTGCGCGTCATCTCCGAAGCGCAGTAATACCGTCCCGGCAACGCATCCCCAACCCGCCCCGACCCGGAAATTTACCATGCATGCTGCGTCCTCTATGCGTTGCGAGAATCGCCTTCTGCGTCCGGGGCTGCCCAACAGAAAGTCTGCGCCGCCTGTGCAGACGCAAAGGAGCATCCGGCTGCCTGATTTACCCGCCTTGACCTGCACCGGGTGCGGGGCCTGCGGACAGAGCTGTCCTCAAAAGGCGATTTCGCTTTTGCCGGACAGCGAGGGGTTCCTGATTCCGGTCATCGACGCCTCCCGCTGCGTGAAATGCGGCCTGTGCGAAAAGATCTGCCCGGTCCTTGCAATCACCAGCGAAGCACCGCCGGACGGGACCTTTTCCTTGCGGAAGAGCTTCGCCTGCATCGCCCGGGATGAAAAGATCCGGGCTGAAAGCTCGAGCGGCGGCGTCTTTACCGTGCTGGCGGAAAAAGTCATTGCGGACGGCGGCGTTGTCTTCGGAGCGGAATTCGCCGGGGACTTCTCCGTCCGGCAGGGCTGGACGGAGAATGCGGAAGGCATTGCACGCTTCCGCGGCTCCAAATATGTGCAGAGCCGGACGGAGGATACCTTTGCGGTCTGCAAGACTTTCCTCGAGAGCGGCCGACGGGTTCTGTATTCGGGAACGCCGTGCCAGATTGCGGGGCTCAAGGCTTTTCTGCGCAAACCGTACGAAAACCTGCTGACGGTTGACCTGATCTGTCACGGCGTGCCGTCACCGGCCCTGTGGCTGAAGTACAGACAGGAATGCGAGAAAAAAGCCGCTTCGCAGACCGTGAAGGCAACGTTCCGGCAAAAGACAGACGGCTGGGATCAGATTACCCTCTCTCTGACGTTCGCGAATGGCCGGGTATACGGTCCGCCCAACAAACAGAACCGGTACATTCAATTATTCATGCAGGATAACGCGCTCCGCGAAAGTTGCTACCGATGCGCCTTCCGCGGCGACCGCCATCCGGCGGACCTTACGCTGGCGGACTTCTGGGGCGTCGGGCAGATTCACCCGGATTTTTCCGATAACAGGGGCACGTCGCTGGTCATTGTGCAAAGTGAAAAGGGGCATGCGCTGCTTGCCTCGTGTGCAGACAGCCTCCGCTGCACCGAAACCGACCTCCGGATGGCGCTCCGCTCCAACCCGGCTTACGCCAGGAGTTTTCCCCGGACGAAAAAACGGAACCGGTTTTATCATCACTTCGAAGCGCGTGATATCGAAGAACTGTACCGACGTTTCGGCAAGGCGCCGCAACCCCTCCGCCTTTGCGAGGCACTGGGGAATATCGCCCGCACCATTCTCGGCAATAAAGCCGTACAGTGCCTCAAAAGCAGGCTCGGCCTCGGATAAAGCCTCCCTTGCAGCGAAGCCGCTCCCGTTTACACACGAACGGCACCCCGTCTGACAACGCAGCCAAGGTGTCTGCTCAACACCTGTTTCCGGCGCAACCGGCAACCGCCGCCCGACCGGCAGTGCCTGCGGCAGCTCCCGCTACCCCAGCACTTCGCGCCAGTCGGAGATGGTGCGGATTTTCGTGGAGAAGACGGCGCCGATTTTATGGAGCGTGCGAGAATCACCCGCATAGGGTTTGGCGTAACCGTTGCGCTCAATCTGCTCGAGGGCCTCTTCCACGGGCTTGTCGACCTTGAACTCGAAAAGGTAGACGTGCTCCGGTGTTTCGACCAGTGTGTCGATACGCCCCTGGGACGTATGCTTCTCGGTGTGGACAAGCTGACCCGTCAGCAGGAAGATGCTGGCGACCACGTTGCGGAAAACGGTCTCAGCCTTGATGGCCGCATCCGGTCCCTCGTGGTACGGCAGTTCGGCAAGATGACGCTGCAATCGGCCCATGATGGATGCCGTGTTTCCGGCCTTGAAATCCAGAGTAAACCTGTCAATCTCAAGTCCGTCTCAATCGTCATAGGCCTTGTTCGTAACGTAGGGAATGAGGGCGTTCAGAAACCCGTACCGTACCTCGTCATTCGGAAAATCAAGGGTGTACCGGAGAAACTCCTCATCGTAGCTTTTGATGGTGAGATACCCGGATTGGAAAAGGTACGTCAACGGGTTGTTGTTGTCCTCGTATGCACTGGTGAGCGCGGCGGCACTGACGACAATCTTGTCCTGCGCGGG
Source organism: uncultured Verrucomicrobiota bacterium (assembly GCA_949295265.1). Classification (GTDB taxonomy): domain Bacteria; phylum Verrucomicrobiota; class Kiritimatiellia; order RFP12; family UBA3636; genus JAEDLN01. The sequence continues at coordinate 1,093 of CASFKR010000105.1, read as the reverse complement.
AATTTCGCAGAGCTGCTCGGTGTTATTCTGGAGCGCGGTAATCAGGAAAGACGGGGTTGCGGAATCAAACCAGTAGGCGCCGAACTCCTTTTTCTTGAGAGCATGGAGCAAACTGAAGGGATTGTACACGCGCTCACCTTCCGGATGAAAGCGATAGCCGTCATACGTCTTGCGAAGTCGCGCCAGACAAGCCTCGCGGGTCAACTTCCGTTTTCTGGCGAGAACTTCAATCTCCGGTCCGAAGGTTGTTTCGATTTCCTCCTGCGTAAGACCGCAAAGCGTCGCATAGTCCTCGTCCATCGAAATGACGTCGAGCTGGTTGAGGTCGCTGAAGATGGAAACCTTTGCGAACTTCGAGATCCCGGTAAGCCACGCAAACCGGAAATACTCATCCAATCCTTTCAGATTGCCGAAAATCGCCTTGTAAAGAGAACGGATGCGCTCGCGGTCCTCGCCCTTCGCTCCAAGGAGCGGTTTGTCATATTCGTCGACGAGAAAAACAACCGGTCCCTGTTTACGGGAGACCTCCTCAACAAGTGCGCCGAACCGTTCAGCAAGATTCGGATAATCGGCGGTTTTGCAATCATACTGCTCGTCCAGTTTCTTCATCCAAATGGTGAAGCGGGCCTCCACATCTGCGTATGAATCGCCTGTGCGTGAGAAATCCAGATAAAAAACCGGATACTTCTTCCATTCCGTTTCCAGTTTTTCGATGGCAAGCCCCTGGAAAAGGTCTTTCTTGCCCTCGAAATAAGCGCGGAGGGTTGTGGTCAGAAGACTCTTGCCGAAACGGCGCGGACGCGACAGAAAGTACTGCGATCCTTCTGTAACCAGCTTGTAAACCAAATCCGTCTTGTCCACATAGAGGCATCCCTCTGTGCGGAGTTTTTCAAAGGATTGGACGCCGATGGGCAGTTTGCGGCTTTCGTTCATGCTCTCAGTATAGCAATTCCCGCACCCGTTTTCTACAACCCCGACGCCCCACCCTTCGCATGTGTAACTTCTCATCGTAAATGCGACTACCCTAGTCGCATTTACTTGTTCCGAAGGAGGTAAAAGCGACTGGTCGCATTTACTTGTTCCGAAAATTGGT
>CASFKR010000104.1 GCA_949295265.1 uncultured Verrucomicrobiota bacterium | reverse complement strand
GAGCCAGCGGAGCGAAATCGCGCGAGGAATTTTGAATTTTGAGCCACACGGAGGGGCGGAGCCCCCTTCTGAAGTCTCCACTACGTTCCGACCAAGGTGTCAAATAAGGACTTTTTCTCGGCGGCAGAGCCGCCTGAACGAAGCCAGCGCAACGGAGCCATACGGAGGAAGGGAGTAGGGAAAAGAGAGCCAGCGGAGCGAAATCGCGCGAGGAATTTTGAATTTTGAGCCACACGGAGCAGCCCCCTTCTGAAGTCTCCACAAACGTTCCGACCAAGGTGTCAAATAAGGACTTTTTCTCGGCGGTAGAGCCGCGTGAACGAAGGCAGTGCAACCATTGGGGCGACGGCTACAGGAGCCATTTTTCAAGAAACCTGAATCAATCATCCCGGGGGAAAAAAAAAAACGGGATAAGCCTACCCGATTCGGGGATGCCCCGGTGTTTGTGCCGCACAGACGGCGGGAAAACCCCCGCAGAGCCGCGTAGCGAAGCCAGTACTCTGCCACGACATGGCCAGCGCACCCATCTCCGACCCGGCGGTGCGCTCGCTCCGCTGGCTTTGCCGCCCTTGGCGTGGGTGGGCGGCTCATGTGCCGCCGACTGGGGCCGGTCGGCGGTGATTCACCGCCTGAGGAAGCCGACCGGCAGAAGAGGTGGCAGCCGCCGCCCGGCGGAGAGCGGCGAGGAGACGGAGCATGTCGTCCGGGAGGGGGGCTTCGAAGGTCAGGGGTTCGCCGCGCAGCGGATGCGGGAAGGTGAGGAGGCGGGCATGTAGCATCTGCCGGGGGGGACGGAAGGGGAGCACGGAGTCTTCCGAGGCGCTGCCGTAGAGCCGGTCACCGGCGACCGGACAGCGGATCGATTTGAGATGGACGCGAATCTGGTGCGTGCGCCCCGTGTGAATCCGCACCCGGAGGAGCGCACTGCCGCCGAAATCTTCCTCCACGGCATACTCCGTGTGCGCCCATTTGCCATTGCGGTCCACAACCGCCATTTTCTTGCGGTCGCACGGGGAGCGTCCGATGAGCGACTCCAGGCTGCCTGTGGAGGGTTCGGGGACGCCGCAGCAGATGGCTGCGTAGGTCTTGTGGACTTCCCCCGCCTGAAAGGCCGCGGAAAGCGCGTTGAGCGCATCGTCCCGCTTCGCGACGACGAGGAGCCCCGATGTGTCCTGATCGAGCCGGTGCACGATGCCCGGGCGGGCTTCGCCGCCGACGGACAGCATGCCCGGGCAGTGGTAGAGGAGCGCATTGACGAGGGTGCCGTGCGGATGCCCGGCGGCGGGGTGCACCACGAGTCCCGCCGGTTTGTTGACGACGAGGATGGCCTCGTCTTCATAGAGAATGTCCAGCGGAATGTTTTCCGGGAGCAGTTCGACGGGTTCCGGCGGCGGCAGGTGGATGATGTACGTCTCGCCGGGCGTGGCGCGGCGGCCCGTCGGGACCGCATTTGCGGCGGTGCGGACGGCGCCTTGCCGGAGCAGGGTCTGGATGCGGGAGCGGGAAATGCCGGAGACGCCCGCGAGCCACTGGTCGAGGCGTCCCGTTTCGCCTTCCGGGCACGGGAACACCAGCGGCTGCGCCGCGTCTGCCGTGTCCGCCATATCCGCCATATCCGCCACATCCGCGAGATCCTCGGGCGTCAGAGGTTCTTCCGGGCCGGTCTCTTCCATCGCCATTCGCTCCGCTGTCGGCAAGGGGCTCAGACGGCCAGTTCGGCAACGGACGCAACCGCCGCCGCGTCCGGATGCTCCGCGCGCTTGACCGCGTCCGGCTGCACCCAGACCGCCTGCATACCGGCACCCAACGCCCCGAGAATGTCGCGGCGCCAGTTGTCACCCGCAAAGAGGCACGCCGGGGCGTCGGCTCCGGCTTTTTCCGCGCAGCGCAGGAAGAGCCCCTTGCCGGGCTTTTCCTCCGTTTCTTCGCTGGCGACCACGAAATCGACGAGATCGATGACCCCGAGCGCATCGAGTTTTTTGAGCTGCCAGTCGACGGTCATATCCGTCCCGATGCCGATGCGGCGTCCGCTCGCGCGGATGGCTTGCAGGGTTTCCCGAACGCCGGGGAAGGGCTCCATGATTTCGAGCATGCTGTTCCAGTAAAGCTCCTGCAGGATCGGCGCATGGCGCAGCGGCAGGTGCCGCTCTTCGAGCAGACGCAGAAACCGGAGGGCGCGGCTGTGGCAGCCCGCCTGCGCGGGAAGCGCGGCAAACTGCCAGTCGAGCCAGCGTTTGTGCGCGGCGCGGAAGGTCTCCGCATCGAGCCCGAGCTCGCGCGCCGCATAGGCTTCCAGGCGCGGGAAAACGCGGCGGTGGCAGGCGGTGAAGTCGAACAGCGTGTCGTCGAGATCGAAAACGACGGCGCGGATGGATTCGGGGATGGTATGCATACCCGCCATTCTACCGGGAGGCGCTCCTTGCGGCAAGCGTTGCGGCGGCGTCTCCGCTGTGGTAGTATTCGCGGTTCCGGATATCCCCGTGGGGTATCGGCGATGTCCGGACTATCAGGAGATTTGTCACCATGTGGAATTATTCCGACAAGGTCCTCGACCACTTTCACAACCCGCGCAACGTCGGCACCCTGGAAAATCCGGACGGGGTCGGCGAGGTGGGTGCCATTGCCTGCGGCGATGCCCTCAAACTGATGTTCAAACTCGGGCCCGACGGCCGTATTGCCGACGTCAAGTTCCAGACGTTCGGCTGCGCCAGCGCCATTGCTTCTTCCTCCGCCCTCACCGAGATGATCAAGGGGATGACGCTCGAAGAAGCCGCCAAGGTGACCAATGCCGATATCGCCGATTATCTGGGCGGGCTTCCCGAGCAGAAAATGCACTGCTCCGTCATGGGCATGGAAGCCCTCGAAGCCGCCATTCACAATTACCGCACGGGCGACTGCACCGTGCGCGAGCTCAAGGACGATCCGCTCGTGTGCACCTGTTTCAACGTGCATGAGAGCGAAATCGTGCAAGCCGTCCAGATCAACCGCCTGACGACCGTCGAGGAGGTCACGAACTTCACCAAGGCGGGCGGTGCCTGCGGGAAATGCAAGGGCGAGATTCAGAAGATTCTCGACCGCATCCTGCAGCGTCCCGCCGCCCCGGAAGCGCCCAAGCCGCCGGCTGCGGCGGGCACCCCGGCGCCGATGACCCAGTTCCAGAAGATGAAGAAAATCGAGGAGGTCATCGAGACGGAGGTGCGGCCCATGCTGCGCCGCGACGGCGGCGACCTCGAGATTCTCGACATCCAGGGCGACAAGGTCGTCGTGGCGTTCCGCGGACATTGCGCCGGTTGCATTGCCGCGAACTTCACCAAGAACGGGCTCGTTCAGAAAAAGCTGCGGGACGCCATTTCCAAGGAGATCACCGTGGAAGTGGTGCCCGGAGAGGAGGCCTGAGGATGAAGCCGCGCCTTTGCTATCTGGACAACAACGCCACGACGCGCACCGCACCGGAGGCGCTCGAGGCCATGCTGCCGTTTTTCTGCGAGCGCTACGGCAACGCCAGCAGCATGCACGAGTTCGGCGGAACGGTCCGCGCCGATGTCGATGCGGCGCGCGAGCGCATTGCCGCGTTTCTGGGGGCCGCATCGCCTTCGGAAATCGTTTTCACGAGTTGCGGGAGCGAGAGCGACAATCAGGCGATTTTCGGCACGGTTGAGGCGCTGGGGCCGGAGACGGTCGTCATCACCTCGCAGGTGGAGCATCCCGCCGTGCTGCAGCCCTGCCTCAAGCTCGAGGAGCGCGGCTACCGCGTACTGCGCGTGGGGGTCAATCCTAACGGCACGCTGCGGATGGACGAGTATTCGGCTGCGCTCGCCACGCCCGGTCCCAAGCTCGTGACGCTCATGTGGGCGAACAACGAGACAGGTGTGCTCTTCCCGATTGCGGAATGCGCGCGCATGGCCAAAGCCGCCGGTGCCGTTTTCCACACCGATGCCACCCAGGCCGCGGGCAAGGTGCCCATCGATCTTTCGGCACTTCCCGTCGATCTGCTGACTTTCTCCGGGCACAAGCTCCACGCCCCCAAGGGTATCGGCGTGCTCTACATCCGCCACGGGACGCCCATCCGGCCGTTTCTGCTGGGCGGGCATCAGGAGGATAGCCGTCGCGCCGGTACCGAGAATGTGCCGTACATCGTCGGTCTCGGCAAGGCAGCCGAACTGGCGGATGCAGAACTCCGCACCGGCGAAATCGACCGCGTCCGCGCCCTGCGCGACCGCTTGCAGCAGGAGCTCCTGCAGATTCCCGATACGGTCATCAACGGCAGTCTCGAGATGCGTGTACCGACGACGCTCAACGTGAGTTTCCCCTACATCGAGGGCGAGGCCATTCTCTACCACCTGAGCGATGCCGGCATCTGCGCCTCTTCCGGCTCCGCCTGCACCAGCGGCTCTCTCGAGCCGTCGCATGTGCTCCGCGCGATGAAGGTGCCCTTCACCTCTCTCCACGGCTCGATCCGCTTCAGCTTCAGCCGCTACAACACCGACGAAGACGTCGATCAGGTCCTCTCCGTCATGCCCGGGATTGTGCGCACCCTCCGCGCCCTCTCCCCCTTCGGCCACTAGCGCCGGGGCGGGGCGGCGAAACCGCCTCTTCTGCCGGTCGGCGTTAGACCGACCGGCCCAGGGCGCTGGCGCATGAGTCGGCCGCCCACTCCGAGGGCGGGGCGGCGGCGCCGCACGGGTGCGCTGGCAGCGGTGTGGCAATGCCGTGGCGCTATCTGGGGCTACTGGGGGGGCACGGTTGTGCCTTTTGCTGGGGCTACTGGGGCTACTGGGGCTACTGGGGCAACTGGGACTGTGCTACATGCGGTAGCGAGCCATCCTGTTCGTCGTGTACGTCCTGTTCGTCCTGTCTACGGCTCGATGACGATTTCGTAGGGCCAGGTCATGATGCCGCCGATATTGCAGACGTCGGTGTAGCCCAGAGCGGCAAGGGCCGCGGAGCCGGCCTGACTCCGCTTGCCGCTCCGGCAGTAGACGAGCACGGTCGCGTCCTTCGACGGAATGGCGGTGGCCGCCGTTTCCGCCGTGATGGTGCCCAGCGGCAGCAGAATGGCGCCCGGCAGGTGTCCGGCCGCATATTCTGCGGCTTCGCGGACGTCCACCACTGTGACCGTCTGCCTGTCCATCATGCGCCTGGCGCTTTTCTGGGAAATGGTGCGGAAACCCTGCTCATTGGGACCCGTGACGCAGCCCGAGAGGACGGCGAGCGTAAGCAGAAGCAGGGAGAAACGGCGAAACAGATTGTGTTGCATGGCTTTGCGGTGCAGGTTGAGAGGACCGGAAGCAGGGGGGATGGCCGGGGAAACCCGGCGGTTTTTATACGGGTGTGCGGAGCGAGCGGAGAAGCGCAATTTCGCGCCCGTAGCCGTCATCGTCATCCTGCGGCGTTTCGAGGCAGAAGGGAAGGGCGCGCAGCTTCGGGTGGTTGATGATGCGCGCAATGGCGTCCGTGCCCAGCATGCCTTCGCCGATGCGGGCATGGCGGTCTTTGTGGGCGCCCAGCGGATTCTTGGAGTCGTTGAGGTGGATGGCGTGGAGACGCGAAAGCCCGACGACGCGGTCGAAGGTCTCCAGCACCGCATCGAGCTTGCCGACTACGTCGTAGCCGCCGTCGCTGATGTGACAGGTGTCGAGCGTGACGCCGAGGCGGTCGCCCTGCTCCGCGCGGTCCATGATTTCGCGCAGTTCCTCGAAGGTGCGCCCGACTTCCGAGCCCTTTCCGGCCATGGTTTCGAGCAGGACGGTTGTGGATTTCGCATGGGGCATGACGGCATTGAGAAGCTCGACAATGAGCCGGATGCCTTCCTCCACGCCCTGGCCGACGTGCGAGCCGGGGTGGAAGTTGTACAGCGAACCGGGAATGAGCTCGAGCCGGTCCAGTTCCTCGGTAAAGAAGCGGCGGGCCAGTTCGCGCGTCTCCGGCTTGTCGGAGCAGGGATTGACCGTATAGGGCGCGTGGACGATGAGCGGCGCAAAACCGTGTTCGGCGGCGATGCGGCGGTATTCGGCGATATCCTCGGCGTCGATGGCGCGCATTTGCCCGCCGCGCGGGTTGCGGATGAAGCACTGGATGACGTTGGCGTCAATGCGGACTGCGGTCCGGGCCATCGCGGCAAAGCCGTGCGCCACGGAGAGGTGGCAGCCCATCAGAAAGGTGTCGTTCATGGGACGGATACGGAAATTCAGGAGAAACGGCGGTGCCGCGGCAGGCGGCGGCGCGGAAAGAGGCGGGAGGCGGGGACCGGGACGGCGGCTTTGTGGTGGATGATGTCCGGCGGCGTTTCCGCATCCGCCGAGCCGTAGACCTCGACGAGGTCGATCCGGAAGGGGGCGGGCGGCAGCCGCCGCAGGTAGCGGAGTACCGCGCGGATCAGCGCATAGCGCTTGCGGCGCGTCATGGCAGCCCGTCCGCCGCCGTAGAGCGGGGTGCTGCGCGTCTTGACTTCCACGAAAACGAGGAGCGGACGCCGGGCGGGGTCGGCGGGTTCGAGGATGAGGTCGATTTCGTCTTTGCCCTGGCGGACGCGGCGGCCGACGATGCGCAAGCCCTGCGCCTGCAGATACCGCTCGGCCTGCGCCTCGCCCCACCGCCCCTGCCGCGCCGAAAAAAGCGCATCGCCGCCCGACCGCCGCTTCCAGCGTGCAGGCATGAGGCGTTGCAGAAAGCGCGGAAGCTGCATCATGTCAGAACAGGGGACGTCCGAAGACGCGGCGCAGCGCAATTTCGCCGCCGACGTGGCTTTCGAAGGGCACCGAGCGGTTGTCACCCATGACGTAGATCGACCCGGGGGCAATCGTGCGCGGCGCCCGCTCCCAGTCGCACGGTAGCGCGACGTACGGCTCGTCGACGGGTTCGCCGTTGCGCCACAGGACGCCCCCGCGGAATTCGACCGTATCGCCTTCCAGCGCCAGCACCCGCTTGAGGAGCAGGCGCCGCGAGCCGCCGTAGCGCAGCGCGACGATGTCGCCCACCTCGGGCGGCTGGTTCCGGTACGCGAACCGGTTGCAGAACGTGAAGCCGTGCTCCGGATAGGTGGGCAGCATGCTCGCACCCTCAATGCGCGCCGGTACCAGCCAAAACCGGCACACCCCCACCGTCACGGCGATGAGAACCGTGATGCGGATGAGCGTGGCGCGATTCAATTTGGGGACGAGAAAGCGCATGGCAGGCTTGCGGCGGTGGCAGGGTGGTGGCAGGGGTGTGTCACGGTGCCGGGGGATAGCCGACCGACTGCGCGAAAATGATGCGCTCATTTTCGCCGAGGCCCAGGAGGGGACCCAGCGCGGCGGCATCCACGGAGCCGCGCAGCACGGTGGAGAGTCCCACGCTCGTGCAGTACAGGTAGACGTTCTGGCTCATGAGGCCCGCGTCCGCGCCGAGGCAGAGCCACCGCGATTCATTGCTCGTGATGGACGTCTTCGAGAGGTCCGCCACAAAAAGCAGATTGAGCGGCGCTGAGCCGACGAAGTCCTGCATGCCGGTGCGTGCGCGGAAATCGCCCGCCTTGAGGAGCCGGAGCGCATGGGTGTCCGCGTCGTAGCGGTACGCGCCTTCCGGCAGGACGGCGATGATCTGCACGCACTGCTTGTTGAGTGCCGAGCCCGCGGTGCGGCGTTTGTCGGGACTGCTGTAGCCCGCCGCCGTCCAGAGCAGCGTGGAGAGCGTCTGCGGCTCGAGCGGGCGCGCCGGGTCGTACGCGCGTTTCGAGCGGCGGGCGGCCATGGATTCCAGCAGGGGCTGTCCGCCCGTCTGCTGCGGCGCGGGCAACGAAATCACCGTTTGTGGCAGGGGCGTGGCAGCCTCTTCCTGCGCAAAGACGGGACCGGAAAGGGTAAGGGTCATCAGACCCGCGAGACAAAGGTAAGCGGTAGGTTTCATAGTCCCATTGTACCATAATCCCGCTGGCGGGGAATGCTCGAGTTTCAGAAAAATGAGCCACACGGGGCGGCGTAGCCGCCTCTTCTGCCGGTCGGGGCGGCAGTGCCGCCTCTTCTGCCGGTCGGGGCGGCAGTGCCGCCTTTTCTGCCGGTCGGCGTTAGACCGACCGGCCCAGGGCGCTGGCGCATGAGTCAGCCGCCCACTCCGAGGGCGGGGCGGCGGTGTGGCAATGCCGTGGCGCTATCTGGGGCTACTGGGGGGTACGGTTGTGCCTTTTGCTGGGGCCACTGGGAGTACCGAGTTTCCTGCGGTAGCGAGCCGTCCTGTTCGTCCTGTCTACGGCTCGCTCGTGCGGGTCCGCTGCGCCGGTTTGCGGCGGAGAAAGGGCGATGCGGCGTCCGCCCTGTTCGGGAGGACGCCGCATCGGGTATGGGAGAGGGGAGAGGTGCGTCAGCGCAGGACGAAGATGGTGCCGCTGGGAGCGAGGTAGCGGATGATGACAATCCCGTCGCCGCCTTTGCCGCCTTCGAAGTTGAGGTTGCCATAAAGACCGCCGCCGCCACCGCCGCCGCCGGTGCCGTCTGCACCGTCCGCGCCATAGCCGTTGTTGCCGCCGCCTCCATTGCCGCCGCCGCCGAAACCTCCTGCGGCTCCGCCGGTGCCGTAGGAGGAGCCGCCACCGCCTCCGCCTGCGTACCAGGTGAGCGTGCCGGAAATGTCAAAGGCCAGCCCATCGCCGCCCGCTCCGGCTTTGATCAGGGAGGAATCCCATTCTTCAATGACGGCGTAATTGGCATCGCCGCCGGGCGCCCCGGCTCCGCCGCCACCGCCACTGCTGCCGTATCTGCCGCCGGTCGTGCTGATTTCAATGTAGCCGCTGGAGCCGCCATCGCGACCGAACCCTTCGATGCCGGAGCCGCCGGCAAAGCGTTGCGCGCCCCAGTGCCCGCCACCGCCGCCGGAGGCGCCATCGCGCCCGGGCATGCGGGAAAAACCGCCGCCGCCGCCGCCGGGTACGGTCCAGGGACCATAGCCGCTCGCCGTGCCATCGGTTCCGTAGCGGTCAGCCGTTGTTGAGCTGCTGAACCCGGGTGCGCCGCCGCATCCCACGATGACTGGATTCACGCCGCTCACGAGCATGCAGTTGGTGTAGAGAACGCCGCCCGCGCCGCCGCCTCCGCCGCCGCAGGCTCCGCCGCCGCCGCCGCCGACCAGCAGAATGTCCGCCAGGCCGCGGCGCGATACGATGAGCTCACTGTCGTTGGTGAAGGTGTGAATCACGTAGCCGCCAGAGATTTTCTTGATGCCGCCCTCCGCTTCCGGATGCGTATAAACGGGCAGGGCATAGCGGATGATGACGACGCCGTCGCCGCCCTTGCCGCCTGTGTAGGCCGTATTGCCGTATCGGCCGCCACCGCCGCCGCCGCCACCGGTGCCGTTGATGCCGTCGCGGCCCTGACCCTGTGTCGCGCTGCCGCTGCCCTCGCCGCCATCGCCGCCGCCATCGTTTCCGGTGCCGCCGGTGCCGTTTGCGATTCCCAAGTGGGCGGCACCGCCGCCGCCACCGCCACCGTAGCCGACCGCCGTGCCGGTAATGCTGCAAGTGATGCCCGAACCGCCGTCCCCGCCTTTGACGGCGGAGCGGTCGCCCTCCGTATTGATGGGGGTATGTTCGCCGGGACCGCTTGCGCCGCCGCCACCGCCGCCAAAATTGTAGCACCAGTTGGTGGAG
>CASFKR010000103.1 GCA_949295265.1 uncultured Verrucomicrobiota bacterium | reverse complement strand
GCCCGAACCGGCACCCCGAACCGGCGCCCGCGCCGCAAGAGCCCTTCGACGAATCCAAGGTCTTTGCGCCGCCCGTCATCCCGGAATCCGACTGGGATCCGGCCTCGTTTACGGTCCCTGAAAAGGAAGGGGCGACGCGCTTCCAGGAATTCGCGCTTCCCACGCCCATCCTCCACGCGATTTCCGACCTCGGCTTCCAATATTGCACGCCGATTCAGGCGGCCTCGCTGGCCCGCACCATGCAGGGCGACAACGTTGCGGGGCGCGCCCAGACCGGCACTGGCAAAACGGCGGCCTTCCTCATTGCCATTCTCCGGCGCATGCTCGACCACCCGGAGACGCGGCCCAATGTGGTGGGGCGCCCCGCCGCACTCGTGCTGGCACCGACGCGCGAGCTTGTCGTGCAAATTGTTCAGGATGCGGAGCGGCTCGGCAAGTACTGCGGCTTGCGGACGCTGGCCGTCTTCGGCGGATGCGACCATGAGCGCCAGCAGCGCGCCATCCGCGAGCAGCCGCTCGACCTGATTGCGGCAACGCCCGGGCGCCTCCTCGACTTCCAGCGCTCCCATGTGCTCTCGCTCAAGGGCGTGCACACGCTCGTCATTGACGAAGCGGACCGAATGCTGGACATGGGCTTCATCCCGGACGTGCGCCGGATTGTGCGGGCCCTGCCCACGGACCGCCAGACGCTCCTCTTCTCGGCAACGCTGGGGCAGGAGGTCATGGATCTGGCGCGCCAGTGGATGCCCAACCCGGTTGAAATCGCCGTCGACCCCGAGTTCTGCCCGGCGGAAACCATCCGGCAGGTGATCTTCCCGATTGCCTCGCGCGAAAAATTCGCGGTTCTCTACAACATTCTCCAGAAGCACCCGGGCGAGCGCGTTCTCGTCTTCCGCAACCGCAAGCACGAATGCGAAGAGCTCGTGCGCGAACTTTGCTCCCGCGAGATTGACGCAGTCGAGCTCTCCGGAGACGTCGACCAGAAGAAGCGGCTCCGCGTCATTGAGGACTTCAAGAGCGGCAAAATCAAGGTGGTCGTGGCGACGGACGTCGCCGGGCGCGGACTCCAGATTGACGACATTGCGCTGGTGGTCAATTACGATTTCCCGTACGAAGCGGACGACTACATTCACCGCATCGGGCGGACGGGTCGTGCCGGAGAATCCGGAACGGCCGTCTCGTTTGCCTGCGAAGATGAATCGTTCATCATCCCGGACATCGAAAAGCTCATCGGGCATGATCTGCCCTGCCAGATGCCGCCCGAAGAGCTCTATGCCGCCCCGCCGAAGCCGACGCGCGAGATTGCCCCGCGCAAGCACCACGAAGGGCACGGCGGCCACCGCGGCGGCGGTGGCGGCGGGCGCCGTCCCGGCGGACCGGGGCGCCGCTCCTTCCCGCGCCGTCCCGGGCACGGCTTCCGCGGCTGATGTCCGCGGGGCGGCCGGAAAGCGCCGCTCCGCGCATTCCTCCCTCCCCTTTTTTCTTTTTCTGAACCCTGCGGCTTCGCCGCGCTTAACCCCCATCCATTCCATCTGCCATGGCCATCAAAAAAGTTGCCATCCTGACTGCCGGCGGCCTTGCCCCGTGCCTCTCCACCGCCATTGCCGCCCTCGTTGAGCGCTACACGCAAATTGCGCCGGAGGTCGAGATCATCTGCTACGTTTCCGGCTACAAAGGGCTGCTCGAAGGCAAGTCCGTCGTTGTGACGCCCGAAGTCCGCAAGAACATCGCCGCGCTCTACGAATTTGGCGGCTCGCCGATCGGGAACTCCCGCGTCAAGCTCACCAACATCAAGGACTGCGTGAAGCGCGGCCTCGTCAAGGAAGGCGAAGATCCGCAGAAAGTCGCCGCCGACCAGCTCGTCAAGGACGGCGTCGACGTGCTCCACACCATCGGCGGCGACGACACCAACACCGCTGCGGCGGACCTGGCTGCCTACCTCGCCAAGAACAACTACGCGCTCAACGTGGTGGGTCTGCCCAAGACCATCGACAACGACGTCTACCCGATCCGCCAGTCGCTCGGCGCCTGGACGGCCGCTGAGCAGGGCGCGCGCTACTTCGCCAACGTCGTCGGCGAAAACTCCGCCAACCCGCGCATGCTCATCGTGCACGAGGTCATGGGCCGCAACTGCGGCTACCTGACGGTCGCCACCGCCGCCGCCTACCGCAAGTTGCTCGACCAGCGCACTTGGATTCCCGAACTCGGGCTCCGCCGCGAAAATTACGAGATTCACGGCGTCTACATCCCCGAGATGGCTTTCGACGTCAAGGAAGAAGCCAAGCGCCTGCGCGAAATCATGGACAAGTACGACAACGTCAACATCTTCGTCTCGGAAGGCGCCGGCGTCTCCACGATCATCAAGGAAATGGAAGCGCGCGGCGAGGAAGTCGTCCGCGACGCGTTCGGTCACCCGCGGCTGGACAAGATCAACCCGGGTGCCTGGTTCGCCAAGCAGTTCGCCGAGATGATCGGTGCCGAAAAGACGCTCGTCCAGAAGTCCGGCTACTTCTCCCGCGCGGCCGCCTCCAATGCGGCGGACATCGACCTGATCAAGCGCTGCGCCGCGGTTGCCGTCGATTGCGCGCTCAAAGGCGTCGGTGGCGTCGTCGGCGAGGACGAGAACAAGAACAACGAGCTCCGCGCGTGCGAATTCGAGCGTATCAAGGGTGGCAAGCCCTTCGACATCGACGCCCCGATGTTCACGGAGCTGCTCGCCGCCATCGGCCAGACCAAGGGTCCCCGCGCCTGAGGTTCCTGCAAAAGCCCGCACGGGCTTTTCTCCGACACGCACGCGGGCCGCGCACGGACCGCGTGCGTTTCTGTTTTTCCCCTCCCCGTTTGCCGTTCTTTTCTTTCCTCTTTTCTCCTGTCTCCCATCCAAGGAGCAACCTCCTTCCATGCGCAAGACAAAAATCATCTGCACAGTCGGTCCGGCGACAGACAAGCCGGGCATCCTCGAAAAAATGATGCATGCGGGCATGAATGTGGCCCGCTTCAACTTCTCCCACGCCACATACGATGAGCATGCGCGCCGCTTTCACCTGGTGACGGCGGCCCGCGAGGCGGTCGGGCTGCCCATTGCGACGATGCTGGATACGCGCGGCCCGGAAATCCGGCTCGGCAACTTCGTCAACGACAAACCCGTAGACCTCGCGACGGGCGGCGAATACACCCTCACAACCCGCGAGATTCCCTGCACGGACGCCATTGCCTCGATTTCGTTCAAGGGGCTGCCCGCCGACGTATTCATCGGAACCGACATTCTCATCAACGACGGACTCGTGGCGCTGCGGGTCAAAAAGATCGACGCCACCGACATCCTCTGCGACGTCATCGAAGGCGGCCGCATTTCGAACCACAAGGGCGTCAACGTCCCGGGCGTCCAGCTTTCCATGCCGTACCTCTCCGAGGCGGACATGAACGACCTCGAATTCGGCTCCAAGCTGGGATTCGACTTCATCGCAGCCTCCTTCGTGCGCACGGCGGCGGACGTCGCCTACCTGCGCAAATTCACCCGCTCGCTGGGCTGGCACACGCCGCGCATCATCGCCAAAATCGAGAACATGGACGGCGTCAACAATATCGATGAAATCATTGCAGAGGCCGACGGCGTCATGGTCGCCCGCGGCGACATGGGTGTGGAAATTCCTTTCGAGATGATTCCCTCCATCCAGAAGCGCATCATCAAAAAAGCCTATTCGGCGGGCAAACAGGTGGTCACGGCCACCCAGATGCTCGAAAGCATGATCTCCAACCCGCGCCCAACCCGTGCGGAAATCACCGATGTCGCCAATGCCGTCTACGACGGCACCTCCGCCATCATGCTCTCCGGCGAGACGGCGGCCGGGAACCACCCCGTGGAAGCCGTGGAAACGATGGCGCTGATCGCGGAAAGCACGGAAGCCGACATCGACTACATCACGCAGTTCAAGGTCTTCGGCAAGGATGATTCCAGCAAAACCATCACCAACGCCATCAGCCATGCAACGGTGACGACGGCGCATGACCTCGGTGCCAAAGCCATCATCACGGTCACGAAGAGCGGCTCGACGGCGCGCACCATTTCCAAGCACCGTCCGCAGTCGATGATCATCGGCTGCACCACGGACGAAACGGTCTACCGCCAGATGAGCCTCTCCTGGGGCGTCATTCCGCTGCGGTGCGCGGAAAAAAGCAATTCCGACGCGCTCTTTGCGCATGCCGTGGCGGTCGCCCGGGAGCACGGGCTCATCGGCAGCGGCGACACGGTCGTCATCACGGCGGGGATTCCGCTGGGCATTTCGGGCACCACGAACATGCTCCGCGTCGAAACGCTCAGTTGAGCCGCAACCGCGCCGCAACCCGTTCCAAAACGCGGCGGCGAGCGCCTCCGCCCGGCGCCATCCGGGCGGCAGGCTTATCCCGGATTTTTGAGCCACACACGGAGTAGCCCCCTTCTGAAGTCTCCACGAACGTTCCGACCAAGGTGTCAAATAAGGACTTTTTCTCGGCGGCAGAGCCGCCTGAACGAAGTCAGCGTAACCATTGAAGCGACGGCAAAGTTATTTTACTGAACTTTCGGGTGGAAAAGTATTGGCGGACTATTCACGAGTATCTAGTCTTGAAAAGAGGCTGCAGGAGCCATTTTTCAAGAAGTCTGGATCAATTATCCCGAAAATCCGGGATAAGCCCGGGCGGGGGCGGGTCTTGCAGGGGGAACCGGGGTTTGCTAAACTGGTGCCATGACGAGAGCCTTCTCACGAAAAACGCGCATCGAGGGGCAAACCATGGTTGAATACATCCTGGTTCTGTGCCTGTTGCTGGGCGTTATTCTGGTGATGGGGGGTCTTGTTCATGCACTCAATGACAACAGTGCCCGCTCCCTGGACCTTGTTGCGTCTGAATATCCTTGAGTTTTCTATTGTTACGCCCATTTCGGGACCCTTCTTATGAAAACGATTGACTCGAAACGTTCCGGCCAGGCGATGGTCGAATACATCATCATTGTTGTTGTCATCGCGATTGCAGCACTCGCCCTCTTCGGGCTCCTCGGCGACACCGTCAAGGAAAAGACCTCGGGTGCCGTCAGCTCCCTGACCTCCACCGATCTCGCCTCCGATGCTCAGTCGGAAGCCGACGAAAGCTCGGTTGACGTCTTCAAGGAGATGGATTCGACGGGGCTTTAACCGAAGCCGCCTTTTCCGGACCTCCTGCGCCTGAACCGGGGACGTCCCTTGCGGGCGCCTTTGTTCAGGTGTTCTCTTGCTCTTGAGGTGAACAGCAGCGCGCAAAACCCGTCCTCCGCATCGGCGTCCCGTTGGCGTCGGCGGGGGCGGTTTATGCGTCCTGCCGCGCCCTCGTGCGCGGCAGACGCATCGTGCGCCGGACAGGCGTATCTGGAGACGCTCATTGTGCTGCTGGTGCTCCTGCTGTGCCTGTTCGGGTTCCTCCAGGCGGCGATTTCGCTGGGCGGGCGCGATGTCCTGCACCATGCGGCGGCGCGGGCCGCGCGCGCCAAGTCGGTCGGCTTCAACGACTGGATGGCGGAAAAAGCGGCCCGCGTGGCTGCGATACCCGTCTCCGGCAAAATTCTGGCGGGCGACGTCGGCTGGGAAGAAGACGCGGGCGCGGTCGCCGATTTCGAGCTGGCGCGCATTCCGGCCTATCTGGCGGCGGAAAACCGGGCACGGGCCGAACATCTGCTCGACTACGAGGAATGGCGCGCGGAGACGATCGACTTCCGTCAGCACGGCACGATTCTGGGAGGCGGTGCGCTGGAATACGAAGTCACGCACGATGCGCCGCTGCACATGCCGTTTTCGCAGTTTCTCTTTCCGGGGGCGCGGCTGGATGCGGCGGACATTCCCCGCCTTTCCATCTCCGCCGAAGCGAATGCCGGCGAACATGCCTCGCTCTATCTGGAAGGAGCCGCACCATGAAAAAGCCGGTTCTCAACGGTGCGCGGTTCCCGCGCATGCGCAGGCGCCGGGAGGGCGGGCAGGTGCTGCTCGTCGTCCTGATGGCGATTGTGATTCTGTGCATTGCGGCGCTCTGGCTGGCTGACATCCACCACATCATCCTCTCGAAGGACAAGACGCAGAATGCGGGGGATGCGGCGGCGCTGGAGGCTTCGCGCTGGCAGGGCACGACGCTCAACCTCATGGGCGAGCTCAACCTCCTGCATGTGCTGGCGCTGGCGCGCGGCGATTTTGCGGCGTGCGACGTCATCACCAACGCGCAAGCCCGCATTGCCTTTGCGGGCCCCCTGACCGGCGCCGCGGCGGCCCAGCAGGCGGCCAAGCTCAACGGCGCCCCCGTCAACGATGAATTCACGGAATTCGTGCGGGAATGCGCGGAACAGGCGCGCAGCGACTACGGCGCCATCATCGACGGCGAGCAGGCGCTGCCCGAGCCCTGGCCCGGCGCCTGGGAAACCTACGGCGACATGCTCGATGCGCTGGCCGATGAAGGCATTGCCGCCGGGATCGACAACGCCCGGTTCTACAACGATCCCGACGGCGCCCACACGCTCCTCATGGAGTCGTTTTACCGCGCCGTGCGGGGGCGCGACTGGTGCTGGTTCCACCACTACGAGCCCGGGCTGCTCGCAGACTACACCGACTACACCTGGTGGCCCGCGCTTCCCGAGCGTGACACCGATCCGCCCTCCTCGTCCGAAATTCTCGGGCTCCACTTGCGCCCGCGCGCGCTGCGCTTCTCCTCGGTGCTGGAAGCGGACACGCTCTCACCCGCGCTGGAGGCGGCCGATCTGCCCGCCGCGCCGGAAGACGCAGGCGAAACCAACGAACTCGTCCACATCTGGTATGCCTACGATGCTTCGCGCTGGGGCTCCTGGGAGGTCATGAACGACCCCACCTTCCCCATCGAAGGCAATCTCCGCGAAGAATACGACTACGAAGGCGCCGATGCCGTCATGCGCGTGGAAAATCCGGTTTCGCGGCTCTCGGACCAGACCCGCACGGGCGGCAACGAGGCTTCGGATGTCATCGCCTGGGTTGGCGCGGCCAAGCCTTTCGGGCATTTGCAGGAAGACGGTGCGGGTGCCGTGCAGCCCACGCTCACGCCGTTTGTGGTGCCGGCATTCCGCGATGTGCGCCTCATACCGCTGGATGCCTCCTCCTCGCCGGATGGGGGCGCCTTCAACCTGCGGTGGCGCCGCCACGTGGTGCTCCACCTCCCCGCCTATCTGGAAAACGGGACAAGCGCGCTGGACGCAGGCTGCCGCTATTGTCAGGCGCTCCACATCTGGGAACAGCCCGCCTTCCGCCAGCGCGGCGAACAGTGGCTTTCCACCAATTCCTGGAAATGCACCATTTCACCGCCCGGGAACGGTCCGGGCGGCGGCTCCTACCACGCACACTGACGGCGGGTGCGGAAACGGGCGCAGAGCGCGCACGGAGTGCGAAGGCAGGTGCCTCAGGCGAGGCCGAGTGCGGCGCGAAGCGCCGGCACCTTGTCGAGTTGTTCCCACGGGAAAAGGGAGCGGCCGAAGTGCCCGCCGTTCGTCGTCTGGCGATACGTCCAGCCCTTCGGGGCGCGGAGCGAAAGCGCTTCGCCGATTTTACCCGGGCGGAAATCGAACAGCCCGCCCTCGTGCAGGAACCGGGTGACGGTCTCCTCATCGGGACCATGCCCGGTGCCGAAGAAATTCAGGCAGTAGCTGACCGGCGCCGCTTCGCCGATGGCGTAGCTGACCTGCAGGCTGCAGCGGTCCGCCACGCCTGCGGCGACGATGTTCTTGGCGACATAGCGGGCGTAATAGGCTGCCGAGCGGTCCACCTTCGAGGGGTCTTTCCCCGAGAAGCAGCCGCCGCCGTGCCCGGAGGCGCCGCCATATGTGTCGACGATGATCTTGCGCCCGGTCAGCCCGGAGTCGCCCGCAGGACCGCCCACGACGAAGCGTCCCGTCGGGTTGATGTGCAGGCGCGTATCGGCGTCGACGAGCCCCGTGGGGGCGAGTTCTTCGCGGATGATTCCCTGAATCACGCGGCGGATTTCCCCGATGGAGACATCCGCGGTCGTCTGATGCGACAGCACGATATCGGAAATGCGCACAATGCGGTGCCCGTCGTAGACAACGGAGACCTGCGACTTGGCATCGGGGCGGAGCCACGGGATGGTGTGCGCATGGCGCTCGCGCGTGAAGCGCGCAATTAGCTGGTGCGCAAAAGCAAGCGGCGCCGGGAGGTAGGACGGCGTCTCATTGGTCGCATAGCCGAACATCATCCCCTGATCGCCCGCACCCTGCTCCTCGACGGAGCCGCGGTTCACGCCCTGCGCGATGTCCGGAGACTGCCCCTGCATCCGGTTTTCGTACGTAAAGGTATCCCAAGAAAAACGCTCCTCCGGGCGGTCATACCCGATCTCCTTCACGATGTCGCGCGCAATCTGCTCGCAGTTGAGGCGCTCAAAGCCCTGGGCCGTGACTTCGCCCAGATTGCAGACGAAATCGGGGCCCACAAACGTCTCCGCCGCAACATGCGCCGTGTCATCCAGCGCCAGAACGGCATCCAGGATGGCATCGGAAATCTGATCCGCCACCTTGTCAGGATGGCCTTCGGAAACGGATTCGGACGTAAAGATATGGTGTGACATGGCAGTGTTTCGGGAAGGCGTCGTTTCCCGGAAAGAAAAATAGCTCGAAAAAAAGGGGGCTGAAAAAAAGAAATGGCTTCCGTCGGACAGACAGAAGCCCCGGATGGTCGGCAGTGCTGTTTTCTCCGCTTTTGCGAGCCGCGCCGGCTGCTTCTGCGGAGCCCATCCCGGATTGCTCCGGATTCCACCGTGGCTCGGAACCGAACTCGGTTGGAGGGGATGTCCCGAAAGACGCTCCCGGCTCTGGATGTCCTGACTGATTCCATACTACCAGAGCGGTGCGTCCGGCGCAACTGCGCCTGCGGTTTTCCGTTGAGGGGAACGGGCTGATTCTGGTATGCTGGAGCGGTTTCTGAGTATTTTCTCCGATTGCGCCGCCGTTTTCCGATGCATCGTTTCTTCTCTGTTTTTCTGTTTCTTTTCCTGCTGGGTTCAGGGCCGGCGCGCGGAGCGGCGGCGGAGCCGGATGCGCGGCTGCACCTCGAGCTGGGCACCGGACCGGAAACGGCCCGCGCGCTCCTCGCACCCGGGCGCGGCGGGCGCATCCTCGCGTGGATTCCGGCAGGCTCGGCAACGAACCGGCTCTGGCAATCGCCGCGCCCCGACGTTCTCCAGTATCGCTGGCGGAATGACGGGGGTGAAAAAACGTGGGTCGGCCCGCAAACCTGCTGGGAAGACCTCTCCACACACGGCGACTGGCCGCCGCCGGATTTTGTCGATTCATCGCCCTTTACCATCGTGGCGCTAACGCCCGCCGGCGCCGTTCTGCGGTCCGCCCAGACGGAAAAAGCCCCGTTCGTCTGCGAGCGCACCATCCGCCTGACCGCGCCCGACACGCTGCAGATCACGGCGGCGTTTCTGCCCGTGGCGGATGCCCGGGCGGATGCGCCGCCGCTCGCTTCGTACCAGATCTGGAGCGTCGCGCAGCTCCCCTTCCCCACCGCCGCCGTCGCCCGTCTCATGGAACCCCGCCGCATCGACAACGGGCTGCGGAACAATCCGATCGACCCGCCCCCGCGCCTCTCCGAAGACGGACGGCAGGCGTGGTTCGACCTCGCGGGGCTGCGTCTGCCGCCGGACCTCGGCGCGAAATGCTACCTTGATGCCGATGCGTTTACGCTCTTCTACCCGGACGGGCGGCTCCACGTCTCAGCGCCCGATGTGGCGGCGCTTCCCGATGGCGAAGAACCCTGCCGCGCCCAGCTCTATGTGGGCGGGCACCCGTTCATCCCCGGGGAAGCGGGGCGCTACATCGAAGTCGAATTTGCCGGCGCATCGGCGCGTCCCTTCCCCGTCACCTTCCGCTGGGAACCCGATCCGCGCTGACCCGGCGCGGCATCCCGCAAGCCGTTCCCCCAAACCGGCCCATTCCGTGTATAATCTGCGGGCATGACGGCTTCCCTCAAAAAACAGACGGTCCGCGCCGCGGCGGACGACCGCGCTTTCATCACCGTACACGGTGCCTGCGAACACAACCTGCGCAACATCGACGCCAAACTGCCGCTCGGTACGCTCACGGTTGTGACGGGCGTTTCCGGCTCCGGAAAATCGACGCTCGCTTTCGACATCCTTTTCTCCGTGGGACAGGCCCGCTTCCTCGACTGCGTCAACGCCTATGCCCGGCAGTTCATCCAGCCGCAGGCAAAACCGGATGTCCGCGCCATCCGCAATCTGCCGCCGACCGTCGCCATCGAACAGCGCCTTTCGCAGGGCGGCTGGAAGTCGACCGTCGCCACGGTGACGGAGATCCACAACGGGCTGCGCCTCCTCTTCCTGACGCTCGGCGAACAGCACTGCCCGGACTGCGGCGTCCCCGTGACGAAACAGACCGCCGCCCAAATCGTCGATTCCATCCTCGAAAAACATCCGCGCCGGACCGTCTCGCTGCTCGCGCGCCTCGTCTCCGCCCGCAAAGGCACCTACCAGGCGCTGGCGCTGTGGGCCAAACGCAACGGGTACGACCGGCTCCGCCTCGACGGCCGCTGGGTCCCCACGGCGGGCTGGAAGCTGCCCGCCCGCTTCAAAGAGCACGACATCGATCTGGAGGTCGGCACCATTGCCGCCACCGAAGAGAACCGCACCCGGCTGCTGGAATGGGTGACGACGGCGCTCCGGCTCGGCAACGGCATGGTCCGCATCGTCCCCGGCGGCGTCTCCCCGACCGGCGTCCCGCGCACCCAACCGGAGATCGGTCCCGCCGCCGAATACGTCGCCTCCACGGCCCGCGCCTGCCCTTCGTGCGGGCGCTCCTTCGAAACGCCCGATCCTCGCCTCTTCTCGTTCAATGCCGCCCGCGGACGCTGCCCCGCCTGCGGCGGATTCGGCGTCGGCCACTGCCACGCCCCTGCCACCGCCGAGGCAGAAGGGCGCCGCGCCCGCGACGAATACGGCCCGCGGCTCGAGGCCAGTTCCTTTGCCGATGTGGTCCGCGAAACGGCACCGGAGGACACCGATACGGTCTGCCCCGTCTGCCAGGGCGCCCGCCTCAACGCCGAGGCGCTCGCCTTCCGCTTCCACGGGGTGAACATCGGCGATTTTGCGCGCATGACGATTGACGAGGCGTCGGCCTGGTTTGACGCCTTCCGCCCCACGCCGCGCGAACAGGCGGTTTCCGAGGGGATCCTCAAGGACATCCGCTCGCGCCTCTCCTTTCTGCGGCATGTGGGGCTCGGCTATCTCTCGCTCGGGCGCGCCGTGCCCACGCTTTCCGGCGGTGAAGCGCAGCGCATCCGCCTCGCCGCGCAGCTGGGCTCGAACCTCAGCGGCGTCTGCTACGTGCTGGATGAACCGACCATCGGGCTGCATCCGCGCGACACCTCCGTGCTGCTCGACACGCTCTGCGCCCTCCGTGACCGCGGCAACACGATTGTCCTCGTGGAGCACGATGAGCAGACGATGCGGCGGGCCGACTGGATTTGCGACCTCGGGCCCGGCGCAGGCATCCAGGGCGGGCACCTCCTCGCGCAGGGTCCGCTCGCGGAGATTCTCCGCTCGCCGGATTCCCGGACGGCCGCCTGCCTGCGCACCCCGATGCAGCACCCCTCGCGCGGGCGGTGGCGTTCGCTGCAGGATGCGCCGCTCCTCACCGTGAAGGGCGCCACGCTCCACAACCTGCGCGACCTCACCGTCTCCTTCCCGCTGGGGCGCCTCACCGTCGTCACGGGCGTCTCCGGCTCCGGCAAATCGACGCTCGTGCGCAACGTCCTGTACAGATCGCTCGAGCCCGTCACGGGCGGCGGAAAAGCCGTGTCCGTCGGGTGCAAATCCATCATCGGCTGGCAACAGCTCAAACGCGTCCTCGAGGTCAACCAGGCACCCATCGGCCGCACCCCGCGCTCCTGTCCCGCCACGTACGTCGATTTCTGGAAGGAAATCCGCGAACTGTTCGCCTCGGTGCCGGAGGCACGCGTGCGCGGATGGGGTCCGGAACGCTTCTCGTTCAACCTGGCGGGCGGGCGATGCCCCGTCTGCGAGGGGCAGGGCGTCATCCGTTCGGAAATGGCGTTTCTGCCCGATGTCATCTCCCCGTGCGATGCCTGCGACGGCGCGCGCTTCAACCCGGAAACGCTCCTCGTGCGCTGGAACGGCAAAACCATTGCCGATGTGCTGCGCATGACGGTGGATGAAGCCATCGGCTTCTTCGAAGGCATCCCGGGCGTCCTCGCGCACCTGCATCTGCTGCGGGATGTCGGGCTGGGCTATCTGTCGCTGGGGCAGCAGTCGAGCACCCTGTCGGGCGGCGAAGCCCAGCGCATCAAGCTCGTCACGGAGCTCGCGCGCTGCGCGCAGCGGCCCGGGCTACGCCCGATCCCGACCCTGTACGTGCTCGATGAGCCAACCGTGGGGCTCCATGCATCGGACGTCGAGCGCCTCCTGAGCGTTCTGCACCGGCTTGTCGATGCCGGACACACCGTCGTCATCATCGAGCACAACACCGATGTGATGCTCGATGCCGACTGCCTGATCGATCTGGGGCCGGAAGGCGGTTCCGGCGGCGGCACGGTGGTCGCGCAAGGGCCCGTGCCGGATCTGCTCGCAAGCCCGGAAACGGCTGCGCGCTCGCACACCGTCGCCTGTCTCCGCGAGCAGAGCGGGTACGCTGCCGCCCCGGTGCGGAAACGCTTCGCGAAGGTGGCGGAGGCAGGGGCGGCGTCACCCGCGTAGGCGCGCAACCGCCTCGCGGAGAAGCGCGAGCGGCGCGTCGGTGATTTCAACGGGCTCGCGGGCGGGGTGGTCCCCTTCCCAGGGACGGAAGCGGAGTTTCCAGGCATGGAGCGCCTGCTGGTCGAGCACGAGCGCTTTGCGGTCTTCCTCCGTGAGCCGGTTTTCGCACATACGGGCGTAGATGGCGTAGTCCGGGCCGTACAGTTTGTCGCCGACCACCGCAAAGCCGAGCCCGCGGAGCGTGGCGCGAATCTGGTGCGTCCGGCCGGTCACCGGGCGGCACGCCAGCAGTGTGCAGCCCGGCAGCCCGGAAATCTCCAGCCCCAGTTCGCGCCAGTCGAGGGCGCGGAACTGCGTGAGCGCCGTTTCCCGTCCGGTATCGGCGGCCCACGTTGCCCGCGCCGCTGCGCGTTCGAACCGGCGATAGCGCCAGACGACCTCATCGTGTGCCGTGCGAATCCAGCCGTACACATCGACCCACCCCTCACCGTCCGGGGCACCCGGGCGTCCATCCGGCTCCTGCGCGCCCGCCGCCAGCGCCACCGCGTCCCACACGCCCTGCACGAGGCACAGATACTCCTTGTGGATGCGCCGCGCCGCCATTTCGCGTCCATACCAGGCTGCCGCCTCTTTGGTGCGCGCCACCAGCACGCACCCGGACGTCTCGCGGTCCAGGCGGCTCACAAAATGAACGCCCTCATAACCGCGTTCACGCCGCAACAGGCTTTCCAGCGTGTTGTGCCGATAGCGTCCGCTCGGATGACACGGAAGATTGCCGCTCTTGGAAAGCACCGCCGCGTGGTCGGTCTCCCAAAGCACCGTGTAGCGCGCATCCACGAAGGGCTCGCTCTCTTCCGTTCCTTGATGTTGCATGGCGAAGATTCTAGCCGCCCGCCCCGCGCGCCGCAAATCCCCGCGTTCTGCCGCACCGGGAAACTCTACGGGCGCGAATCAGGCTCAAAACGGCACACCCGTGAACCTCAGGTGTTGCGGAGGCTGTACCGGCAATCTGCCGGCTGAAAACGCGGTAACCGCCTGAAATGCGGCAACAGCCGCCCGCTACCCCAGCACTTCGCGCCAGTCGGAAAGGGTGCGGGTTTTCGTGGAGAAGACGGCGCCGATTTTGTGAAGGGTGCGGGAATCGCCGATGTAAGGCGTTGCGTAGCCGCTCTGCTCAATCTGCGCGAGAGCCTCCTCCACAGACTTGTCGACCTTGAACTCGAAGATATAGACGTGCTCCGGCGTTTCGACCAGTGTGTCGATGCGCCCCTGGGACGTATGCTTCTCCGTGTGGACCAGCTGACCCGTCAGCAGGAAGATGCTGGCG
>CASFKR010000102.1 GCA_949295265.1 uncultured Verrucomicrobiota bacterium | reverse complement strand
ATTCCAACCCCTTGTCCAACTGACAACCAGTTTTGTAGAATACCCTTACTTACGACAAGGGGGACACTCTTCGTGTCTCACTTTTGGGGAAGGGTTCATCGCGCCGACTCCCCCCCCTTCCTTCTTCCGGTGCTTTTTGACGCCACACCGTTCTGGTTCGGGCAGACACTCTCTGCGTGTGATGTAGAGCTACACTCGCCCTACTCGGGCCTTATCCGAGCCTTGACCAGGCAACGGCTTTGTATACCCACTGGCATTTCTAATCCTGCCGGTAGCCGCAATTCCGCAGATACGCACCCGAATCCTGCCCAGCGGAACCCACCCAATACCTCTCACAATGACGTTGCTCTTCATCAACTTTACCAACCGAACCCTCGCCAGCATCTATGGTCTGCGTGCCTCCTTGTGGGTCGACTGTTATATGCACACCTGTCTTCCCCTCCCACCTACACCGGAACCAATCCCTCCTCCTCTCCGAGACGGCCGAGTGAGGCCCATGGTTTGGGATGGACATGGAGGTGGACGTTGTGAAAAGATATGGCCTACGCTTCCGTGCTGGCATTACTGATTTTATCCATCCCACGACCATGAAACTTATTCGCGCGTATTCCCGGATTTTTATCCTGTTTCTAATCCTCACCACCCCATGCGGGACGCTTGCTGCAGTCAAAGAAAATGCAGCAGTCCGAGTCTCGTGTGAAGACCCAAACATCTTGATTGTCAGAAAAGGGAACGATTTTGAAATTCTTGCTCCCAGAAAATCTAGTTCTTTTTCTACCTATGTCAGAATCTCCGCCCGAACTGATTGGAAAAGAATTTTACCGGCCCGCGGTTATATCCGTATGATGGCCGGAGACTCCATTTCTTACGAAGCGTCCCATAAAATAGAAGACACTATAACAGGGACAGTTTCATTTCACTGTTATGAAATCGTTGCTAACATCAATGGGATTGAAACAACAAACGAAAATCGTAAAATTATTACTTGTCCTGTCGGCTCTTCCGTTTCCTATGCTGCCCTACGAAATGGAAAACCATGCCGTAGCAAATGGCGCGTCCGGAAAACACAATTTAAAAATAGCGACACACTCTCTTTGAATTTTGATGAATTAGGCATAAATGTCGATTGGTTTTATCCCAGACGAAATATTCTGAAACCTGGCATATATTCCGTTTGGGCACAAGATATTTCCCAAGAATTCTTGCAAGATCAGGGCTCTGCCACGTTTTTGGGAGCATTGTTCCAACGCGATACTTCCAGCCCATACGGATTCGATGACCTAACGCATTGGATTCCTTTTTATAACAAAAAAGCGGATGACTATTATGGTCCAAAAAAAAGGATACTGTTCAGAGCCTTTCGTCTCATTTCCTATTGGGAAAACTGGTTCCGCATTCCTAAAACTTGAGCCAGATGGAGCTTTTGAAATTCCTGTCATTTTGAATGCGGACCAGTTCCAACTGAAATATTCTCCTAAGTCCACCCTAACCAGTGTAAATGTTTCTCTATTCGTCAACGAAGCCGGGACCGGAAATACAAATGAGGTCACCCTTACGGCTTCATATGAAAATACTATTCTGACCAAACTGCACATAATTCCTCTACTGGAAAAACAACGGAATGTTCTCATTGTTCGTGTTAACAATGCAGATGTGTCTGCCATTGATTTTGACTCAATTAACAAGATTTATCGGCAATGCGCAATTGAATTTAAGCAAATTGGCCAGATTTTTCCATTCGCGTATTCTTCCGCTCCTGAAAAATGGACAAAAAGTGATTTATACAAATTAATGGTAATGTTTTCAAAACTACCAAAAGAAGATGAAGACAGAAATTCAAGCAATAAAAGTGTCACTGTTTTTCTATTACCTGGCAAGGATCAAGAAAAGGAATCTATTCTTGGTCGGACAATAAAATCGGGCAGTTGGATTGTCTTATATGAGGGTGCGTCTGCCTCAGTTCTGGCCCATGAATTAGGCCATATTTGTGGCCTCGATGACGAAAATATCTACCGACAATTCGGCCCTTCCATCCCTGGTACTGACAAAGATAATGTTATGAATATGGCTGGAATTGGAAAAGGTTCGGAACTTCGAGCCGAACAATGGAAAATTGCGAATGGGTATTAACGGATGAAAACGCTGTTTGCATTTTGCTTGCTCTTTCTTTGTTCTTGTCTTTCTGCAGAATCTGCGAATACGGCGTTAATGGATGATTTACACCGTTGGCAGGAGGTTCGCCGGAAACTACTGGTTGCCAACGAAACAGAACCCCCGCTCACGGCGGAAGAACAAAATGAACTCTGGGAAGAAAGACGCATTCTGTTTAAACGGATTTATCCGCTTCTGGAGAAAGAATTTGATGCGCTCCAGAAAGGAATGCTCACGGATTCTGTAAAACGTCTGCTGCAAGATTCTGTTACCACAGATTTCGGCAGTACACGCTTAGCCGAGAAAATTGCCGGCTTTCCGGAATCCGCACAACAAACGCTCATCCCGGAACTGTTCACCGTGCTTTCAGATGAGCAGCTCGGACAGGTTCTTCTGTGTTTCATCCTTAAAACAACTTGTTGCCGGAAGATGTTTCACCTTCCGCGCATACAGAACTGGATTGTTCAGGCAATCAACACCGGATTGCCGGCAGGGCCGCTCTATTTCGCTCTCTCCTGCGAATCTGCGGATGCCGTTGTAAAAACGGCGGAAAAAACCATGCGCACCTATCACAAAGACTCCTATCGTGCCCGCAGCATCTTAGATCCCCTTCTGTGCGCGGCATTTCTGGCTTCACACGGAAAGACATCCGGCATCCGGTTTCTGAACGACCAGATGAAACACCGCACTGTCGAAGCCAGAGGCGATTTGCTCTGGCTTTTTCCGGCAATCGGACTCTCCGGCAATCGGGAGTTGATTGCCCGATGTATGGAAATCATCGCAACCGACAGGCGTGAAAAGTGGTATGGTGAAGACTGTATTCCACAGAAAGGCACATTTGCACATGAAGCGGCATTGGCCGCATCCTTTACCGTTGAAGGATTTCCTCCCGTTGACCCCTATGAATTTACACCGGAACAGAAAGCCTCTGTTCTGGACTGGATTCAGAAACATCCTGACTGGAAACTCAAAAAAGAACCCGGCCTGTACGAATTGTTTTACTGGAACGGAAGACTGAACACCTTTGTTCCCGGATATTTCAATGATCTTCGTACATGGAATCAAAACCATCAATTTGAAAACAGCGATTCTGAACAGCCTTCGCCCTGAACAGCATCTTTTCAGGGTTATCCCGGATTTCCATACCTTCAAAACTCCGGGATAAGCCTGCTGAAGCCGAGGTTTGACCGCCAGGCAACTGAGAACATGGATATGAAAGTGATTGCGCTTCTCTTCATGCTGTTGATTCCGATTCTTTCCATGGCGGATCATGAAGGCCTGTTTCGGGATTTAAAAGAATTGTATTTCCTCAACCATACCTATTATGAGAGAGAAGTTCCGAAAGGTTCCGACGGCAAAGAGGGACCGCGGGAGCGGGCGGAAACACTGCGTGCTCAGGTGCACCCTGCGGTGAAAGCGGCTTTCCGGGATATCGGATCCGGAACGCTGACACCGTCAGCCCGGGAAATTCTGCAACGGTGGACGGCGATTGATTATGGGGCCGGCATCATTGCGGACATTCTGAATACGCTTTCACCGGAAGAACAGCGTGCCGCATGTAAAGCCCTGTTCGCGGAAGCGTCTCCAACCGTTGGAATGCTGTTGTTGATGGAATGTTATTTTCAGGAGAATATTCCGTTCTCAATCTATGAAGAGTCATGCGTCCAACGATGTCTGACAACCCTGATTCTCGATGGCTTTCCGGCCGGACGATTCTATTTTCTGTTAACGGACGAGAACGCAAAATGCGTTGCCGATACCGCACGGTCGGACATGGCGAACTTTTCGCGGGACAGGTATAGCCGGAAATCGGCAAATTACAACGCATTGGTAAGCGCGGCATTTCTGGCGCGTCAAGGCGACCGGCAAGCGCTGAAGATGCTGCGGACGATCCTGGAGCATCGCTCGATGGAGGACATCTATGAGATTTTGCCTGTGTTCCCCTGTATCGCACTTACGGAAAACAAAGCGCTGATTGATGAACTGTTGACCATTATCCGGACGGACAAGCGTCGGCTTTGGATTGGCAGGGACAGTATTCCACAGGAAATCTCGTTTCTTCATACGGCGTCGGCAGCCTGTTCACTGGTCATTAAGGGATTTCCAGCCATCCGCGACGGCTGGTTTTTCAAGGACGAGCAAAAGCAGGCGGTGGAGGAATGGGTTCGAACGCATCCGGAATGGACGCTCAAAAAACCGGACTGTCGAAGGATGTTCTTTTTCGGCACGCGACTCGGCAAAACGGTGCCTGATCAATGGAGAGCCCTGTATCGGCGGGCCTTGAACGAATTCCGTGAGGAATTGACAACCGATGTCCCGGAAACATCCATACCTCTGGGGGATGGTTCGTATCTGTATCGGTATGAGTGAATGGGGGGGCGTCACCGCCGCCGTAAGCTGCGGCTTACATGGCGGCGGCGGCCGCCACGGTGCCGGGCTTAGCCCGCAGCACCGCCAGGCACGCCGCCGCAACGCGGTCGGGGCTGACGCTGCGCAGGGCCGCCGCGGCAGCGGGATCGGTCCGCGCGATGGCGCGGGAGGGGCGCACCCCCTCCGCCTGGACGATGATTGCGCCTTTGCCGATGGGGCCGGTTTTGGCAGGGTCGGTCAGCCCGTAGACGGCGACCACCGGTACCCCGCCGGCGGATGCCAGATGCATGCCGCCGCTGTCATTGCACAGCACGCATGAGCACGCGCACAACGCATCGAAAAAGTCCGCCGTTCCGCGCGTCGTTCCGGCCGCATTCACAAGCCGTCCGGCGAGTTGCGGCGCGAGCGCCACGGCCTCCTGGAGCGTCTGTTCGCAGAGCGGGTGCTCCTTGTCGGTTCCCAGACAGACAAACCGGGCTTCCGGGCATGCCCCGGTAATGTGCGCGATGGCCTGTGCGAAAAAGGGCCAGCGCTTGGAATCGCCGCGCGCCGCGCCGGGAATCACGCCAATCAGAGGGGCGCCCTGCAGGAAGGCGGACGGCACGGCGCCGGCCGGAAAGCCCGGCCGGGCAGACGCAAACCCCGTCTCGCTCAAGTCGCCGGCGGAATCCCCGCACAGCAGCTTGAGATATTCGCGCGACTGATGCAGCGTACGCGTTTCCCCGGCGCTGAAGCGCACGGGATCATTGATGAGAAAGCGGCGCGCATGGAGACCCGTTCCGCGGCGGACGGGGATGCCGGCCACCGCGGCGATAAGCGCGGAGCGGAACGAATTCGGGAACAGAACGGCGGCTTCGAAGCCGCAGGCCCGGAGTTGCCGTCCCATGGCGAACGTCTCGCGCGTCTGCAGGAAACTTTTCTTCACGCCCTGCGGCGGAAAGGTGAAAACCCGCTCCGGCGCAATGCCGTCGACTTTCGTCCACAAATCCCGCAAAAACGGCTTGCAGAGAATGGAGAGACGAACCCCGGGATGCGCGCGGTGAAACCGGGTCACGGCGGGCAGCGCCATGACGAAATCACCGAGCCAGTTGGGGCTGACGATGAGGATGGACGAACAGGAGGCAACAGAACGCATGGAAAGAGAACAGGCAAAGACGCGCGTGGCAGCGGCGTGGCAGCAGCATCAGAACGGGGCACCGTTGAAAAACGCCTCATCCGACGGCGCGGGCGGCGACGGGAGCGTATCTTCCGAGTGGTGCAGGAACGTGTCAGAGGAAATGTCGGGCAGCGGAAGTTCCGGCGCGGGTTCCGGCTCCGGTGTCAGCGCGGGCAGCTTCTGCTCTACATCGAAGCGCACAGGGGGCAGCGGTTCCACGGGGCGCACCATTTTCCACCAGATGAGCAGCAGGATGGTCAGCGCCA
This sequence comes from uncultured Verrucomicrobiota bacterium, assembly GCA_949295265.1. Classification (GTDB taxonomy): domain Bacteria; phylum Verrucomicrobiota; class Kiritimatiellia; order RFP12; family UBA3636; genus JAEDLN01. The sequence goes on along the minus strand of CASFKR010000102.1, from coordinate 11,829 downwards.
CGACGAGCACAGCCCCCGTCAGTGCCGCTGTGCGGTGATGCAGATAAATGGTGGCGAGAATGGGATGCTCCATGTAGCGGACAACGCGCGAACGCTGGCGGGGCGAAAAGCCTTCGCCCACCGGTTCGGCGGGATCATGCTCGCGCAGAAACGCCTCGAGCGCTTTCTCCTCCGGGGCATCCATCGGCTCCCGGGGTGCGTTGTTCCGCTGGAACGGGGGTTCGCTCATGTCGATGCACCTCCCTTCGTGGAAAGTCGTTCCGCCAGCTTGCGCATGGCTTCATGAAGAATAAAACCGACGTTGCCGACGGTCAGACCCGTCGCCGCGCTGATTTCCTTGTAGGACTTCTGCTCGTAAACGCGCAGGACGACGACTTCGCGCTCGCGGGCGGACAACGACGCGAGCGCATCGGCGGCGCGGGCGGCATCCTCGGAGAGGCGTCCGCCGCCCTGCCCGCGGTAGGGGCCTACGCTCTCCGGGGCGAGGCGGGCTGCGCGGTTCCGGACCGAGGATTCCCGCTGCTGCGTGCGCAACCGGTCGAACGCGAGATTCCGCAGGGTCGTGCGGAGCCAGAGCGTCATGGCGGGCGACGGCTCCATGGCGCCCGTCCATTTGCGCGCCAGCCGGATGAAGACGTCCTGCACGAGATCCTCGGCGGCGGCGGCATTTCCCATCAGACGCGCGGCATACGCCAGGAGCATCGGGTTGTACTCCTCGACGACCTGCTCAAATTGCGTCCGTTTGCGGGAAAAACCGAACATCAGCGCGCCTCCGGGAAACGCGCCGGGACGGCGTGGAACGGCTCGCAGGCCGCGCGTTGACGTGCGCAGGAAACCATGTTTTCGCAGAAGCGGACTTCGGGACGGGGAATGTGCGGCGCATGCCGCGAATATCAGAAGAGGCGGGCGGCTATTTCGACTCGTCGAAACGCCGCAGGAAGGTTCGCGTCCGCTCGCTGCTGGGATGCCCGAAGACCTGTTCCGGGGTTCCCTCCTCGGCGATGTGACCGCCGTCGAGGAAGAGCACGCGGTCGGCGACGTCGCGCGCGAACGCCATTTCGTGCGTGACGATGGCCATCGTCATATGCTCCTCCGCCAGCTGGCGGATGACCTTGAGGATTTCGCCGGTCAGTTCGGGATCGAGCGCCGAGGTCGGTTCATCAAAGAACAGCACCTCGGGATTGAGCGCCATGGCTCGCGCGATGCTCACGCGCTGCTGCTGCCCGCCGCTGAGCTCGCACGGATACGCATGGGCGCGCGATTCGAGACCCATCTTCGCGAGCAGCGACATGGCGCGCTCCTCCGCCTCGGCACGGGAGCGTCCCAGCACGACCGTCTGCGCCTCGGTGACGTTGCGCAGGACGGAGAAGTGCGGGAACAGGTTGAAATTCTGAAATACAAGCCCGACGCGCAGGCAGATGCGCCGCTGAACGCCCGCCGGGGCATAGACGCCGCCCCGCACCAGCTCATCGCCGCCAATCAGGATGTCGCCCGACGTGACGGGCTCCAGATTGGTCACGCACCGCAGGAGCGTCGATTTGCCGCCGCCGGAGGGTCCGATGACCGCCAGCACCTCGCCCTGGTTGATGCCGAAGGAAATGCCGTGCAGGACTTCCGTATCGCCGAACCGCTTGACAAGGTTGCGAACATCGACGATGGGGCTGACCGATTCTTTGTCCATGTTCATCCCCTCAGTGGTAATAATTGAGTTTGCGCTCGATGCGCTGGAAGACGACATCGACGACGGCATTCATGACGAAATAGAAGACACCAGCGACGAAGATCGGAATGACGGAAAACCGGGCCGAAGAAATCGTCTGCGCCGCACGGAAGAGTTCCGCCACGCCGATGGTCTGCGCGAGCGCCGTATCCTTGACGAGCGTGATGACCTCGTTGGCGGTCGCGGGCACGATGCGCTTGATGACCTGCGGCAGAATGATGCGGAAAAAGGTTTGCGTTCTGGTGAATCCGAGGACCTTGGCCGCTTCGTACTGCCCCTGCGAAATGCTTTCAATGCCGCCGCGGTAGATTTCCGCGAAATACGCCGCATAGTTCAGCACAAAGGCGATGACGACGGCGGTAAAGCGCGGCGCCGGCGTAATCTTGAAAATGTAATACGGCGCGAAATAGACAAAAATAATCTGCAGGATCAGCGGGGTTCCCCGCATCACCAGCAGATAGAAATTCACGAGTCCGGAAAGGGGGCGGAACCGCGACATGCGCCCCAGCGCGATGGGCAGTGCCAGCGGCAGCGCGAACAGCAGGGTCAGAAAGAACAGATAAATCGTGTAGGTACATCCCACCAGCATCGGGTGGAGCATCTGCCAGAACGAGGCCCAATCCATGGCGGCTATCCTATGCGCAGCGCACTATGTTCTTCCGCGGAAAAAGACGCCGCACGGTTTGGGGAAGAAAACAGACCGGGCGGGGAAAATCCGCCGCGCACACGGTCCGCATGCGCGGCGCAGGCAATGCCGCTGCGGGGCGGTTATTTGCCGTCGGGAATCGTCGAAATCTCGCGCCCGAACCACTTCTCGTCGATTTTGGCGACGGTGCCGTCGGCAGCCATTTCGCACAGGGTTTCCCAGACGGCGTTCATGAGCGCGTCGTTCCCCTTCTTGAAGCCGATGCCGTACTGTTCCGGCGCCAGCGCCTCATCGAGCACGCGGAAATCTTTGCCGGAGCGGCGGATGCTGTCCTGCCCGACCACGAGATCGATGCACACGGCATCCACGGTGCCGGATTCGAGTTCCATCAGGGCGGTCAGGTTCTCCTTGACGCCGATGACTTCGCGCAGCGAAGCCTTGAATTCCGGATTGCTGTCGATGGCATCCATGGCGGAGGACCCGGCCTGCGCCTCGACGCGCTTGCCCGCCAGGTCGGCCAGCGTCTTCACGGGAGAATCAGCGCGTACGACGAGAATCTGAGCATTTTCGAGATACGCCGGGGTGAAACACAAGGCCTTCTTGCGCTCTTCGGTCATCGTGAAACCATTCCAGATGCAGTCGATTTCACCGGAATCGAGCGAAAGCTCCTTCGTATTCCAGTCAATCGGCGTGGGCACCAGTTCCCAGCCGCGGCGCTTGCACACTTCGCGCGCCAGATCGATGTCGTACCCGACGACTTCATGATTTTCGTCGCGGAAGCCCATCGGCGGGAAGGAATCATCCAGCCCGAGCTTGAAAGTGGTGATGGAGGAGACATCCTGCACCGCAGACTGCGGCGTGCTTTCACGGGAGCAGGAAACGAGGGTCACGGCAGCCGCCGCAACGGCCAAGGTGCTGAGCAACAATTTATTCATGGCAACGTTCCATTCCATTCCTGCAAAGAACCGCCCAACCCGAGGATGGATTCGCAGGAACCATCCAGAGAATACCGAAATTCACCTTCCTTTTCAATGGAAGAGAGCTGCAGACTTATCCCGGGGGCGGTTGCCCCGTTTTGAGTCGCCGCAAGCGTTCCGGTCAAGGTGCAACTTCCGCAGGCTTATCCCGGCTTTTTCGGGATAATTGATCCAAATTTCTTGAAAGATGGCTCCTGTAGCCTCTTTTCAAGACTAGAGACTCGTGAATAGTTCGCCAATACTTTTTTTTTCACCCGACGGTTCAGTAAAATAACTTTGCTGTCGCTCCAATGCTTGCGCCAGAAGGGGGCTACTCCGTGTGGCTCAATTATCTTAACTCATCGCGAGGCTGAGTTTCACAACCTTCCTCCGTGTGGCTCAAAAATCCGGGATAAGCCTGTTCCGGCGCAAGCCGCGGAATGACCGGAAACGGAGGCGCGATGCAAAGCCGCCGGAGGAAGCCGCCGCCGGCATCTCCGAAAGTGCCGGTTATGCGGCGGTGCGAATGCGCCGGCGGCCGATGACCATAAAAAGCGCGGCAACGAGCATGGTGGCGACAAAGGCGGGCCAGACGCGGTCCAGCGCCTCGCGCGAAAAATGTCCGATGACGGCATAGGAAAACGAGACGAGGAAGTTGCCCACGAGCACCTGTACCATCGTTTTGCGGAGCGGATACCGCGCCAGCCCCGCAAACACGACCGACGCCTCCGCCAAAACCGGAACCGGCCGCATGCCCAAAATCAGAAAAGCACCGCCCTTTTCCTGCAACCGCTGCAACGCCGCCATATCCCGCTCGCCGATGCACCTTTTGGCGGCATCAGCGCAGGTCAGACCCAGAAAATAGCCGATGACGGCGCTCAGGGTCATCGCCGTAAAGGAAACCGCCGTACCGAGTTCGACCCCGAGATAGAGTCCGCACATCGTGCTGACAATGCACGAAGGAATCGGCAGAAAGATATCCGAACTGAGCGTGGCGAAGAGTATCAGCGCCACAATCCAGCGGCTCGTGTGGTGGGTTTCCACGGAATTCATGACCCACGCATCGATTTGGGCACCCCACAGACCGAAGGAAATGAGGATGACAATGGCGACGGCGAGAAAGAGCAGCAGAGCCCGGACGGGAATGTATTTTTTCATACCCGCTTAAACGGTTCCGCCTCCCGTCCGGTTCGCCATCCCTGTCCGGGTGGCGAGCTTGCCCCGGAATAGGACGAACAGGACGGACAGGACGGACACGACGGAACGACGATTTTTCGGCATCTCAGTTGGCAGATTGCCGCGCTTCACTCCGCCGGTTTCGCCACAGGCGGCTTGCCGACTGGAACACAGGCGGCTCTGCCGCCGAGAAAATGACACCTTGGTCGGAACGTTAGTGGAGACATAAAACGGGGCAACCGCCCCTCCGTGTGGCTCAATTATCTTAACTCATCGCGAGGCTGAGTTTCACAACCTTCCTCCGTGTGGCTTAAAAATCCGGGAAGACCCTGCGGCGGTTATCGCTTGCGCGCGGGCGGTGAAAATGGCATGATTACGCAGAACTTTACGAGACTTTTACCATGGCCGATACAACCGCTCCTGCTGCTCCCAAAGAGAAGAAACCCTACGTGCCTCCGCCCCCGCCGGAAGGCAAGGAAGTGCTCGTTTCCGTACGCGGTGTTGATAAGATTTTCACCAAAGGCGGCGAAACGGTTTACGCCCTGCACAACATCAACCTCGATATCTACCGCAACGAGTACGTATCCATCATGGGTCCGTCCGGCTCCGGTAAGTCGACGCTCTTCAACATGGTCGGCGCCCTCGACAAGCCGTCGGCCGGTGAGGTCTCCGTCGGCGGCGTCTCCCTTCCCTCTCTGGGCTCCAGCCAGCTTTCCTATTTCCGGTGCAAGCACATCGGGTACGTCTTCCAGTCGTACAACCTGATTCCCTGGCTGACGGCCATGGGCAATGTGATGCTGCCGATGACCTTCCTCGGGCGCGATGATGAATTTGCCGAAAAGCGCGCCAAGGAGGTGCTGGAAATCGTCGGACTGGGTCACCGCCTCAACCACCTGCCCGGTGAATGCTCCGGCGGTCAGCAGCAGCGTATCGCCGTGGCCCGCGCCCTCGCCAACGACCCCGCCATCATCCTGGCGGACGAACCGACCGCCAACCTCGACCAGAAGACCGGCCAGGAAATCATCGAGCTGCTCAGCGAACTGTGCAAGACGCAAGGCGTGACGGTCATTACGGCGACGCACGACTTCAAGATGCTCAAAGCTTCCGACCGGATTGTCTGGATCAAGGGCGGCAACGTGGACAAGGTGGAAGACGTCGCCAACCTGAACATCTCCGTGGGCGGCGTGGACGAGTCCCATTACGAAGGCTAGTCCAGCGCGTCTGTCTGCCCGCCGTGTATCTCCAGACTCTCGAAATACAGGGCTTCAAAAGCTTCGCGAAAAAGACCCGGCTCGTCTTTGAGCCGGGCATCACCGCGATTGTCGGCCCGAACGGGTGCGGAAAATCCAACGTCTGCGATGCGATTCGCTGGGTTCTCGGCGAACAGCGTCCGACCGCCCTGCGCGGCGGTTCGATGACGGATGTGATTTTCAACGGCACCGATGACCATCGCCCGATGGGCATGGCCGAGGTGTCCATTACGTTCGTGGACTGCGAAAAGCAGCTCGGCACGGAATTCAACGAAGTCACGATCACCCGGCGTGTTTTCCGCACGGGGGAGGGTCAGTACTTCCTGAACCGGACGCCCTGCCGACTCCGCGACATTCAGCGCCTGTTCATGGACACCGGCATCGGCACGACCTCCTACTCCGTCATGGCGCAGGGGCAGATCGACGCCATTCTCTCTTCGCGTCCCGAGGACCGCCGCGCCATTTTCGAAGAAGCCTCCGGCATTACCCGGTTCCGGGCCGACCGCAAAGAAGCCATGCGCAAGCTCGAAGCCACGGAACAGAATCTCTCGCGTCTCGACGACGTACTGCACGAACTGCGCCGCCAGATCGGCTCGCTGCAGCGGCAGGCGGCCCGCGCCCGCCGCTACAAGGAAATCAAGGCGGAACTGCAGACGCTCGACCTGTATGTGGCGGGCGTGCAAAGCCGCGCCCTCGACGCGCGCGCGGCGCAGCTCGCCGGAGAACTGGCCGCGCGGAAGCAGGAAGCGGAAACGCTGCGCGGACAGGTCGCGGCGGCGGAGGCGCATCTCGCGGAAATCCGGCGCGAGATTACCGACTTCGAGCAGACGCTCGCCGAGGCCGTCGCCGAAGCGGCCGCCGCGCGCGCCGCCCGCACGCAAGCCGATGAGAAAATGGCGCTGAACCGCCAGCGCCGCGCGGAAACGCTTTCCTGGAAGGAGCGCGACCAGCAGGAAATCGAACAGCTGGATGCCGTCCTCGAGCAGCAAAAACAGCAGCAGGGACAGGCAGAAGAAGCCTGCCGGAGCACCGCCGCGGAAGCGGAGCAGACGAGCCAGACGCTCCAGACGGCGCGCGAGGCGTACGATGCGCACCACGGGCAAATGGAGCAGGCGCGTACCGCGCTCCAGCAGGTGCGGATGGAATCCGCCGCCGCCGAGCGTTCCTTTGCCGAGGTGCAGAACGAATTGGCGCGCGCGGAAGCGTCCGCGCGCGATGCGGTCCTCAAGAAAGAGACGCTGACGGCAGAACAGGCGCGTCTCTCGCAAATGGAAAAGGACCTGGCGGAACGGCTGGACGATGCAAGCGGCGAGCTGGAAACGCTCCAGAGCATGGCGGAAGCCCAGCGCGAAAATGTGTCCACGGCGGAAGCGCGGCTCCACACGCTGCGCGCGGCGCTCGCCGAGGCGCAGACGGAGGTCGCCTCCGCCCGTGCCGATGCGGCGGCCTGCGCCGCCCGCATCCGCGTCCTCGAAGATGCCGCCAAAGCGCCGCAAGGCATCCCCGGCGGTGCGGCGCGGCTGCTCGCGAAGAAAAACCTGCCCGAAACACTCGCGCCCGATGCGGTGCTGGGGCTGGTCGCCGACCAGTTTTCCGCCCCGCCTGCGCTACGCACCGCGCTCGGTGCGGCACTGGCGATGTGGAAGGATGCGGTCGCAGTGAAATCCGCCGCCGCCTTCCCCGCCCTTCTGGCGGCGTTGACCGCGCCGGAGCGCCAGGCCGCCACCATCCTGGCGGGCGATGCGGCGGGGGCATCCGCGCCGGAACCCGCAGTGCCTCCGGCACCCGGCGCGCAGCCGCTGCTGCCGCAGGTCACCTGCCCGGAGGCATTCCGTCCGGCGGCCGCGCGGCTGCTTTCGCGCGTCTTCGTCGTCGACACCTTGCCGGACACGGCGCCGGAGGGCACCGTGCTCGTCACGCCCGCCGGTGAAGTCCTGCGGGACGGCGGTCTGCTCGAGATTCATGCCGGCGGCAAAGGCGCGGCCGATCCCTTTGCGCGCCATGCGATGCTGGAGGATGCCCGCGCCGAAAGCGGACGCCTCGCCGCGCGTGTCGAGGAGGCGGAAACGGCGGAGCGGCAGCACCGCGAGGCACTGACCGCCACGGAAGACGCCATTTCGCAGGCGCGCGCCCTGCTCGAGCAGTCGCTCCGCACGGCGGCCCGCAAGGAAGGCGAAGAGCGCTCCCTTTCCCGCGAACTGGCGGATACCCGGACGCGTCTGCGCGATGTGACCGCCCGTCTGCAGGCGCTCGACACGTCCAAGCAAAACTCTTCCTCCCGAAGCAAAGACCTCGCCGAACGGCTGGAAGCCCTTTCTACCTCCCGCCAGCGCCTCGCCGATGCCATTGCACAGGCGTCCGCCGATGCGCAAAGCGCGGAAACGCTCTTCCTGCAATCGCAGACGGGGCTCACCGATGCGCGCCTCGCCCATGCGGCGGCTCAGCAGCGCGCCGAAAGCGCCCGGAGCCGTCAAAGCGCCCTCCAGACCCGCATCAGCGAGCTGGAAAGCATGACGCAGACGCGCCGCACGCGGCTCGCCTCCTACGATGCGTCCATCGTCCGAATCGACGCAGAAACCGCCTCGCTTGCGGAGAGTCTCGCCGGACTCGATGAAAACACGCGCACAGCCGAGGCGCATGTGCAGTCGCTGCGCGAGGAACGCCTTGCGCGGCAAGCCGACGCCGACCGCGAAGACGCCGCGCTGCAGACGGTCCGCGCGACGCTCGAAGCCGCCGTCCAGGCGCAGAACAAGACGGAGATTTCCGTTGCGGAAACGACGCTCCAGAAGCAGAATCTCGAAGACCGGCTGCGCCGCGACTGGGATCTGGGCGTGGAGGACCTCGCCCGGCAACCCGTGCCCGACTGGAACGGCAAGCCCGAGCCCACGCCCGAGGCGTGCGCCGCGCACGTCCAGGAATTGCGACGCAAACTCGAGGAAATGGGTCCGGTGAACCTCATCGCGATCGAGGACTGCCAGAAGAGCGAAGAGCGGCTCACTTTCCTCTCCGAACAGGAAGCCGACCTGAAGGACGCCAAAGAAAAACTCCTGACCCTCATCCGGGATATCGACCGGCAGTCGGTGGCGCGCTTCCAGGAAACCTTCACGCTGGCCAACGAGAATTTCCAGCGCATGTACACGCGCCTCTTCGGTGGCGGCACGGCGGAGCTCCGTCTCCTCGACGAAGCAGACATTCTCGAGTGCGGCATCGATATCGTGGCGCGTCCCCCCGGGAAAAAGCCGCAGACCATCTCGCTGCTTTCGGGCGGCGAACGCACGATGACGGCGGTTGCGCTCCTGTTTTCGATTTACGCGATCAAGCCGTCTCCGTTTGCCATTCTCGACGAACTGGACGCCGCGCTGGACGATTCGAACATCGGCCGCTTTGTCGATGTGCTCAAGGACTTCCTGAGTCTGTCGCAATTCCTCATCGTGACGCACAACCAGCACACGATTGCGGGTGCGGACATCGTTTACGGCGTCACCCATCAGGAAAAAGGCGTTTCGACGATTATCTCGATGCGCCTCAAGCGCGTGGGCGTCGCCGAACCCCAGGCCGAGGAAATCCCGGCGCCCGATGCGCCGCCGCCCCCGTCCGAGCGCAAATTGCAGAACGCCATCTCCGGCAAGCGGCGCGGGCGCAAAAAAGATGTCGCCCCCGCAGAGCAGAGCCCTGCGGAGGCGATGCCTGAAACACCGCCCGCCTCCTGACGGGCGGCGGACCGCCGGGCGGCGCCCGGTCAGGCGCGGGCGACGGCGCGCAGCAGGAAGCCGCCGCCGGAGGCGCACGGGATTTCGAGTTCACCCGGCTTTTCGACGTCGAATGCCTCGAGAATGTAATCGGTGCCGACCACATCGGAAGACGGCGCATCGCGCACGAGCGTGACGCGCGCTGGGGCGTCGAAGGTCACTTTCAGCGTGCGCGGCTGGGTGCCGACGATGGCCGCATGCCACACTTCGCTGCCGCGGCGGCGCATCACCTGCAGATGCGTATCCGGGTCGGAAGAGGGTTCGCACCGGGTTTCATCCCAGTCGACCGGCACCGCCGTCACAAAGCGCGTGTAGGCGGGCTCGCGCTCGTACGCGGTGGGCGAGTCGCAGAGCATGCGCAGATTGGTATCGTAGAGCATCGCCAGCGCCGCCTGACGGCAGCGGGTGCCCATGCTCATCGGGCGATGGCCGTCCGCCCGGTACACCGCGCGCGGCGCATTGCGCATCGCGCCCGGCGTGTAGTCCATGGGACCCGCCAGCAACCGTCCGAACGCCAGCCGGATGTCGTTTGTGATGAAGTCCACCCGATTGGAGGTCCACTTGCAGTTTTCCAGTCCGAACACGCCTTCGTACGAAACCACGTTCGGCCAGGTGTGCGACAGTCCCGTCGGCTTGTGAATGCCGTGATAATCGACGAGCAGGTGGAGCCCCGCAGCGACCTCCGCCGTTTTGTAGAGGAAATCCGCCACTTGCGCATCGTCGCGGTCGTGGAAGTCGATTTTGAAGCCCTTGACGCCCATGGCGGCATAACGGCTGAAGATTTCCTCCTGCCGGTCTATGAGCTGCTGCCACGTGCTCCACAGGATGATGCCGACGCCCTTTGCGCGCCCATGCGCCACGAGCGCCGGAATATCGACCTCCGGAATGACTTTTGTCACATCGAGTTCCTGCGCCCAGCCTTCATCGAGAATCACGTATTCGATGTTGTAGGCGGCGGCGAAATCGATGTAGTACTTGTAGGTGGCGGTGTTGACGCCCGGCTTAAAGCCCTCGACGCCGTCCAGCCCCCAGTCATTCCACCAGTCCCAGGCGACCTGGCCGGTTTTCACCCAGCTGAAATCGCCCTTCGGCGGTTCGGAAAGGGCTTCCACGAGGTCGTTGTCGAAAAGATCTGCGGCGCAGTTGCCGAGCATGAAAATGCGCCACGGGAGCGCACGGGGCTCGATGGTCTGCACGAGGTAATCAGCGCGGGTGAGCACACGGCTGTAACGGCGGCTGCTGCCGTCCTGGCTCGTGGGCCACCTGGCCATCAGCGAATGGAAACGGTCGCCTTCGCGCTGCAGATTGAGTCCCGGATAGGCGCGCAGTTCGGCTTCCGTGACGGCCATGGCGGCATGGGGGAAGAGCAGCGTCAGCGGCAGATAGACGAGCCGCGCGGGATCGACGGCGTCCAGCGGTCCCCGGTTGTGGATTGTCTCCCACGAATTCTGGAGCAGATCCCCTTCGTAGGCGCCATTGTTGTAGGCGAAAAGCAGTTCCGCAAAAGAGGCCGGTTTGAAATCGAAGGTTTCCGCATCGATCTGCGCGGGGCGCGCCAGCTCCCAGCGGTAGGCGACGCCCTGATCGGTGGCGAGCAGGATGAGAGACCGCTCCGCCCAAGCGGCTTTGGCGGTGTTGGCCGTCAGGCTGATGTGCGCGCGCTTCGTGTAAAAAGGCGTATCGGCCGAGAGGTCCTGCGCGGCCACCGTGATTTGGGGCGCACCGGCGGGCGGCCGGCACGTCGCATCCAGTCCGATTCCGACGCGGGCGAGTTCGAGCCCGTCGCGCAGAATCACTGCGGTAAAATCCGTTTCGACGCGAATCTCATTGCGTCCGTCCGGAGAAATCGCTTCAAGCATCGTCATAGCTGTTGTTTCCTCGAAGGAATGGTTTTCATCTCAGTCTAGAGAAATTGCCCTGAAACGACAATCGCATTGTCCGCGAAAGCAAATCCGGGGTTTTGAGCCACACGGAGGAAGGGAGTAGGGAAAAGAGAGCCAGCGGAGCGAAATCGCACGAGGAATTTTGAATTTTGAGCCACACGGAGGGGCGGAGCCCCCTTCTGAAGTTTCCACTAACGTTCCGACCAAGGAGTCAAATAAGGACTTTTTCTCGGCGGCAGAGCCGCCGGGGCGAAGCCAGCGCAGCGGAGCCACACGGAGGAAGGGAGTAGGGAGAAGAGAGCCAGCGGAGCGAAATCGCGCGAGGAATTTTGAATTTTGAGCCACACGGAGGGCGGAGCCCCCTTCTGAAGTCTCCACTAACGTTCCGACCAAGGTGTCAAATAAGGACTTTTTCTCGGCGGCAGAGCCGCCTGAACGAAGTCAGCGCA
>CASFKR010000101.1 GCA_949295265.1 uncultured Verrucomicrobiota bacterium | reverse complement strand
GAACAAGTAAATGCAAATTCGGAACAACTAAATGCGACCATGTGACATTATGGCGCAATTTGACCCTGAATTAGTCGCATTTACTTTGTCAAGTGACCAGATTTCGGTCACTAATTCATCCATTCTCCTTTCGGAGGAAGTATAATGATGCTATTCGAACTGTAATAATTCACTTCCAACGGGGTAAGTGCTGCCTCTGATAATATATGGCTTGGAATGCCGATGTTTTCAGATACTACCGTATAATCAGGAAGTGCTTGATTTTTATTATAAAGGATAATATTCACTTGCTGTTTCGCTGACCCGACTGTAGAGATTTGATATTGTTCTTTTCCTGCATAATACAAGACTTGCCCATGATAAGGAATCTGCACCTGTCCTTTATCATCGGTATAGAATATACCTATTTTGTTTGGATATAGCATATTGGATTCAACAGCGAGAACCATACATTGTTTCATCGATTCACCTTTTGAATCTATTACATGAACTGTCTTTGAAGTATTCAAACAACCTGTCAATGCAAGAAGCATAATCAATATGCTTGAAACAAATCTTCCTTTCATTCGAGCAATCCTTGTTCTTTTAGATAATTTAGCATGGCGTATGGGTTATGATGATCAGTTTCGACAACAATATTTATTGCTCCAGATTCTTTTCCCCATTTCCCCCCGATATCAGCAACAAAATCGTTAAAAGCATATAAATCATCTTCTGCAATAACATTATACCAGACATTAACACTATCGGGCTTACTTCCATCGAAATCCCAAAAACTTACAGGATCTAAAAAGTGGCGGAATCATATACGATTCATTTCCGAATTTCAAACGTATCATTTTCATGGACTTTATTTTTCACGAAAACCGGCTCTGAATGCCACCTTTTATTATAACACTGTCACCACAACCTTTTCCATGTCCCCGATTTGACCCACACGGATGGGCGAAGCCAGCGCTGGCGAGCCAAAACAAAACGGACAGGACGGAGACGACGAGAAGGACGGCTCGTCAGCGCAGCGAAAGAAGCGCAAGCGAAGACATCAGCAGTACCAGGGGTGAAGCCATCGGAAGGAACAGCCGCCACGACCCGCGAAGGGGGTCAAAGCATGCAACCTCAGACGGCACCGGCAATCTGTCGGCTGAAAAAGCTGCCTTCGGGATGAACAAAGTGAATCCTGAGGCAGGTTCAAGCCTGTAAAAAGCGCGACGGGCTATCGGTCTCGGCGCGCGCAGGTTGTCTGAGAGCGAAGCGGCGGAGGCGAAGACGATGGACGGCAGATGCAGAAGCCCCGCTCTCAGTCGCGGGCGAAGGCAGCGAAGGCAGCGCGGCTGAGCCTGCGCAGCCACTCCCGGTGGCCCCAGTGGCCGCGGCGAAGACGATGGGCAGGGACGAAAAAGCGACGGGCAGGGGAAACCCCCGCCCGTCGCAAAAGAGCGTTGCACCGTTGCGGCTCAGCCGTGACGGCCGCGGATGCGGCCATGCGAGAGGAAGCCGTCGTAGGAGCGCATCACGAGATACGATTCAATCTGGCGCATCGTATCCAGCGCGACACCCACGATAATCAGCAGCGAGGTACCGCCGAAGAAGGAGGAAATCGAAATCGGAATCTTGCCTTCCGCCGAGAGCAGGGACGGCAGAATCGCGATGATGATCAGGCCCACTGCGCCGATGAAGGTCACGCGCGTCATCGTCAGGTCGAGGAACTCAGCCGTCGGCATGCCCGGACGGATACCGGGGATGTAGCCGTTCGAGCTCTTCAGATCATCGGCGATGCGCACCGCATTGAACTGCGTGGCAATCCAGAAGAAGGAGAAGAACAGGATGAGCAGCGCGTAGACGATGATGTACGTCGCGGAGGGATCGGTATAGCCGTCCTTAAGGGCAATGCCGAAGCGGCGGAGCCACCCGAGCCAGGCGACATCCTCGTTGATGCGGGCGAAAATCCAGCCGATGACACCCAGAATCGGGCCGGCGAAGATGATGGGCATGACGCCCGCGTAGTTCACGCGAAGCGGCATGTAGGTGGACTGACCGCCCGCCAGGCGGTGACCCACCGCCGCGCCGCGCGCCGTGTGAATCGGAATCTTGCGGACGCCGTCCGTGAGCAGAATCGTCCCGGCAAACACCGCAAAGGCGAGCACCAGCAGGAACGCCAGCGTGAAGATCGTGAATTCCGCAGGCTGACCGCCCTGCGGGATGAACTTCTGCGCCGTCTGAATGATGGCCTCGGGGAGGCGCGCGCAGATGTTCACCATGATGATGATGGACATGCCGTTGCCGACGCCGCGCTCGGTAATCTGCTCCGCGAGCCACATGACGAGCATCGTGGCAGAGGTCATCGCAATGACCGTGAGCATCTCGAAGCCGAAGCCCGGCGCGTAGACGAGCCCGCCCGGCAGACCGAAGGCGGTGGAGTTCTCCAGCATTTTGGCAATGCCGAACGACTGACCGGCGCAGAGAATCAGCGTCAGGTAACGCGTCGTCTGATTGAGCTTCTGGCGGCCGACGTCGCCTTCGCGGGACATTTTTTCCAACGCCGGGATAATCGCCGTCATCAGCTGGATGATAATCGAGGCGTTGATGTAGGGCCAGATGGAGAGCGTACCGACCGCGCAGTTGGCCAGCGCACCGCCGGTGAACAGATCAACCATACCCATGAGACCGCCAGCGCCTTGCATCTCCTGAAGATCGCGCACGAACTTCGTCATGATGGCCGCATTCACGCCCGGGGTCGGGACGATGGCAATCAGGCGGGAGAAAAAGATGAGCCCGAGGGTAAAGAGAATCCGGTTGCGGAGTTCTTTGATTTTCCAGATGTTGGAGAGCGTAGACATCGTAAACTTGGAGGCTGCGGTTCAGCCGCTGAGAGGTGCGAACGTCCCGAGACAGACAGGAGGTCCACCCGGACAGATGAAGTTGCCCGAAAAATCGAAACAAACGGCTTTGCCGATGATTCCGCGAACGGAAAACGGACAAAACGTGTACAGGTCGGGAAAGAATAGCAAATTTCCGTTTCCCGGGAAAGGCTTTTTCCGCGCGCGGGGTCCGGCGCACGGAAAGCGGCGGTGTTTTCGGGGCGCTTTGGCGCCGCGAAAACCCGCGCTGAGCGCGCCGTCGGCACGGGGACCCGGACGCGGGCGCAGGCCGCGCGCCGCACCGGAGCCCCGGGGGTTCCGGGTACCGGAGTTCCGGCGAAATCCGGACAGAAAGACCGGGGGAAGGAGCGAGAGCGCCCCTCCCCCCTTCCGGACGGAATCATCCGCGCACCCGCCGCGGTTGCCGGAGCAACGGCTGCGGACGCACGGCCGGGATTCAGTCGATGGTCACTTCGTGACCGGCAGCGGCGGAGCGGTAGATGCCGTCGAGCATCTTCTGCACGGCCAGACCGTCATAGCCGGAAGCGTCGAGCTCCGTGCCCTTCAGGCAGCCGTCCACCCAGTTCTGCAGCTTGCGCTTGAAGATGGTGTCCCACTCGTTGTGACCGATGTAGACGGGCTGGGTGTTGACCATCAGGCCGTTGTAGTCGGTGAAGATTTCCGCCGTGGACCAGTTGCAGCCGCCCTTGGTGCCGACGGCTTCCCAGTCCTGACGGTCGTGATCCTTGACGTGGCAGGCAAACGCCGACTCGATCTGGAGGATGGCGCCGTTGTCGAAGCGGATCTGACCGACCGCGAGGTCCTCAACGGTGTAGGTCTTGTAATCCCAGTTCGGCCACATGGAGAGCACCTCGGAGGGCTTGTCACCCATGTAGGTCCAGCAGTTGGCGGACGCGGCGACGGGCTTCGGGCAGCCCATGAACTCGTAGGCGCACTCGAGCATGTGGACGCCGATGTCGATGAGCGGACCGCCGCCCTGCTTGTCCTTCTGACCGAAGACGCCCCAGTTCGGGATGCCGCGGCGGCGCATCGCATGCACCTTGACGTAGAGGATGTCGCCGAAGACGCCGTTGTCGCGCGCCTTGATCAGCGAACGCGTCACGTCGCGGTAGCGCTGCTGGAAGCCGACGGAGAGCTTCACGTTGTTCTTTTCCGCCGCTTCGATCATCTGGCGGCACTCATCCGGGGTCATGGCCATCGGCTTTTCGACCATGGCGTGGCAGCCGGCGTTGCACGCATCCACGACGGGCGCGCAGTGCACACCGTTGGGCGTGCAGACATCGACGGCATCCGGCTTGATTTTCTCGAGCATGTCCGACCACTTCTCGAAGAGGGCCTCGCGGGGAACGCCCCACTTTTCGTGCATGACGTCCAGACGTTCCGGAAGAATATCGACGCCCGCGACGATTTCGACTTCGGGGATGCTCTTGTAGATGTTCAGGTGCGTTTGGGCAATGCCGCCGCAGCCGATGATGGCCACGCGGAGCTTCTTGCCTTGGTATTCCGCCTTGGGGGCGTCCATTTTCGTGGAAACACTAGTTTCTGCCATGGTGAATTCTCTTGTTAGGGAGTTGGATTTGGATGAAAATCAGATCGGATTCCGGGTTACAGGCAGAGGCGGAATCAGACCGAAAGAAGCGTTTTCAGGTAATCAATCGTCGCGCGGATGTCCACCGCCTGCTGGTCGCCGGAAATTTCGCGCTCGATGATGAGGTCGCCCTCGAACCCGATGGAAAGGAGCTTTTTGATGAATTCGGGATAGCGGGTGGCGCCTTCGCCGCAACGGACTTCAGGCCCCAGCTCATTCCCGTTGACCGGCGGCTTGCCGTCCTTCGCATGAATGCAGCGGACATAACGGCCGAAGACATCGAGCGCGTCGATGGGATTGCCCTTGCCGTACATGATCAGGTTGGCGGGGTCGAGATTGATGCCGAGATTGTCGCAACCCGAAGCCTGAATGAAGCGCAGCAGCGTGACGGGCGTTTCCTGCCCCGTTTCAAACCAAAAGCCGATGCCGCAGGATTTGCAGTGATCGGCAATCGTCCGGATGGCCTCCGTCACGGGCTCGAACTCCGGATCGGTCATGTTTTCCGGCAGGAAGCCGCAATGCGTAATGAGCGCAGGCGCGCCCGCCTCGGCGGCAAACGTCGCCCAGTCGCACAGTTCGCGGACGCGGATACGCCGGAAGCCCGCCGGCACAATGCCCAGCGTTGCCGGGCCGTACGTGAAATTCCATTGAACGGGACCGCCGTAGCCGCCCCAGAAGGCGGTCAGCCGCACACCGGCGGCTGCGGCACGGCGGCGAAGCGTCTGCGCGATCTCCGGGCGGCACTGGCTCGTCTGCCAGCTCACAACCTGCGCGCAATGCAACCCGAATCTGGCAACGGCATCGAGATTCGAGGCGTCCGTTTTCAGCGGACTGATGACGCCGATTTCCGGAATCTTATTCATGATGGCTTGGAAAAATCCTGTCTGCAAAATGGGAGAGGATGAACGGTTCATCCGGGGCGGACAACGCTGTCCGCGCGGTAAACACGGACGATTCTATCATAAAAAACCACCCTTTCTGCAAGCGGGAATTCACGGATGTAAAAAAAAACTTTTTTCCGCATGAAATCGTGGTGCTTCCCGGGGTCCGGAGGCGCTCCGTTTTTCGCGTCTGCCGCCGGGCGGTTTCCCCCTCCTCCCCTGCATTCACCACCCGTACGGTCCCAAGGCGGTCCGGGCGGAAGCGCCGGCGCGCGCGGCGGCAACCGCCGCCCGGCGATGCGCAATCCGTCAGATTCAGTGCCCTCAGCCCTGCGGCGGATCGAGCACCCAGCGCTTGTTATACCAGAACCACTGCCCTGGCGTTTCGCGGATGGCCGCATCGAAATGCGCGATGACTTCGCGCGTCAGCCGCAGTTCCTCCGCCTCGCGCGGCGCCTCTTCCTGCGGCCAGAGCGTCGGGTAAAACGTGAAATGGAACCGCCGCCATCCCACGCGCCGCATCACGAGCGGAACAATCGGCGCCCCGGCCTGGCACGCCAGCAGCCCCATGCCCCGCGCCAGATTGGCTTCGCCGCCAAGAAACGGAACGGACAGCGCCGACGTAAACGAGCGCGAATCGGGCAAAATCGCGAAAATCTGTCCGTTCCGGACCCGCTTGAGCATCTGCAGATAGACGCGGCCGCCGCTTTCTCCGCGCTCGAGAATCTCCATGCCGTGCCCGCTCCGGCACACATTCAGATATCGGTTGATGTAGGGGTTGCGCTGCTTGCCCGCCACACTGAAGATCGGGAGTCCCGCCAGAAAGACCGCCGAGCCCGCCAGATCCCAGTTGCCGCAATGCGGGAGCGCCAAAATGATGCCGCACCCTTTCGCCTGCGCCAGCACTTCGCGCAAATGCGCAATGCATGCGCCATATTGCGGAATCTGCCGCTCGAGCGCCCGAACGCCGAACCGCCGGATCCGCAGCATGTCGACCAGATTGAAAATCAGATTGCGGAACGACAGCCACGCTTCCCGGCGGAGCGTCTTCTCCGGAACCTCCGGACCCAGCACGAGCCGCAGCCGCCGCAGCGCCTCACGCCGCCGCTTGCCCATCAGGCCATACGCCACCCGCCCCAGGCACCAGGCAATCCCCTGCGCCAGAGCATGCGGCAACAGACAAAACAGACCGCCCAAAAACCGGACGGCCCCATACTCCACGCGATACCGGACGGGATGCGCGGGAGCCGTCATTCAGGCTTCGCCGGAGCCGGCGCCTTCTGCCACGTTTCCTCAATGTCGTAGTAGGCGCGGGCATCCGCCAGAAACAGGTGAACCATGATGTCGAAATAATCGAGCACCATCCACGCCGTTTCGGGATCCCCGGAAACGCGGCAGTATTCGCCCGCCTGTTCCGCCATCGCCCGCTCAGCCGCAACACTGAGGGCGCGCAAATGCGGGGTGGACGTCGCCGTGGCAATCACGACAGCATCTGTAATGCTTGATTTGCCAACCAGATCGTAGACTTTGATGTCTTCCGCCTTGTTGTCATCCAGCGTCTTTTGCAGCAAAGCAGTCTTTTCGGAAATGGTCATGTTCTGCATCTCAATCAATCCGTTGATACCCAAAGGGTAACACAACGGCCGGAAAACCGCCACAGACTGCTTTTACAGGGTTATCCCGGATTTTTGAGCCACACGGAGGGCCTCTACGTTCCGGCCAAGGTGGCAAAGTTGATCCCATGATCGGAATCATCGGAGGAATCGGAATCATCGGGCAAAACCACGCAAGCGGAGGCGGCGAAGCATTCCCAGTCGCCCCGGCAGCCTCAACCTTCGGCGAGGCGTCACGTTGCGTTGCAGGTTGTACGGGCGCAGCAAAGTCAGCGCGGGAGGCGGGTTCTCGCAGAGACGCAGAGCAAGGCCGCAGAATCGTCGGCACCTCAGACGATGGGCTGCTTTTTCAGCCGTCAGATTGCCGGTGCCGCCCGGCGGCTCGCCACCCGGCCGCCGCCGAGAAGGAGGGAACCGGAATACAGAACGGCGGATTGACCCGGCGACGGAGCGCGGAACCCTTCGGGACGCGTCACGCGGAAGCGGTTGTCCGGGAGGATTTCCACGCGGCAATCCGGGAGCGGACGGCCGGCGGAGCGCGGTTTCACGCCGCAGGTGAAGACCGTTCCCGGAGGCGGAGGCTCGATGGATGTCCAGGATGCCTGATCCACTTCGAGAGCCGGCGCCTGAAGCGAGGAGGCCGGACCGACAACGACGCGGTTTGTTTCCGGTTCGAGCCGCTTGACGAACAGGGGTTCCGGGAAACCGGAAAGCCCGACGCCCTTGCGCTGCCCGGGGGTAAAGCGCCAAAACCCGGTGTGATATCCTAAAACGTGCCCCGTCTCATCGGTAATCTCGCCCGGCTGTTCATCGCGCCCGAGCAGCTCGGCGCGGTCGATGCACAAATCCTGCGAATCGGGCTTTTCGGCGACCTCCGTGAGCCCGAGCGCAGCGGCACGGGCGCGCACGTCGCACTTGTGCATGCCGCCCAGCGGAAACAGCGTATGCGCAAGCTGCTGCGCGGTCAGGCGATACAGGAAGTACGCCTGATCGCGGCGCCGCGGCGGCTTCCGCGGCGAGCGGCGCATCCGGAGAGGCCTCGGGGGTTGCGCCCAGGCGCGCAATGCGGGCGTAGTGCCCCGTTGCCATCACCTCGAAGGAAAGCCCCGCCGCACGGGCGCGCTCGGGCAGCGCGCCGAATTTGACCGCCGGATTGCAGCACACGCAGGCATTGGGCGTATACCCGGCCCGGTAGGCAGCGCGGCAGGGTTCACCTACGAAGGCCTCGAAGGCATCCGCAACGGAAACGACGCAGTGCGGAAACCCGAAGCGGGCGCACAGTGCCGCAGCGGTCCGCAGATCCTCCGGCATTCCGGGACCCGGCGCGCCCTGCGCGGCGTCCCCGCGCGTCATCGTGACGCCGCCGACAATCTCGTGACCCGCCTCCCGCAGGAGACAGGCCGCAACAGCGGAATCGATGCCGCCACTCAGTGCAATAAGCGCCTTCATGTTCCCCTTCCGCGCGGCGCGCGTCCCGGCGTCAGGAAGCGGCACCGTCCGGTGCCGCCGCCGGAGCCGTCAACTGCCGGTACGCCTCGTAGGCCGTCACCGCCACCGCATTGGACAGATTCAGGGATCGGGCATGCTCGCCGGGCATTGGAATCTTCACGAGCGAAGCGGCGTACCGTTCGTAAAAGTCCGGGGGCAACCCGGCGGATTCCGAACCGAAGACAAGCGAATCTCCATCCTGAAAGCGGACATCGTAGAGCGTGCGCATCGCCTTGGTCGAAAGGAAAAAGAGCCGCGAAGGCTTCGCCGTCTCCAGATAATGCGTCCACGAATCGTAAACGCTGACGGCCAGGTGCGGCCAGTAATCCAGCCCACACCGCCGCAGATGCGCGTCGTCCAGCACAAACCCGAGCGGACGGATCAGCGCCAAATCGAATCCCAAGCTGACGCACGTGCGCCCGATGGCGCCCGTGTTGTGCGGGATTTCCGGGTGAACCAGGACGATGTGCAGCATGTGCGGGACAGGGCCGGGCGGCGTTTTCAGAGGCCGGTGTAGGCGCGGATGCTCTTGCCGATGCGCTCGAGCGTGCGGGCGCGTTCTGCATCATCCGGCTGCAGCAGCGTCAGGCGGAAGCCGTTCTGGTCGGTATGGAACCCGGTAAGCGGGGTGACGCAGACGCCTTCGGAGCCCATCATGTAATGGACGAAGCGCTTGTCCAGCGGCACGCCGCGGTTGCACTGCTCGACGTATTCGCGGATGGCGGGGTTTTCGATGGGGAGCGTCTGGCGCTCATCGAGGACGCCGTCCTCGAACGTCACGCAGTAGTAGAAGGCGCCCTGCACCGGACGGGCAATGACGCCGGGGACCGTCCGGAAAAACTCGTACACCTGATTGGCGCGGCGCTCGAACATCTTCGCCCGCTCATTCTTGAGCGTCTGGTACCGGGGGTCGCCATAGACGCGCGGGATGACCATCTGCGGCAGCGTGGTGGAGCACACCTCCATCATCTTGCTCTTGACGAGGGCGTCGCAATACTCGCGGAAAGCGGGCGAGGCGTCCTTATTGAGCATCTCAATCCAGCCGCACCGGGCGCCGGGCCACGGGAAATCCTTCGAAATGCCGCGGAGTGCGAGCCCGGGCACATCGCCGATGATTTGCGAGAGGTGCAGCGTTTCCGCGCCGTTGAAGCAGATGTGGGCGTAGGTTTCGTCGCAAATGATGAACAGCCCGTACTTGGCGGCGATGCGGACGATGCCCTCGAGCACTTCGCGCCGGTACACAATCCCCGTCGGGTTGTCCGGATTGACGATGGCAATGGCCACGACCTGCGGGTTGTATTTGACCTTGTTCTCGATTTCCTCGAGGTCCGGCTGCCAGTTGTCGCGCGGATTAAGCCGGAATTGCAGGTGCGGATAATCGCCGCGCTTGCCTTCGTTGGAGGTATGCGTCGGGTAGGACGGCGAGGGCATCAGCACGCGCCAGTCCTTCTGGATCAGGTCGTAGAGTTTATCGACCGCATCGGCGATGCCGTTGAAGAAGAGGATGTCATCCGGACCGATTTTGACGCTGTTCGGGCGGTTGGAAACGACGTCGGCCAGGAATTCGCGCGTCGTGAGAATACCGCGGCTGGGGCAGTAGGCGTAGGAAGCGTCCCCGCTTTCGACCGTCTCGCGGACGATTTCCTTGATCCAGGGAGCGACCTTCTCGCCGGCGGCTACGGGGTCGCCGATGTTTTCCCACGTGATGGGGCGTCCCAGAGAGCGGAGATGATAACCGAAATCCACGATTTCGCGGATTTCATAGTGAAGGTTTTTGATGCCTTCGTGAACAATGCTGTGATTCATGTGCTGAAAAAGAGTGGCCGGGCCGGACTGTTTCCGGGAGACGGACCGTAAAAAGGGTGAACAACAGGCAGATGCGCCGCCATCTGCGCAAACCGTGTGCGCAGCAAAGAGGAAACCGGGAAAGCCGCGAGGGGCTGAAGCGCGCCGACGGGCGCAGGAAAAATCATGCGCGGCGCAAGGCCGCCGCACGAAGCGTGTTCTTGAGGAGCATCGCAATCGTCATCGGACCGACCCCGCCCGGAACCGGCGTGATGAGCGACGCCACGGGCTCCACCGCCGCGTAATCCACATCGCCGACCAGCCGGAACCCGGATTTGCGCGTGGCATCGGGAATGCGGTTGACACCGACATCGATGACGACGGCACCCGGCTTGACCATTCCCGCACCCACGGTGCCGGGATGCCCGGCCGCAACCACGAGAATGTCCGCCTGGCGCGTCATGTCCGCCAGATTCGTGGTAGCGGTGTGGCAGAGCGTCACCGTGGCATCCGTCCCCTTGCGCCCGAGCAGCAGCGCCATCGGCTTGCCGACGATGTTGCTGCGCCCGACGACGACGGCGTGTCTGCCCGCGGTTTCCACGCCGCTGCGGCGCAGCAGTTCGATGATGCCCGCCGGGGTGCACGGCACAAACGTATCCTGCCCGAGCAGCAGCCGACCGAGCGAGACGGGATGAAAACCATCGACATCCTTTTCGGGCGCGATGGCGCGGATGACGGCCTGTTCATCGAAGCCCCGCGGCAGCGGCAGCTGCACGAGAATGCCGTCGACGCGGTCATCCGCATTGAGGCGCGCGATTTCCGCGAGCAGCGCCTCCTGCGGCGTATCCGCCGGGAGCCGCACCGGGAACGAGGCGATGCCGCATTCGGCGCAGGCGCGCTCTTTCGCCGTCACATACGAAACGGAGGCCGGATGATCGCCCAGCAAAACAACGGCAAGCCCGGGCCGGGTGCCGCGCGCGGCCATGGCGGCCGCTTCCGCAGCAACTTCCGCACGAATGTCAGAGGCGATTTTCTTTCCGTCGATAATCATGGCAATCCGCAGACTCGGCTGCGGCCTCCGTTACAGGGCTCCGGAGAGGCGGAGCGTTACAGAATCTTGTCGAGGCGCTCCATGGCGCGCTCCACGTTTTCCCGCGAATTGAAAGCGGTGATGCGGATGAAGCCGGCGCCGGCATTGCCGAAGCCGCACCCGGGGGTGGTGACGACCTGCGCTTCGTTCAGAAGCCGGTCGAAGAAGCCCCAGCTCTCCATGCCGGCATTGAACCAGACGTACGGCGAATTGGCGCCGCCGAAGGTCTTGTAGCCTTTGGCATTGAGGTGCTCGAGCACAATCCTGGCATTGGCGAGGTACCCGGCGATGAGGGCGCGGCACTGCGCCTGCCCTTCCGGCGTGTAAACGGCGGCCGCGGCCGCCTGCACCGGATAGGAAACCCCGTTGAACTTCGTGCTCTGGCGCCGCTTCCACAGCGGCTGCAGCGGCACCGCCGCCCCCGAAGCGTCGTAAGCGCGGCACTCGTTCGGGACGACCGCGTAGCCGCAGCGCGTACCCGTGAACCCGGCCGTCTTCGAGAAGGAGCGGAATTCCACCGCCACCTCTTTCGCACCGGGGATTTCGTAGATGGAGTGCGGAATGGCGGGATCCTGGATGAAGAGCTCGTAGGCCGCATCAAAGAGGATGAGCGCGCCGTTGGCCCGGGCCCAGTCGACCCATGCCTGCAGCTGTTCGCGCGTGGCCACCGCGCCCGTCGGATTGTTCGGGAAGCAGAGATAGACCAGGTCGACGGGCTCCGCGGGCACCGGCGGCACAAAGCCGTTGGCCTCATTGCCCACCAGATAGGTCAGCCCTTCGTAATTGCCGCCGACGTGTGCGCCCGTGCGCCCCGCCATCACGTTCGTATCCACGTAGACCGGATACACCGGATCGGGCACCGCAACACGGATGTCCGTGTCGAAAATCTCCTGGAAGTTGCCGACATCGCACTTGGCGCCGTCGGAGACGAAAATCTCCTCCGCAGAAATGTCGCAGCCGCGCGCCTGAAAGTCCGTCTTCGCAATGGCTTCGCGCAGAAACTCGTAGCCGTAATAGGGACCATACCCGTGGAACGTCTCATCGCTCCCCTGTTCGCGTGCGGCGCGGACCATCGCCTCGACGCAGACGGCGGGAAGCGCATGCGTCACATCGCCAATGCCCAGACGGATCAGATCGGCACCGGGATGTGCGGCCAGATAATTCTTGACCCGCTGCGCCACTTCCGCAAACAGGTAATTGGCTTGAATCTTGGAATAATGGGGATTGACGCGAATCATGGTCAATGCAAAAAGGGGGTTAAATCGTGTATGTGCGCGGAATTCTATCGTTTTTCCCGCCCTTTTTCCAGCGGTGCCGCCTGCAGGGTTATCGCCGCAGAGAAGCCGAAGCGAAGCCCCCCTCTGAGGCCTCCCCTACGTTCCGACCAAGGAATCAAATAAGGACTTTTCAGATGGCGGCACAGCCGCCTGGGCGAAGCGGGCGAAGCCGGCGCCGCATTCCCAGTAACCCCAGATAGCAGCGGAGCTCGCGCAGCGAGCCGAAGACACGACGAACACGACAGACAGGACGAACACGATGAACAGGACGAACAGGACGAACAGGACGGCTCGCTACCACACACCAGCGCAGCATTCCCAGTGGCCTCAGTAGCCCCAGTCGCCCCAGTAGCCTCATCTGCCCCACTCCCAGTGGCCCCACCAACTCCACCCTGCATGCCGCCCGCGCGAGGGCACACGCCGGGCACAAAAAAAGGCGCGCCGCTGCGGGCGGCGCGCCTGAGACGGAGGTGAATCCGTTACGGGGGTCAATCGATGAAGGTCCAGGACCCGTCTTCGTTGCGGATCAGAGAGCCGGACTTGGCGCTGTCGGTATCCGTCACGAAGCTCCAGTTGCCGTCGGCATCACGCACGAGCGTACCTTCGCCGGTGGCGGCTGCCGTGTAGGTCCAGGTGTTGCACTCGGACTTGACCCAGGTCCAGTACGTGCAGGTACCGTCCCCGTTGTCGACCATCTTGCCGTAGTCGGCGGTAATCTTCACACGGTAGAAGCCGGAGGTGAAGTCGGCATCGGACATTTCGGCGGGCTTCATCCGGATGGTTCCGGCGGGCTGCTCGTAGACCGTGGCGCCATCGACACCGTAGGAGGCGACGACGTTGGTCATGCCGACGGAGATGTCGCAGACCGCAGTCCAGGCCGGGTCATCCAGCGTCTGCTTGCGCTGCAGCTCGTAGTTGAGGATGACACCCAGACGAAGCGCCGGGTAGGTGCAGTCGACGTACGGGACGCCGTCCTCATCGAAGGCGAGCGCGGGCATCTGGTACGGCACGGCATCATTGGCATCATTCGGATCGGAACCGGAGAGGAACTCTTCGAGATCGGAGATGCCGTCGGCATCGGTATCGGCCTCGTGGGTGTTGGTGCCGGTCACCATGATTTCCATGGCGTCGGTGAGACCGTCGAGGTCGGTATCAGGCGTACGCGGATCGGAGTCGAGCGCGCCGTCGGCGTATTCCTGCCAGATGTAGATGCCAGGGCTGGCCTGATCGTAGCCGGACTTGTCCGAGAGGGAGCCGAACATCTTGTACTCCCAGGCATCCGGGAGCAGATCGTTGTCGGTATCCTTGTCGTGGAGCACGAGCGTCGTCATCGTCACGTTGCCCTCGGAGATGACAAGCGGCGAGACGCCGGAGTCGAGCACCGGGCTCTGCGAGCTGGACGGCATGGCGTAGCCCTGCGTCTCCCACTCATCGCACACCCCGTTTCCGTTCGAATCGAGGAACGCGCGGATGGCGTAGGAGCCAGACTTGAGACCTTCGATCTTGAACGCACCCTTGACGTGGGTCACAATCTGAGCGATCGGCGAACCGGCGATGGAGACGGCACTCGACGCTTCATCGGGCAGGCTGAACGCCTGGATGTAGACCGGGGACTCGAACCGCTTGGTGGCGAGCACCAGCGTCGTACCGGCGGCGGGCGGCTCCGAGAAGGAGACGGACCATTCGCCGGTCGTGTAGTTGATGTACCCGGAGTAGGCCAGCTTGGCGGACTCGGACTTGAGGACGCCATCGGCGTTCACATCGTTGAGCGTCTCAATCGTGGTGCCGTTCTGCTTGACGAGGATGCTGATGGAGCCGGGCGTGAGACCGGTGAGGTCGGAACCCGTGAGCGAGATGCCGCTGCCGTCAGCGGTCGCGAGGACGGTGCCGCTGTCGACGAGCTCCTGCGCCTTGCCGAAGTACTTCATCGTACCGGAGATCGAGTAGAGGTTGCGGTTCGTGTCGCTCGTGACGAGCTGGAACTTGCCGCTGACGCTCTGCGGGGTCACGCCGGTGGTGTTGATGAGTTCGGTGATGGTGTAGGAATACGTGCCGGCAGGCAGCGAGACGAACCTGCCATTGGCGCCCAGCTGAGGCTTGAGCGAGTAGTAGTAGGTGTCGTCGGTCGTCAGACCGTGGCGAATCGGCAGCGGATACGCCTGGTTGTTGATGTAGGTTTCACCGGTATCCTCGTTGCGGAGGGTGACGCGAACGCCCTGGTTGCGCCAATCCATCTCCCACTGCAGTTCGGCAACGGCGCCGTAGACCTGCGTAGACTGCACCGGGTACTTGGTCCGCATGGTCCGGCGCGGCGTGTTGCCGACGGCGGTCACCCGGAACTCGCCGTTGGTGATCAACGCATTGCTGGAGTCGTAGACGCGGTAGGAGACGGACATATCCGTGCCGGTACCGAGGTTCAGACCGTTCTGACCGGCATTGAGGATATCGCCTTCGTGGAAGAAGGTGCGCGGCGCCTCCACCGTGAACGTCTGCGTACCCGCCATCGGGACGGTGAACGAGACCGTGTAGTGGGTGACGTTGTTGGTGGACGCATTCCAAGCCAGGCGCGGATAGCCGAAGAGGCTGTCCGTGAGCGGGATTTCGACATCGATGGAATCCCAACCGACAAGCGACGGGAGCGTGGTGCTCAGACCCATGGGCTCGCCTTCTGTCCAGACGTTGTCGCCGTTGAGGTCGAGGAACCCGAGGAAATGGTTCGGGCCGGACACGATGTGACCGCGCGAGCCATCGGACGACTTGTACATATCGTTGAAGGTCGCGGGGAACGTGTACGAATCGAGGAGGACATCGGTCATCGTGTACTCCAAACCAGTGTACGCAGAACCACGCGAAAGAATGGCACCGCGTTCCCAGTGGATGAAGATACCGTCGTAGATGGCCAATTCATCGGAAACGAACACACCCAACTCGTCATTCCATTCTTCGGCAGTATAAGACTGACCACCAATGGTAATGGTGGCGGCCGTCACACCGCTGTACGGCAGGTACGATGCGTAGTAGGCGCGACCGTTGACCATGAAGCCGTATCCGTCATCGCCCGTGACACCGGAACCGAGATCAACAGGCGTAGCGGTGGTGTAGTAACGACCATCGTAGTGGCCGCCCATGTTGGAACCGGCGGTCTTCTCGGCGTAGGTGAGGAGCTGGAGGAACGGAGCCGTATTGTTGACGCCATTGTAGTAGTACGTGACGTTCATCTTCGGCGTCGGATAGTACCGGGCATCGGCGGGGTTGGTGCCGGCCTGATACTCTTCGAGGTTCGTCCAGCCGTCCTCATCGAGGTCGTCATTGGCATCGAAGCGGTCCGGATCCAAGCCGTACTGGATTTCCCAGTCGTTGGGCATGCCGTCGCCATCGTCGTACATCTCGCCGTAGGTCAGGCTGGTGCCGTCCTTGCGGGAGTAGTAGTCGGTGTAGCCGTCGGAATCGGAGTCCGCGGAGTTGGGGTTGGTGCCGGCCAGGTACTCGGCAAAGTTGTCGAGGCCGTCGCCGTCGGCATCGCCGTAGGCGCCGTTGATACCGGTGGCATCGTACGGATCGAGACCGTGCGCAACTTCCCACCAGTCAGGCAGACCGTCGCCGTCGGAGTCGAGCGCGACGTTCTCGAAGCCGGCGCCTTTGCCGTCCCACATCTCCACATCGATGTCGCCAATCGCGTCGCGAAGCGGAAGCAGGTCGGAGTGCAACGGAACCGCCTGATACTCGCTGAGCAGACCCAATTCACCCGAGAACGCGAGCGGACTGATGGCGTCGTCCCAACCGGCGGCGGTGTAGTAGACCATGCCGTACGGATTCATCGAGTTCTTGACCTGGCTCAGCTTGACGTCGCTGACACCATTGGTGAAGATCGCCATGTTGTCGAGCACGTCGAGCAACCAGTCGCTCGTGTAGCGATACCGGTAAGAGAGAACCTCCCACGTGTTAGTATCGTAGTTCGCGCGGAGGGACATCATATCCACCGCAGGATGCTGCGGGAGATGCGCAACCGTGTTCTCGATGACCGGGATGTAATCGTACTGCGGACCGTAGATGGTGCTGCGGTCAGCGGCACGCTCCCACCACGGAATCGAGTTGAGCGGATTGTCGTTGTCGATGGCATCCCAGCCTTTGGGACGGCTCGTGATATCGGAATCCGGGATTTCGGTGGTATCGCGATCCGCGCTCGGCAAAACATCCGGCAGCGTATCGAACGAGAAGTGATAGAGGAGCTGCTGCGGGAAATCCGTGATGTTGTCGATGGTAGCGATGTTCTCCATCTCCCAGGCGAAGCGCGCCTGATTGATCGGCAGGATGTCCGCCTTGGAGAAGCGCTTGGTCATATTGTTGAGGATTTCGGTCTGGGACCGGGCCTGGTCCCAGATGCGAACCTCATCAATCCAGCCGGTGTAGAAGCGCGAGTCATCGAAGTCGGGCTGCGTGTTGTTCATACCGGAGACGATGCCCCACGGATTCTTGTCGTAACCGCCGATGACAATCGGAGCCGGGCTGAACGAGTACGCCGTGACGTTGGTCACCGTACCCGACACCAGCGTACCGGTGCCCGTTTCGTTGTTAATCGTGTAAGAGGCGCCCATAAGGGTGCCGTTGCACGGTTTGAGGGCGGTGCGGACGGAGTCGGAGAGCTCGCCGTTGAGGTAGAGCGAGAACCGGTCGTTGGCGGCATCCATGGTCACGGCAACGTGGTTCCAGACGTTCGGGACGATGCGGCCGCCGGAAATCACCTGGGCGGACGAAACCGTTTCGAGCGCGTCGTTGTCAACCCGGGCCGTCACGTGGCCTTCCGGGTCGAGCTCGATGAGGAACGTGTTGCGGATGTTCCAGTACGTGGCATCCGACATATCATCGGTCGGCATGAACACCGGGCGATGAATGAGCGTCTGGGTCTGACCATTGGCGGGCAGCTGCGCGCGGAACCAGAACTCGACGGTGTACGAGGTCATCGCCCACCTGTCGTGGAAGAACGGATTGCGCGTACGGGCGGCGGCATTGCCGTTGAGGTAAAGCGCCTTGCGGGCACGCGGCGTATCCACATCGAGCGGATCAGCGTAGATGCTGTCGCCATGCGAGGAGAGTTCCTCGATATCGTTGAGGTTGTCGTTATCGGTATCGAAGCCCTCGTTGGTC
Organism: uncultured Verrucomicrobiota bacterium; assembly: GCA_949295265.1. Classification (GTDB taxonomy): domain Bacteria; phylum Verrucomicrobiota; class Kiritimatiellia; order RFP12; family UBA3636; genus JAEDLN01. The sequence goes on along the minus strand of CASFKR010000101.1, from coordinate 4,777 downwards.
TCGAACGAGAACATATACTCGGGCGGATTGAGAACACCGCCGTTGATGTCACGGTCCCAGAGCCAGATTTCCGCCAGCCCCGCCGTCGAGTAGTACAGATTCACGTGCGACTGCGGATTGGACGCGTCGGTGAGCCAGTACGGGCTCGGGTCGGTATGATGCAACACCGACGAAGCGAGGTGGTTGTAGGACTCCTCCTGGTTGTTCAGACCGTCGTGATCGGGGTCGGCGAACCGGTCACCCGAGAGCCACGGACGGCGCACCAGGTCGTAGTGCGCAGCCTCCGCGTAGTAGAGATCGAAGAGGGTGTTATAGAAGGCCGTCGCTTCGCGCGAAACCGGCATCGGAACACCCATGACCGGGGTCAGCACGCGGTTGACCACCGGAGAGCTGTTCATGATCCAGTTGTCGGTCGAGCCGTTTCCGTAGATGTGATTATCAGCGCGGTCGGAATCCACGAGCGAGCCTGCGACGTTGCTGAGGACGGCGCCGCCGTAGAGCGGGTTGATTCCGTGGAAGACCTCCCAGGAATCCTCCATACCGTCGTTGTCGGTATCGACGGAACGGGGCGAGGTGCCCGGGAAGCCGCCGACACCGATGAATTTCGGTCGGATGTAGTTGTAAACAACCTCCAGATCCCGATCCGCCAAGTATGCGCGGTCCCACGTTGCGGGAACACCGCCGTAGGAGAAATCGAGATTTGCAGCCGCTTCCATCAGGTATGACATCAGAATAATGTCGTCTGTCCCGATACTGCCCGAACGAAGCACTTCATAGGCACGCTGAATCACGGAGTACTTGTCCGTACCGCCAATGGACGGCGAGGAGGAGGCATCGAGCCCGATTTCCGTCTCCAGTTCTTCGAGGCGGGTCATGGCGTTGGCCATCTCAACCGGGTTCGGCGCCGGACGGAAGAAGTCCATCGGCTGATAAGGACGGAATGCGTACGAATCCGCGTACGGATAGGCGTTATACTTCGAATCATCCGGCATGAAGTAGTCCGGATTGTCCGCATGGTAGAAGTAATCGTAGCGCCAGCCGTAGACGGAGGCCGTCAGGTATTCCTGATAGTTCGGCAGACCGTCGCCGTCGGGGTCGCCCCAGGGACCGAACGGGTCATTGGGGTCGGGGCCGTCACCGGCGTTCTCGAGATCGTAGGTGCCGAAGAGGTATTCCCACGCATCGGGGAGCCAGTCGCGGTCGGTATCGGCCGAGGTCGGGTCGAAGTTGACAATCTTGGAGCCGTCACCGTTGGTGTCTTCGCCTTCGTACTCCAGATTATCGGGCAAACTGTCACCGTCCGTATCTTCGTTGTACGGATCGGTCGGCAGCCGCTTGTTCGTCCAGGCGGCATTCAGGCGGTTGGTGGAATCCCACGGGAAGTAACGCGTAATGGCCTGCGAAACGCCGTTCGTGCCGCCGTTGCCGACGTTGATGACGGTGCCGTAGACCGTGGTGCCGTCAATCCATGTGACGGGCGTGGCATCGGCGGGCGGTGCGGTTGTGGCGTTGTCGAACTCCGCATAGAGGTCGAGCTCGTCCCTGTCCGGATCGGCATGCAGGGCTTCCGGCATGGGGGCACCGTACTTGAGGGCATAGAGATCGACGCCCACCTCGTAGATCGGATCCGGATTCGGAATCTGAATCGGCGAGTAGCCGACGTAGGCCTCCCAGCCGTCCGGGATACCGTCCTTGTTGGTATCGTTGTCGAGCGGATTGGTGGTGTAGTTGGCCCAGTCGGACGGATAGACACCGCCATCGGGACCGGCGCCATTCTCGTAGAGGTACTGGGCGAAGAGGAACTCCTCAAGGTTGGAGAAGTTCTCGCCATCCGTCACCATCGCGGGGTTGAACGGAAGAGAAACGCTGCCGTTCCAGTAGGTATTGTTCTCCCAGTCGTAGATGTACGCCAGGGCGTGCTTGAAGCCGCCCGAAAGGGCCATCTTGTCGTTATCCGGGTTGTCGTTCGGACCGGCCCCGTTGAGGTTGTTGCGGGGATCCAGCGGTTCGAGGCCGCGGAACACTTCCCAGCCGTCGGGCATGCCGTCGCGGTCGGTATCCCAGTGGAGCGGATCGGTGCCGAGGAGGTATTCCTCGTAGAGAGTCAGACCGTCGTTATCGATATCGGCGGCAATGTCCCAGAGCGAGAGGTCGTAGCCGGCAGCCTCGAAGGGAGCGGTATCCGGAACGGGGATGTCGCCCGCCATCGGATCGAACATGGTCAGGAGGCAGTCCTTGTCGTAGACATCGAGGAGGCGGATGCCCGAGGTATCGGGATTCTCCGGGTCGTAGGTCTGGAAGGTGGGGTCGTAGGCGCGCCAGCTGTCGCTGTTGACCTCGTACATGATGGTCGTCCAGAAGTAGAACTCCCAGCCGTCCTCGAAGCCGTCTTCATCGGAGTCGGCGAGCGTCGGGTTGGTACCCGGGCTGTTGCCGCGTTCCGGCTCGGTGGCGAAACCATACTCGGTAGAGTAGTAGCGCAGACCGTTGCCGTTGTCACGGTCTTCGCGCAGACCGCGGTATTCGCGCTGGTTGTTGAACGGGTCTTTGCCGGGGCCGACCGCATAGGTCACATCGCCGGCCGCGCAGCTCAGCGGGTAACGGAAGACTTCGACCTGCCAGCCCGCATTGTTCGGGTCAGGGACAATCATCGTCGAAGAGGTCGGGAGGGTATCGCTGTCGGGGTTGCCGGTGGCGGCGTAGTCGCCGGAGTTGATGGCCAGCGGTAGCGTCATGAGCGTGTCGGAAGTGGCTTCCGCATTCTCGCCCGCCAGATAGAGCATTTCCCAGCCGTCGGAGAGGCCGTCCTGGTCAATATCACCGAAGGTGTCGGTATCGTGGAACGGGTGGGATGCAATAAAGTAAATGGTCTGAACCCCCTCCGCCGGCGCATTGAGCGAAATGGTCGTGTTTGCGTTGGGGACGGTGAGGACGTTGTTGCCGACGTTGTAATCGGTGCTGTCGCGGGCCCAGCACAGCGGGTAGGTGCCCGCCTCGGGGTGCGCCTGCACGCGGATGGCCGAATTCGGGCGGAAGGAGTTGCCTTCCTCATTCCACGCCTTGTTGGCGGGCTGCAGAATCGTAAAGGTGGCTTCGGCCCAGCCGGGGAGCGACTTGCGGGAAGGATACTCGTCCGTGAAGACCACGGTCACGGCTTCCTCGACGGTCACTTCGAGATAGCCGACGGCGGTGCCGCCGTCGCCGTCGCTGACTTCGACGGTCACCATGTACTCACCGGGAGCATCGAAGGTGTAGTCTGCCGTCTGCCCCACAACGCGGTTGCCGTTGGGCATCGTCCACGTATAGGTCAGCGGATCGGCGGGATCGATGGCGGAGGCCGAAAGCGTGATGGTTTCGTTGGCGACGCCCGAAGCCATCGAAGGATTGGCGCTGTCGGTGCTCGGGTAGACGAGCGTCGGCGGAATGTTGGTGACGGTCACGGGGAAGGCGTTCATCAGATATTCCCCGGACTCGTCGGTCACCGTCAGGTTGTAGGTGGTGGCATTCTGCGGGCCGTCCACGCCGGTGACGTTGATGTAGCCGACGGAGGCGCCGGCGGTGACAATGAAACTGTCCGAATACTGGAGCTCAGCCGGATCGCCGCCCGTCACGGTAAAGGTGGTGTTCTGCGTCGCGGCAGAGCCCAGCTGGACCTGCACCTGCTGCGAGGAGCCTTCACCCAAGGTGACGGTTTCGGGGCTGAACTGAATGAGCGCGGCCGTGCCCGACTTGGTCACGCGGATCGGGATGGTAACCGTCTGATCGGTGTGGCCGGCCACGGTGGCGGTGAGCGTCGTGGTACCCACGTTGACGCCCGTCACCGCAATGGAAACCGGGGCGGAGGAGCCCTGCCCGATGGTCGCGCTCTGCGTGGCGATGGAGGCGATGGTGCGGTCGGCGATGGAGAAATTGACGGTCATCGAAGCCGTGTTGGCTTCATCCGCGCGCAGGATGGTGATGAGCTGGTCGCTTCCGGCGGGAATCTCAACGCCGCCAACGGTATCCGCATCGGTCGTGATGCGATACATGTTGATTTCGACATTGGCGCTGTTTGCGTTGAAAGCCTGCTGCAGCTCCGTGCCCTGGAGCTGACCGGAGGCGGAAACCGGGAGCGAACCGTCGGACGGCTCATCCGTTGCAATCGAACCGCCGGTGCCGAGGTTGATGAGCGCAGTACCGCCATAGGCCAGCGAAACACCGTGGTAGTAATCCGTCGCCTGCGGCGTGTACGCAAACAGCATATACATGGCCTCCCCGTCGGTCGGATCGTAATCCGTAATGCCCGTATAGGAAGCCGTACGGCGGATAACCGTCGAACCCGTCCTGGAGGTCAACTGGAAGTTGAGCAACGGATTGCCCGTCACCACGAGCTGGTTGCCGCTGATATTGGTGGGACCGGTGCGGCTGGCGAGTTTGACGCGCACCCAGAACTGAAGTTGATCCTGCTCGGAGGTAATCGAAAAGGCTTCGCCATCTTCGACGAAAATGGGTTCACCGGTCATGGGATCCCATCCGGACACGATAAACATGTCCGTCAGGGTAAGATCTGCCCGGGCGGTACCGCAGAGGAGTGCGGAACCCGCGAATACGGACATCAGTAGAGATTTCCAGCTGTTTTTCATTGAATCAGTCTTTCCGGCTTGGGGCCGCCCGCGGCGGGCGGGAGCGGCTCTGTCAGAAATGGAGAGCGAAAGGGTTATTCGGCGGCGGGTTGGGGAGCGGCGGCGGCGGGGGCCTCGGCGGGCTCGGTCTCAGGGGCGGCAGGCGCATCGGCGGG